>NZ_WTVM01000159.1 GCF_012910885.1 Azoarcus taiwanensis | reverse complement strand
GCATACCACCGGCGGCCGACCGACAAGCTGCCGATCAACGCGCACAGCAATTGCGTGAGCTCGGGGTATCCGATCTGTTCGTCGTCCGCGACGCGGGTCCGGAGCAGCATTCGATCTCGCTTGGCTTGTTCAGAACCGAAACTGCCGCAAGACAGCATCTTGCCGATCTGCAGCGACTGAGGGTCACCGGAGCAGAGATAACGACCCGTAACCCGGCAAGCTACCGCCTGGAATTCACCGCACCCGCCGATGTCATGGAACAGATCCTTGCTCGACTTCCTCCTGCTTCAAGACAGGCTGCACGCGAGTCATGTCAGCAATGACGCACAACCACCCATTCATCGTCGGATTGACCGGAGGCATCGGTAGCGGCAAGAGTGCCGCTGCCGATGCCTTCGCGGCGTTGGGAATCGAGGTGGTCGACACCGACGCCATCGCTCACGAACTCACCGGTGCGAACGGCGCAGCGATGCCGCTCATCGTCGCGGCCTTCGGCCCCGCCATGCGGGGTCCGGACGGCGCGATGGACCGCAACGCCATGAGAGCTCTGGTGTTCGAGGACAGCAGTGCACGCAAGCGCCTGGAAACCATTCTCCACCCTCTCATCGGTCAGTTGAGTCAGGAGCGCTGTCTGCGCGCTGACTCCCCCTACGTGATTCTTTCGGTTCCGCTCCTGATCGAGTCCGAACGTTATCGTGATCGCTGCGACCGTATATGTGTCGTGGACTGCCCGAGCGAGCTTCAGCTTGCACGCGTCATGAAACGCAGCGGCCTCGCGGAAGAGGAGGTCCGTGCCATCATGGCTGCCCAGGCAACACGCGACCAACGGCTGGCAGCAGCTGACGACGTGATTGACAACAGTGGTACGCTCGCGCAGCTCGAGGCCCGTGTCTGCGCTCTGGACCAGACATACCGCCGCCTGGCCTCGGCCGTCTGACTGTCTTGGGCATACGGCATAGCGCCCCCAGGCGCTGTGCTATCATCTTCGCGATCGAGGGGACCCACTCCCTGGCGGCAAATCGACAACCGGTCCGACGCGCTGCTGACCCAGGGGACAGCCACCCTGCCAACCTGCAATAGAGATTCTTTGAGCGACGCGGTGATCATCAGCTACGAATATCCTCTCAACGAGCGCATTCGCACCTTGTTGCGGCTCGAGGATCTCTACCGCAAGCTTGGTCACTTCCACCGAAGCGATGCACCCCAGGATCACCACGTCGCGCTGATCACGCTGTTCGAGGTGCTCGAAGTCGCTGGCCGGGCCGATCTCAAGGTCGACCTGATGCAGGAACTCGAGCGGCAGCGGCAGATCCTGATGTCCTTCCGCAATAATCCAGAAATCTCCGAAGAGGCCTTGTCGGGCGCACTCTACGAAATCGAGCAGGCCTCCGCTTCACTGCTCGCGATGGCCGGCAAGATCGGACAATACCTGCGCGAGAACGAGTGGCTGATGGCAATCCGGTCGAGGGCAGCCATCCCGGGAGGCGTATGCGAGTTCGACCTGCCCTCCTATCATTTCTGGCTGAATCGAGACCCGGCGGCGCGACGCGGTGACCTTGAAGCCTGGATTCAACCGATGCTGCCAATCCGCGACGGGCTGACGATCGTGCTGCGGCTGCTCCGCGCGAGCGGTCATCCCGAGCCGCAACTGGCAAGCAACGGCAGTTACCAACTTACCATGAGCGGTCGCAGCGCTCAGATGCTGCGCCTCCGGCTTGCATCCAGCGAGGCGGCCATTCCCGAGATCAGCGCCAACAAGTATGCGCTGAGCATTCGCTTCATGCGCCCCGAAACGATCGCTCGACCTCGTACCGTCGAACGCGACGTGGCGTTCGAGCTGACGTTTTGCAGCCTGTGACGCGCAAAACACCCTCGGTCAAGTGTCCGCAGTGCGGCAAGACGGTGCTCTGGGCGCCATCAAGCAAGTGGCGTCCATTCTGCTCCGAGCGCTGCAAGCAGCTCGACCTGGGCGCCTGGGCTTCCGAATCCTATCGCGTACCAACCGCAGCACCCGACAGCGAAGAGCAGGGGAACGACACGCTGAACTGAGCGCAAGCGCACAATCCGCGCTCGCCACGCCGCCATCGAGCTGTCCTCGTCGCATGCTTCGGCCGCAAGCCGAATTCCGCGAATCGAGCCGGTCAACGCGGATATCTGCCCGCCGAACGCCACGCACCCCTGATCGCAGCGATGCCGTGCGCGCCGGCACTTCTGGCAGCAAGCCAGTCGTCCACGCCCAGCCCACCAAGTGCAACAATCGGCATGGGCAGACCGGAGGCCAGCTCGGTAAAACGCTGCCAACCGATACCCCTCGCAGCCGGGTGGGTCGTTGTCTCGCGGACCGGCCCGAGCAGGGCGAAATCGACACCAAGCCGGGCAGCCCGCTCGAGTTGCTCGCGGTCATGGCAGGACGCGCCTACCCATTCGAGATTCGGCCGGCGCTCACACTGCATCAATGCCCGGCTGTTGAGTTGAACCCCATCGACTCCAAGCCGCTGGGCGAGCTGAGGGGACGCGTTGATCAGCACGATCGCGCGATGCTCACGCGCACGCGCCGACACTTCAGCCGCGAAGCGCCCGAGCGCCGCCTCGTTCATGCCGGGCTCGCGTATCTGCACGCATTCCAGCCCACTTGCAAACGCCGCCTCGAGCGCCTTCAGCTGTGGTTCGATTCCGATCTCGGCCGCGTGGGTGATGCCGATGAAACGCGGCAGACGCAAGGCCTTGAAGATCGGCCCATTGGCTGGGAGCATCGGCTCGCACACCGATTCCTCCGCCAAGGCCCAGGCCAGCTCACTGTGCACATGGTCATTTACCTCACCATGCCAACGCGGAACCTCGAAGAAGTGCAGCCGTACCCGTGCATGCTCGTAGTGGTGTTCGCGCACCAGCCACGGCCAGCATTCGTCCACGATGATTCCGAGCTCCTCGTGCAACTCGCGGGCAAGCGCCATTGCCGGCGACTCCCCGCCCTCGACCTTGCCTCCGGGAAACTCCCAATACCCCGGATAAAAGGTACCCGGCGCACGGCGCCCCAGCAGAAACCTGCCATCGGGCGCGCGAATCACGCCTGCGGCCACGTTAACCAGCTTACTCATCGGATCACCCTGTCGACCGCGAACCGGCGTGATCGCGTGCGAACTGCCAGGCCACACGCCCTGATCGCGAACCCCGCATCATCGCCCACTGCAGGGCATCCTGCCGCGCCGACTCTATGGCAGGCTTGTCCAGGCCGAACACACGCAACCAGTGGGCAACAATCGTTAGATACTCGTCCTGACTGAACGGATAAAAGGAGATCCACAAACCGAACCGCTCGGACAGCGAGATCTTCTCCTCGGTCGCTTCGGCCGGATGCACCTCACCATTCACATGCCGCGCCATGAGGTTCTCGTCATGGTACTCCGGCATCAGGTGGCGGCGATTCGACGTGGCGTAGATCAACACGTTTTCGGGCACCGCAGCCAGCGAGCCGTCAAGCACGCTTTTGAGTGCCTTGTAGGCCGCTTCGCCTTCTTCGAACGACAGGTCATCACAAAACAGAATGAAGCGCTCCGGCCTTCCATCGATCAGGTCGATGATCTCGGGCAGATCGATCAAGTCGTTCTTGTCGACCTCGATCAGGCGCAATCCCTTGCCTGCGTATTGCGTCAGCAAGGCCTTCACCAGAGACGACTTTCCGGTTCCGCGCGCGCCGGTGAGCAACACATTGTTTGCCAGCCGCCCCTCGATGAATTGCCGCGTGTTCCGTTCGATGCGCGCCTTCTGTTCGTCGATGTCGCGCAAATCCTTGAGGCGTATCGCGTGCGGTTTGCGCACCGGCAACAGTCTGCCCTGCCCGTGACGGCGCACCCATCGGAACGCCACGCCAGCCCGCCAGTCGGGAGCGGCCGCCGGCGCGGGCAACAGCGCTTCGACCCTACCCAGCACATCTTCGGCACGCGCCACCAACCGCGACAGATCACTCAACGTCATCTTTGTTCCTGTCCTTATCATCGTTCCCGCGTCTGGGCCAGGTCGCCCAGACTATCGTGAGGAGCAGCGCCAGCGCGATGCCCGCCTCCAGAAAAATCACCCACATGCCAGCCTCCTTGGCGACCCGGTATACTCCGGCCCCATCGCCACGCAGTGTACGACGACAACATGCAAGCACCCAAGGCCCTTTATCTCGCGCTTCTCGCCCTTGCCATCGCGGGCCTGAGCGCATGCGCAAGCCGCACCGCCCCGGCACCCTGCCCCGAAACAACCTGTCCGGCATGCCCGACGTGTCCGACGATCGCCGAGCCCGAACCTGAGCGCGAGCCAGCGCCACCGCTGCAGATGGCATCCTGGGCAGACCTCGCGGGCTGGAATCACGACGATCATGCGCAGGCCTGGCCGGCCTTGCGCAGCTCCTGTTCGACACTCATTCGTCAGTCTCTGTGGCAATCCGTATGCTCCGCCGCCGAATCACTCGGCGCCACGCCATCGACACATGCGGTACGTCAGTTCTTCGAAGCGCATTTCACGCCGTGGGCCACCGTCAACCCCGACGGTGGCCGCCAAGGTCTGGTAACCGGCTACTACGAGCCACTGATCGAAGGAAGCCGCCAGCCGTCGACGCAATACGCCTGGCCGATCCGCGGCGTACCCGAGGACATGCTCACGATCGACCTCGGCGATGTCTATCCCGACCTGCGGGGCATGCGCTTGCGTGGTCGCCTGGTGGAAAACCGCATCGTGCCGTATTGGGACCGGTCACAACTCACCGAGCTTGGCGACCTCTTGCCCGCACCGGTATTGCTGTGGGCGTCCGACCCGATCGACCTGTTCTTTCTGCAGGTCCAGGGCTCGGGTCAAGTACGTCTGCCGGACGGTACGCGGGTTCGTATAGGTTACGCAGACCAGAACGGCCACCCCTATCGCTCAATAGGTCGTTGGCTGATCGATCAGGGCGAGCTCACCCTGGAAAACGCCTCGATGCAGGGAATCAAGGCATGGGCAAAGAGCAACCCGAACCGGCTGAAGGAGCTACTCGACACCAACCCCAGTTACGTCTTCTTCCGGGAACTGCCCCCGTCAGACGGGGGCCCGATCGGCGCCCAAGGCCACCCTCTGACCGCCGAACGCAGCCTTGCCATCGACCCGCGCTTCACGCCGCTAGGCGCACCCGTTTTCCTCGACACGACCTTTCCCCTTAGCGACCGACCTCTGCGTCGTCTGATGGTCGCACAAGACACTGGCGGCGCCATCAAAGGCCCGGTCCGGGCGGATTTCTTCTGGGGCTTCGGCGACGATGCAGGCGCACTGGCCGGACGCATGCGTCAGCAAGGACGCATGTGGGTGCTCCTGCCAAACGGACACACCCCTTGAGCGCCACCAGATGCGACCGTTGTCGCCGGTCTAGGCTCCTTTGATCGCTTGGCCGAGAGGCTGCGCCGGACCGAAGATTGGCAGGCTCTAAAGCACCGCTTCTCATCGTTCCACCAATAGAGTAGCGGCACACTGGGTGCCGATAAGCGAAAAGAGACTCGGGATTCGCCCCTACTCGATCACACTGGACAGCGCCTGCTCAAGTTGAGGTGCCTGCATGTAACCGCCGAGACGTCGACCGTCAGCGAGGAACATTGTCGGCGTGCCATGAATCCGCATCTGCTGGCCGAAGGCGACGTTCGCATCCACGCTCGAACTGTCGCAACTCACGTCGGGCGGCGTCACACCGCGAAGAATCCATTCGTTCCACGCCGCAGCCTGATCGCTGGCGCACCAGATATTACGCGATTTGCGCACCGAATCTTCGTTCAGAATCGGGTAGAGAAACGTGTAGATCGTGACATCGTCAATCAGCTCCAATTCCTGCGCCAAGCGCTTGCAGAATCCGCAGTTGGGGTCTTCGAAGGATGCGATCACGCGACTGCCGTCGCCCCGTACCTGCTTGATCGCCTGATCGAACGGAAGCGCAGAAAAATCGATCGAAGCCAACTCGGTGAGCCGCGCCTGCGTAACATCGCGACGGGTCTCGGTGTCGATGATTCGACCATCAACGATGAAGCTTACATTTGCATCCGTGTACACCAATTCGCCACTGCGCAGTACCACCTCGTAAAGACCGCCAAAACGCGTCTCGCTCACGGAATCGACGACCGGCGCGCCTACGAAAGCTTCGACGCCTTGACGCACTGAGCCGACATCTGCAAACGTAACGGACGATGCGACGAACAACGCGCTCGCGAGCAGCGACCGCAAAGGAAAGTGGGACATACGTTTCTCCAGGGTTAGAACTTCCCGCTGATCGCATAACGGATCAGCGCACTCTTTAGGACAGGTACTCGTTCGGTCAGGTTCATACCGACATTGCGCACCAGGGAGGTGAGTGGGTCGCGCATTTTGAACAGGCGGTTTAGCGCGTGTGTCGTGTACTGCACCAGAAACGGCTCTTCAGCTCGTTCGCGCGCATAGGAGCGCAGCACGAGAAGATCACCTGGGTCGCGCCATTGCGGCAAACGTAACAAGCGTTCGGAAAGCGCCCGTACATCCTGGAAGCCCAGATTGATACCGTGCCCCGATAGGGGGTGTATTGCGTGAGCCGCATCGCCGACAAGCGCTAACCGGTGCCGAACCACTTCCGAGACCCGCATCAGCCGCAACGGAAAGCCCGCGGGAGCGGAGTCCAGTTCCAGCCTGCCTAATCGCCGGTCCCCCGCCGCAGCGACCGACTCACAAAAAGCCTCGGGACTCAAGGCAAGCAGCCGCTCCGACTCTTCCGTCGCAACTGACCACACGATTGAAATCCGGTCCCCAGGCAAAGGCAACCACGCCAGAATCGAGCCATCCCGAAACCACTGAAAGGCGGTGTTCCGATGCCCTTCGGCGCAACGAAAGTTGGCCACCACACCCACCTCGTCGTACTGTGTGAAATCGGCCTCAATGCCGGCATGCTGTCTGACCCAAGAGTTCGCTCCATCGGCGGCAACAACCAGCCGCGACCTCAGTCGCACACCATCAGTCAGAACCAACTCGGCGCCGGCATCGCCAATTGAGAGGGAGGAAGGTTTTGCAGGACAGAAGACCCTTACATTGTGCTGGCGTTTAAGCGTTTCCCAGAGCTCGAGCTGAAGCAAGCTCGACTCGGTGATCCAGGCGAGTTCCCCCACTCCTGCATCATATGCGGAAAACCGAAGGCTGCCATTGCTGTCACCCAACACCAGCATTTCCGAAACAGGGGTGAGTCGGGATGCGTCCAGCCGCTGCCACACGCCAAGCTCTTCGAGAAAGCTTTGGTTAATTGGGCTGATAGCGTAGATGCGTTGATCCCAGCCCTCAGCCCTCACCGGCACCGCGCCCTCGACAACTGCCACTCGCCAGGAGGATTGGCGCAAGGCCACAGCAAGGCTCGCGCCGGCGAGCCCGCCCCCAACGATGACGATGTCGAATTCCATGAGCAAAACCTGAATACGGACCAGCGCCCATTTTGCCCGAGCGTTCGCTGCCCGTCACTGAGAGATGTATTTGTTGTTGTAGACGGTCTCACCCCCGGTCTTTTGGACGCGGGGGTGAGTGAGTGTGGTTAGTCTGACGATGACCTACTTTCGCACAGGCAATCTGCACTATCATCGGCGCGGTCACGTTTCACTGTCCT
>NZ_WTVM01000158.1 GCF_012910885.1 Azoarcus taiwanensis | reverse complement strand
CGGATTCTCCTTTCCCTGCGGTGGTAAAGGGTTTTTCCGGCGATGCGGACGCGATCGCCAAGGCCATCGACGCCTTCGCCACCGGACTCGACATCGTGCTCATCGACTGCCCGCCGTCCATCGAGCACCCGCATGTAGCGGCTGCGCTCGCGCGTGCCCATGTTGCCTTGGTGCCGGTGGTACCCAGCCCGCCGGACCTGTGGTCTGCCCGCGCGGTCGAGCGCCTGGTGCTCCAGGCCATGCGCAAGCGTCCCAAGCTCAGCGGTGCCATCGTCGTTAACCGCGCCCAACGCACTGCGCTGTCGAGTTCGGTCATCCAGTTGCTGCGCGAGTTCGAGTTGCCGGTGCTCCGGGTCGGCCTGTCGCAGCGCAACGCCTTCGCCCAGAGTGCCGCAGTCGGCGGCTCGGTACTGGACCTCGGCAAAGCCGCCGAAATCGCCCAGCAAGAAGTCGCTCGGGTTACCGACGCGCTGCTCAGACTGCTCGCGAGGCCAAAATGACTACCCACCGAAACGTCGAAACCGCCTTGCGCTCCGCGCTTCAGAACGAAGACGCCTCCATTCGTCGTCGGCTGCCCACAAAGCCGGCACGCGCGAGCGCACCGGTTCTGCCCGAGCGCGAAGCGGAAATCAGCAAGGAAGTCGCGATGGGCGAGGGCGATCTCGCCCGCCTCGCTGCAATCGCCGAACGATGCTTGCCCGCCGCCAGCAAGAAGCAAGCGCGCTCCACGATTCTGCGCGCCGGGCTGCTGGCGCTGGAGTCGATGAGCGACGCCGCCGTCCGGCAATTGGCTGCGCGTCTTCCTGCGCTCGAGGCCGACAAGCCGAAGAAGAAGGACAGAAAGGGCAAAAAGCGGTAAGCGCCGCGCCTGGACCGTGCGAGCGTATTACTCCAGCTCGTTCTGTACCTGCGGCAGGCGTGGCGAGGACAAGCGCTGTCGCGGCAGTGGCAGGTCTGCGTGCTTCGCACACTATTTTGGGGTGCGTGTGTGATAGAGCCAGACTGCGGCAAGGCACATACCGGTATTGATCACGATGATGAACACTGAATTCAGCAGGACGGCACTGCCGTACAAGTGCTTCACGAAAGGAATCGCGGTCACACCGAACACGAGTGCCACCATCGGAAACAAACCCAGACACCAGTAGCCGTAGCGTTGATTGCGGAACACGCCGTAGAGCGCCGCGAGCGGAAGTATCAGGAACACGACGCTGAGCGTGTTCAGCATCAGGGTCATTGGCGACCAGTATCCGGTGGCGCCGAAGAACTGCACCGGCGCGGTGTAGATGCCATACAGGGGCACCGCTACCAGTGCTTCGCAAAACGCCAGCAGCAGCGCGATTCGTTTCCTATCCATTCAGGTCCTTTGGCGCGGGCGAGCGGTTTGTTGGGGATACGGTGACGTATTCGTATGGCCATGACGACCTCCCAGTCTTGCACCGCTGGAGCGATGCTGTCTCAATGCGGGTCCAGTAGCTCGGCCGTGCCAACCCGGATTATGACAAAAGAGAGTGGTCCCATCCAGACGGGAGACTCTTCGGAGGAGGCGCCGACTCGAACCGTCATGAAGCGGCTCGGCGACACGCATTGCTCGATCAGGCTTTGGTAACCAGCACCGCACCGCAACCCATCATCAGCAGGCCGCCGAGCTTGCGAGGAGCGTCGGATACGACCGGTTTGCGCAGCTTTTCGACGATCTTCGAGGAGAAGAACACATACACCAGCTTCGTGCCTCCGACTGCAAAGGCGGTGATTGCCGCGATGAGCGCGATGTCCCAGGCCGCTATCGTCGTCACGTCGATCAAGGCGGGAAACAGGCTGGCGTAGAAAAGAATCGCCTTCACATCACCCAAGGTCAGCAACAGGCCGGCCGCGAAATCCGCCGCGAGCGACGACCCGGAGGCTTTCGCGCGCGGTAGCTCCACCGAAGGCTTCGACGTGAGCAAGCGCCAGCCGAACCAGATCAGATAGGCGCCCCCACAGTATTTGAGTACCGAGAAGAAGGCGCCCAGCCAGCCCGCGAGCGCGCTCACGCCAAGCAGCGCCACAGCCACGAAGACCAGATCGCCCGCGACGATACCCAGCGCCGCGAAGCCGCCACTCCTTCGCCCGGCACTCACGGAACGAGCCACCACGAGCGCAACGCTGGCGCTGGGCATGGCGGCCAGGGGCAACATCACGATGAACAACGCCAGGGCTTCGGTTACGGTCATGGACTTGCCTCAATGGCACGAATGAGTCTGAGCTGACCCGCAGACGCTCGAGACGCTTCCTCCCCGCGGAACCGGGTTATCAGCGAGCATCACTCGCTGCCGCCGAAGCGGCGATGCGAAGCGGAGACTCCTGGCCAGGAGGGGGTGGATCAAGGGCGAAGTCGAGGAGTGGGTCATTCTGGCAGCTCACAAACCCTCATCCCTCGGCCCCACCCAGAACAGCGGGTTATGCGCCACCTCCCACAGATACCCGTCCGGATCGGCGAAGTACCCCGAGTAGCCACCCCAAAAGACCTTCTGCGCAGGTTTGACGAGCCTCGCGCCGGCTGCCACCGCCTGCTTCAAGACATCGTCGACCGCCGCTTCGGAATCGACGTTGTGCGCAATGGCGATGCCGGCAAACCCGGACCCCTCGGGTGATATCCCCGCGTCTTCCGCCAGCGCGTCACGCGAGTACAGCCCAAGCCAGCTGCCGTTGAGCGTGAAGAAGGCCACCTCGGGCGGCGAATCCATCCTCGGCAGGCCAAGCCCCTCTTCGTAAAACTGAACCGACGCTTCGAGATTGTTCACTCCGAGGGTGATCATGCTGATTCTTGGCTTCATGTCGTCTCCTCAGGCTGTGCGGTCACGTACCATCAGCACGTATAGCCCATTGGGCACGTCGTCGAACTCCCTGTCCTTGCGAAAGCCTGCCCTGCGGAACGCTCCCTGCGAGACGAGATTGTCGACATGGGCACACCCGATGACGAAGGGCACCGAGGCGTCGGACAAGACCGCTTCGGCGACCAGGCGTATCGCTCCCGACCCGACTCCCCGGCCGAGCGCGTCAATCTCGCCGATCATGATGTCGATGTCGATCACGCTGGTGGGGATGTCGTTCAGGCTGGCCACATCCAACTCCTCGCGGGTAGGGTGCTGCCACATCACCAAGCCCACCGCGCGCCCATCCGCCTCGATGATCCCCCGCCAATGCCCACTGGCTGATGGTTCGCTCAACAAACGCAGGTTGCCCTCCGGGTCTCCCCAAGAGCCGCGGACGTGCTCTGCATTCAGCCACTGGCTGATCATTGGCAGATCACGTTTTGCCAGGTCGCGAATTCGTATATCCATGATGACTCAACTTCCCAAAGCCGATTGCTCGCACCTTGTGAAGGATAGCCTCGTATGCCGGTCCCTGCTGTCCGGAAAGAGCGCGCAACGGGTCAGTGGCTGGCTTGCCAGGCCTCGATCAGCGCGTCGCGGTGTGCGCCAAGCTCCGATACCTCGACGCCGATGACCGGCCCCGAGATCGTCTGTCCGGATAAGGTGGCGGGCAGCGAGACCTCTGGCGTGCCCGCCCGCACCTGCAGCGTCGCCTGATTGGGCTTCAGGCGTTGCTTGCGATCCTTCTCGCCGACAATCACAGCGCCATTCGTGAGGTTGAGCGCAGCTTCCAACTCGACGACCTCACCGCTGGTCAGCTCTGCGCTCACCACGCAGTCGACCAGGCGCATGTCGCTCACCATGGCCAGCGCCTTGCGACGCAGGAGTCGCCGGGTTTCGGCGTCCGAGTCGGGCGTCTTGCCGAGCATCGCCCGACTGAGCGTGTCCAGTTCACTGTCCGTCAGATGCGGTGCTGCCGAGACCAGCAGCTCGCGCGGTATCGTCTTGACCCCGAGTCTTGAAGCGTCGATGTGCGCGTGATGATGCAGCAGGCTGATGTCGCTCTTGCCGAGTTGTTTGGCCGACACCGTCGGCATGCCCTGCATGACGGTTGGCCCGAGTGCGGCCTGCAGCGCCTTCAGCAAGGGTTCGTGATCCAAGCCCAGCAATGCGTCGGGAACCTGCAGGTCGAAATCGAAGGAGATGCGTAGCTTCACATTGGCACTGGACATCGGCGGCTTCCGGCAGGGGGAGTGATGTCAGCAATGTATATGCAGATCAGCTCGTCGGGAACCGCTAAATCAGGGTGTTCGTGATGTTTGAACGGGCGCGACGGTGTCCGCATCGGTGCACACCCAATGTCGGGCGAGCATCATTTGCAGTGGCCGGAAGGTCAAGACCATCCGGCAAGTGTCCGCCGAACCCGAGCACCGAATACGCGCACCTCATCGGCCGAAAGATTCTCGGCCTTGTAGAGCGACAACATTTCGAAGCGGCACTTTGGCGCGCATGTGCCAAGCAGCGCAGTCTTCAACACGCGTTTAACCGGTTGTCGCAACACGAAGCGGTCAACCCACCAGGGGGAGCCCAGCGAGGTAAGCGCAAGCGCCCGCCGCAAGTTGTGAAGCCTGGGCTTGATGGGGCCGAGATCGCTGGCGTGGTCATAGGCGATGCCGGGCGCCCAGACACGGTCGAACCACCCCTTCAGAATCGCGGGAAAACCAAACCACCAGGTCGGAAACACCATTACGAGACCCTCGGCCCAGAGCAATCGCTCGATCTGTGCTTGCACCTCGGAAGCGTCGAACGGGGGGCGGTAATAGGTCGTCCGTTCATCGACCGTGAGGGAGGGCGAAAAACCCGCTTCATACAAGTCCTCGACCCGAACCTCGTGCCCGGCCTCGGTCAGCGCCTGAACCGCAGTTTGAGCCAGTGATTGGCAAAGGCTGTCCCCAATCGGATGGGCAACGACGACAAGACATCTCATGCTGAAACCCACCTGTGCAAACGGACAATCATGCCGGTCACCGCTCGAGATCGCCTTCAACCGGCAGGTGCAATTGCATGAAGGCGCTGTTCGGGTCCGCCGTGTAGCCGCCGAACGGACCGCAGTACTCGAAGCCGAAGCGCTCGTAGAGCTTGCGCGCGGGCTCGAAGCCGGGTTGGCTTCCGGTCTCCAGGCTCAACAACCGGTAGCCCCTCTGCCGCGCAACCTTCAAGATATGCTCAAGCATCAATCGGCCCGCACCCTTCCCGCGCCTGGCCGATGGCGTCCGCATCGACTTCACCTCCCCATGCAGCGGGTCGATCTCCTTGAGCGCACCACACCCCATGAGCACGCCGTTCTCCCAGATAGTCCAGAAGGTTACCTCGGGCACCTTGAGCCCGGCCAGATCGAGCGCGTGAACACTCTCGGGTGGCGACCATTCGTACATGTTCCGAAGGTGCTCCGCAAGGAGTTCGATAACTTCCGGGCCTGAGAGGTCGTCCACTTGAATGTGCATGGCGGGGCAGGGGAGTAGCTGAGAGGGGTCGGTATCGGTCGAGGCAGGGGTAGCCGGTCCTGCAAGCGTCATCTGGACCTCCACGCAAGCCGCTCAACCCCTATCGCCGCAATCATATACAGCGAGAGCCAGCTTATCGCAGAAAGAAACCACCCAAGCCCGTTCGGAGAAGGCCACCCCCAACCCGCCAGGCCATCATCCATCAGTACAGGCAGCCCAAGCCCGTGCAAGAAGTAGGGCACAAATACAAGCGTCATGCAAAAACCTTCAAGCGGCGTATCTTGAAACGTGTCCAGGCGAGTGAGCGCCAGTAGCATGATGTGCAAGGCGCTGATGGTGAAGCAGATCCACAGAATGCGAGAGAGCCTTCTTCGATTCACTGGGAACCGCTAACGTGGAGCTAAGGGGCGCGCCGAAGGCGCATCCCAGCGACCGCAGGGAGCGAACTTGAGCGTAGGGTTAGCCACGTTCTTCCCTCTGCGGTGTCGGGTTGTCCAGCGACCAACGCATGAGCACTCTGTCATCGAGAGTGGGAAATTCTTGCCAGTCTGGAAAATAGAGAGCGCTATCTGCGAGGACTTCGAGTCTATGTAACTCATCTTCCGTCTTTGGCTGAAACAGCTCCCAATACTTTGCTGCCAACACCCTGTCATCGGGGCGCCCTTCGAGCCGTTCGTAGACATCGACGTCAGCGAAGTGGTATCGACCACCATTGCGAATGAGATAGCACCTCACCAGCCGTCGGCTGTCACGAAACATGGTAGCCGAACGCCTTTCAGCGACCGCGCGGTCGTAATTTAGAAAATAGGAGCGAAGTCTCGATGGCAACGCAGGATTGACAGACTGGCGTGTTTCTTCAAGGAGAGCTTCGGCTTCAGCGGCAGCCCCTCGCTTTTCGGTCGATGGTTCGATTCCAGAAAGCAGTACGTCGAGTGAAGTGACTAGCCCTTCGCCCTTCACGGCGTTGTGAAGCAGAACAGCAAACTCAAGTGGGCGAACGACGCCCTCACCAGGCGTATATGTAACGCGTGCAGGGGCCAGATACCAGAACTCTTGGGGCCAAAGATCAAGGATCTCTCCGTTGGTCCCGATTAGCTTGTCGTTTCGCTGAGTCCAGGGCATTGGGAATTGATTGAGCTAAGTGGCTAACGTGTTGTATACGTCAAAAATGACGGATATTCCGACTTCTGCCGGATATTACCGTAGAACTGATGCATTGCATTTGTCATTGCACTCATGGTTCTAGCGTACTATGCTGTACGCATGTTCAGTAGTTTACTCAACCGGAAACCCGGCATGTCTTCAACATCGTCGTCAGGGCAGGCTCCGAGGCTTCTCGATCAGGTGCGGGCATGCGTTCGTTACAAGCATTACAGCATACGAACCGAGAAGGCTTATGTTTATTGGATCAGGATGTTCGTCCGTCATCAAGGCTTGCGGCATCCGCGTGAGATGGGCGCGGCCGAGGTGCAGGCATTTCTGACTTGGTTGGCGAATGAACGCTCGGTTGCGCCATCAACCCACAATCAGGCGCTGTCGGCGCTGCTTTTTCTTTACAGGGAGGTTCTCGGCATTGATCTGCCGTGGATGAAGGAGATCGGTCGTCCAAAAAAGCGGGAAAGGGTGCCTGTGGTGCTGTCGTCCAGCGAGGTGCGACGTTTGCTGGATGCTCTCGATGGTGCGGAGGGGGTTCTGGCGCGTTTGCTGTACGGCACTGGAATGCGTCTTATGGAGGCACTGCGGCTGCGGGTCAAGGATGTCGATTTCGATCGCAATGAGATCATCGTGCGCGAGGGCAAGGGCGGTAAGGACAGACGGGTGATGCTGCCTGGGGCGTTACATGGGGCGCTGCGCAGGCAGCTCGAGCGAGCGCGCCGGGTGTGGGAGGCGGATCGTGACGAGGGGCGGCCATCGGTATGGATGCCAGATGCGCTGGCGCGCAAGTATCCGCGTGCAGGGTCATCGTGGGCCTGGTTCTGGCTATGGCCTTCGGATCGGATCGCTCGGGATCCGGTCAGTGGTGTTTTGCGGCGCCATCACTTGTATGAGCAACGGTTGCAACGCGCGGTCAAACGCGCTTCCGAGCAGGCGCGTCTTTGCAAACCTGTCACCGTGCATACCTTGCGGCATTCGTTCGCAACCCACTTGCTTGAGAGCGGTCAGGATATCCGCACGGTTCAGGTGTCAGCGGTAATCCAATAATCCCCACCTGTGGTAATCGAATTTTCCCCACCCATCGACTTGAAGGAGTCAGAGATGGAAAGGGAATCAGTGGTGTTCGATGTGGAAGCTGTCCTGGACCCGAGGGT
>NZ_WTVM01000157.1 GCF_012910885.1 Azoarcus taiwanensis | reverse complement strand
GAGCCTCGAAGAGGCCCGCAACCTCTTCGATGGACTGCGTTCCCCCCGCAAGGACGTGCTCGGGCAACTGCTGTCCTGCTGCGCCAGCGTGAAGGCCGTGCGCCTGTTCCTGACCTGGGCGCGCGAGAACAGCCTCGTGGATGTCGATGCCCTGCTGGAGCAGTACCCGGTTCGAACCGGCAGCAACACGCGCTGGATGAGCCGGCTCGATGACGGCACCTTGCTAAGCCTGAAGCCTCATGGATAAGACCTACGCGGACACCGTTCGCCTGCTGCTGGCCGTCGCGCCCGACGTGTTCGCCAACGACAAGGACATCGCGGGCGAGTACGAGCGGGCCTTTGTCGGCATGACCGAAGTGGACTGCTCCCTGGAGACACTGCTCGATGCTCGCGCCAGGCTGCGGCGCGAACTGCCACAGAGACTGAGCACAGCGCACAAGCAGTTTCTGAGGGGGCTGGCGCGCGCAGAACCGGATTGGTCACGGGTAGCATGCCAGCACGCCGCGCAACTGCCGGCGCTGCGCTGGAAGCTCGCCAATCTCGAAACCTTCCGAAAGCGCCGTCCCGACGACTTCGCAGCACAAGCTGCCGCCCTTGACACCGGCCTGGGCCAGAGCTGACGAACGTCCTGCAGCGACCCACTTGCCGGGATTGCTCCAGGTCGCATTCATCGCGGCATCCGCGAAGCTTTATTTTGTAACGATCAGGATGCCCGTTCAGCTTGGCGGCGACGACGCGAGGATTCGCGAGTTGCTCTGCCGAGATTCAAGTGATCGAAGAAGGGTATGTTTCAGCGTAAGTTGAAGTCCATATTAACTTCCAGCGCTTGTATTTAAATGGATTTCGCTCCATGTGAACCGCTGCATCATGGGTCACCCATTACTCTGGCGATCCATTCCAGATAGCGTGGCTGACTTCGCTTCTTCGTTAGTTCTGATGGGCGAACTTCGAGTCACGCAGCCCCCAATCCGAGGCTTTCCGGATTGATGAGGTCTGGACGATCTGTGATCACGCAATCCACACCCCAGCCGAGCTGCTCGACGGCGCGCAGCGGGTCATTCTCGGTGTAGGTCGCCAGCCACAGATCGGCACGTTTCACCGCCATCGCGAGCGGTTTGGTGACTGCCGAGCAAGCCACGTGCAGGGCGACCGCGCCAAGTCGGCGGCAGCGAGCCTCCCAGTCGGGCGGAACCGCTTCCACCAACAGACCAAGGGGCGTGGCAGGTGAGGCCTCAGCGAAGACCGCGAGCGCCTCCTCCGAGAACGACGATACTATCGGCGGCTCCTTCAGCGCAGCTTGAGCGAGCGTCGCTGCGAGCACCTGCGCAGTCTCCCGATCCATTCCGGCCGACGGCTTGATTTCGATATTCATTGCGAGCCCCAGCGCGGTACAGCGGGTCAGCATCTCGGTAAAGCGCGGCACCCGCTCACCGACGAACTGCGGATGATGACTGACACCGGCATCCAGACCGGCGAGCACGACGTCCGGCGTATCGGCGACACGCCCCCGACCGTTGGTCGTTCGCTCGAGCGTCTCGTCATGTATCACGAAAAGTGTGCCGTCCGCGCTCAGCATGACGTCGAACTCGACGCCGCAGCGGTGGTGCAGGGCTACATCGAGTCCGGCAAGCGTATTCTCCGGCGCGAGCGCGCCGCCGCAGCGATGCGCGAGGACTCTGGGCCACGGCCATCGCGAAGGTTTCGTTATCATCAGATCTCTCACTCGTTCGAAATCGGGATCAAGACTCGCTCGGGATTGTCGTTAAGATATACACGCACAAGCCAAGATCTGATTGACGACAGTCCGCCCATGACCCTCAAACGCCTCCTGTTGGTGTTGATGTTACCGCTGCTGACCGCCTGCGACGTGGTCTATGAACTACTCGAGATCCCCGACCCGCAGAAGGAAGCCGCTGCGCGCGACGCCGAAGGACGCGCCGTAGGCAGCGCGTGTCGGCACGCCGGACGCTCGCTCGAGGATTGCTACATTCTCAACCCCGAGGCCGACAAGGCGGCGATCTTTCTCGGCTGGCGGGAAATGAACGATTACATGCTGATGAACGAGATGGAAGTCGTGCCTTCGCGCCTCCCGCACCCCCTCGAGCGAACTGGCGGCCCGATGGGGCCCCAATCGCTTGATTACATCGATCCGCCCGAAGTCGTCATTCCGGCAGATCTGCTGCCGCAGAGCGCCGACTGAGCTCACCCGCCACCACCGGTGGCGCGATCAGGGGGCTGGGTTGGTATAGCGCAGATGCACCGCATCGATCTCCTCGATCGTTTCGGGTGACAACTCAACGTTCCACGCAGCCAGGTTCTCCTCGAGCTGATCCATCGTGGTCGCCCCGATGATGGTGCTGGCAACACACCAGCGTCGATACACCCAAGCAAGGGCCAAGGTGGCAGGACTCAAGCCCTGCCGCTCGGCAATCCCGGCATAAGCCCGAGCCGCAGGCGTGACGTTCTCTTTGGTGTAGCGCTGGCCGAAATTCTTGAACAATGTCAGGCGACCCGAGGCCGAAGCGTCTCGCAAATACTTGCCGCTCAGATGGCCGAAAGCGAGCGGCGAATAGGCCAACAGGCCGACCGACTCACGATGACACACCTCGGCGAGGCCGTATTCGTAGACCCGGTTGAGCAGGTTGTAGGCATTCTGGATCGACACCACGCGCGGCAGGCCGTACTGCTCGGCCAGACGGACGAACTCCATCACACCCCACGGATGCTCGTTTGACAGTCCGACGTAGCGGATCTTGCCCTGCTCCACCAGGCCTGCCAGCACCTCGAGCTGTGCCCGAACCGGTGTGCAATCGCGCTCCTTACTGGGGTCGTAGCACCATTGACCGAACATCGGCTGGTTACGCTCCGGCCAGTGGAGCTGATACAGATCGACGTAGTCCGTGCGCAGGCGGCGCAGACTGCCCTCGAGCGCCTCGCGGATGTTGGCGCCATCGAGTGCCGGCGGCCCGCCTCGAATCCATTGCAGACTGCGTGCAGGGCCTGCGATCTTTGTGGCCAGGATGACCTTGTCACGCGGCTGGCGTGCGAGCCAGTTGCCAACGATGACCTCGGTCGCACCGTAGGTTTCGGGACGTGGCGGCACTGCATACATCTCCGCGGTATCGACGAAATTGATGCCGACTTCGATCGCACGATCGAGCTGCGAGTGAGCCGAGGCTTCGTCGTTCTGCTCGCCAAAAGTCATCGTACCCAGGCAGATCGAAGACACTTCCAGCTCACTGCCACCGAGCTTGCGATATTCCATTTTCCAACCCCCTCGTCCGGTTTTCCGTATCATCCGCGATCATCCATCAACAGGTCGAAACAATGCAAACCTCACCTCCGGACACCGATGCCGTCTGCTATGGGCTACTCGCGCTGTGCCGCGCAGGCTTCGAGAAGGAAGTCGCAAGCGAACTCGATCGCTTCGCCGGTCGACTGGGGATGAACGGTTTCGTTCGCGCACGGGAGGGTCAGGCCTTCGTGGTGTTCGAATCGGTCGAACCTTTGCTCTGGAGCGACCTTGCGCCGCATTGCGACTGGTTCAGCCTGGTCTTTGCCCGCCAACTCGTGCCGTGGTTCGCCCGGGTTGACGACCTGCCCGAACGTGACCGTGCCACGCCGCTGGTCGAAGCCGCGCGCGCCGCCGGACACCGTTTCTCGGACGCCTTGCTCGAGACCCCGGACACCGACGACGCCAAACAGCAATCGGGTTTCTGCCGTCGATTCACACCTCACCTGCGCGAAGCGCTGACCCGTGCCGGCCTGTTTCGCCCGAAGAGCAAGACGCTGCCCGAGTTGCATGTGCTTTTCCCGGATGCGAAAACCGCCTGGCTCGGCGCGACCATTCCAGGTCACGCCGCACCGTGGCCGATGGGCATTCCGCGCCTGCGCATGCCCCGGGAGGCCGCCAGCCGCTCGACCCTGAAGCTCGCCGAGGCCATCTTCGGCATGCTGACTGAAGAAGAGCGCAGCGTGCACATGCGGGCAGGCCTGCGCGCGGTCGATCTCGGCGCCGCCCCCGGTGGCTGGACCTGGCAACTCGCACACCGGGGTTTGCACGTCACCGCAATCGACAACGGACCCATGGCCGAACCGGTGATGGCGACAGGCATGGTGGAACACCTGCGCGCAGACGGCTTTACCTGGAGACCACAGCGTGCAGTCGACTGGCTTGTCTGCGACATGGTCGAACAGCCCTCGCGTATCGCATCCCTGATGGCGGAATGGGTCGCGACCGGCAGATGCCGGCGGGCGATCTTCAACCTCAAACTGCCGATGAAGCGCCGCTTCGATGCGCTCGAACAATGCCGCAGTCTGATCCATAAACGCGTCGTGCAGGCTGGCCCCTACGATTTGCGCATCAAGCACCTGTACCACGACCGCGAAGAAGTCACCGCCTATCTGACGCTCAAACGATAGCCACAGCACGCGCATTTGGGAGCCAATCGAACACGCCTTGTCAAGCATTCAGCGTGTATAATGCAAAGCTGCTTGCGGGTCGCCTGGCGACACTTCGACAAGCAGCACCCTGCCGGCGCCCATGTCGGTCGGTTGCAACCCGAATACCGCTTACTTAAACACCCGCGCTACCACTGAAAGCCGTACTTCCCGCCCGCACCTTGTCGCCTTCCCCGACACTGTCGTTCGCGCGCCGGCTCACTGGGCGCGCCTTACACGACAGACATCTATGAGTTTCGCCGAACTCGGGCTGATTCCCGAGCTGCAACGCGCCGTTACCGAGGCCGGATACACCGAACCCACCCCGATCCAGAAACAGGCCATTCCCGTGGTGCTCCAGGGCCTGGATGTCATGGGCGGTGCCCAGACCGGTACCGGCAAGACCGCCGGCTTCACCCTGCCTCTCATCCAGCGCCTGGCGCGGCATGCCAACACATCCACGAGCCCGGCCCGGCATCCGGTACGCGCCCTGATCCTCGCCCCCACTCGGGAACTCGCAGTGCAGGTGCACGAGTCGGTGCAAACCTACTGCAAATACGTGCCCCTGCGCTCGATCTGCGTTTACGGCGGTGTCGACATGCGCGGGCAGGTCGACGAACTGCGCCGTGGTGTCGAGATCGTCGTCGCGACCCCCGGGCGCCTCCTCGACCACGTCCAGCAGAAAACCATCGCCTTCAACCAGGTCGAAATGCTGGTACTGGACGAAGCCGACCGCATGCTGGATATGGGCTTCATTCCCGACATTCGCCGCATACTCGACATGCTTCCCGAGGCACGTCAGAGCCTGTTGTTCTCGGCGACGTTCTCGGACGAGATCAAGAAGCTCGCCGACCGAATGCTCAAGAATCCTCAGCTGATCGAGGTCGCGCGGCGCAACACGGTATCGGAGACCATCACCCACACGGTGCATCCGGTCTCGGCCGGCCTCAAGCGCAACCTGCTGGCGCATCTGCTTCGTCATGCACCGGATACCCAGTCGCTGATCTTCGTCTCCACCAAGGTTCTGTGTGGTCGTCTGGCCTCCTTCCTGGCACGCCACGGCATTGCGGCTGATGCAATCCACGGCGACAAGAGCCAGGTGCAGCGCTCGGAAACGCTGGAGGCGTTCAAGGCCGGCAAGCTCCGGGTGCTGGTCGCCACCGACGTCGCGGCGCGCGGCCTCGATATCGACGACCTGCCAATGGTCATCAACTACGAACTCCCCCACACCGCCGAAGACTACGTCCATCGAATTGGCCGCACCGGACGCGCCGGTCGTCAGGGACATGCGGTTTCGCTGGTATGTGCCGAGGAAAAGCCCCGCCTCGCCGAGATCGAAAAGCTCATCAAGTTCCAGATACCGCAACAGGATGTTCCGGGCTTCGCGGCCGAACCCGATTACGACATCGCTGGCAGCAGCCGCAGCAAGCGCGAGCGCGCCGGCGCAGGCAAGAGCGATCAAGAGCCGAGTCGCAACAGCACAACGCGGCCAAAGCGCAGCGACAAGCCCGCACGCGGCAGATCAAACCCTGGCATCGCACCGGATGGATTCGACTTCAGCAAGCCCTATGAGTCCACAGTGGCAGGCACGCCACTCGGCGAAACGCCCGAGAACGCGGTCATTGCTCCGTCCGAACCGCGTCCTTCCCGCGCACGCCCCCGTCCGGTCGCGGTGCTCCTGGGCGGGCTTGGCCGGAAATAGCCCCCGCTTTCCCCTTTATTCCGGAGAGTGAGCCGTTCCGCTTGGGCTATGCTGGCAGCGTTCATCCTGCTGGCCAGTCAAGCCCAAACACGTGACAAACCACGACCCCTACCCGGATAGCGATCACCAGCATCCAGAGCCTTTCCGAGCCGACTTCTCCGAAGGCCTGGAGACGGGGCTCTACCTGGCTCTGCTCGAGCTCATAGACGAGGGCCTCATCATCACCGGCGACGAGACCATCATCGAGGTCAACAGCGCTGCGTGCCGACTGCTGGAGCGCGACTACCGCACACTCGCCGGCCAACCGCTGGCCACCGTGTTTCCGTCGGAAAAAGCCTTCCTGGATGCCCGAGCGAAGCTATTCATACAGGGCCAGATGCGAGGCAGCATTCAGGTCTCCCTGCCCGGAGCGCGTCGCCGCAACCTCAGATTCATCGCCGCGGCGAGAATCCGGCCGGGCATCCACGCACTCATCCTGAGCCCGGACATCATCGCCGAGGCCTATGCGGAGCAACCTGCGGGCGACACCGTGTGGCCGCAATTGGCTGCTGCAATGGCGCAAGGGATCTTCGTCATCGACTCCGAAGGGCGCATCTCCGCCGCCAACGGCAGTGCGCAACGTCGCCTCGATCTGACCAGCGACAAACTCGTTGGGCGCGCGATCGACACCCTCTTTCGCATCGAATATGAATCCAGCGGACGTGCGCCGCGGGTCTCACTACTGAATATCACGAACCAGGAGAGCCTGCACGGCCGCATGCTGGACGGACCGCGACCGGGCTGGCGGCTTCTGGTGCTCGATTCACCCGAAGCGTCCGAAACGCCCCCCATCACCGCAGTGCGTCCCGCGATCGAAAACCTGTCCGACAAGACATTCAGGACGAACCCGTTGCCGATGCTGTTGTGCGACGGAGCCGAGCACCGGATTGTCGATGCAAATGCGGCCGCAACCAGAATCTTCGGACACGATCGAGATGGCCTGAAACGGCTGACGATCGGGGCACTGCGAGCCGATGGTGAACAGGGTGTATCCGCTTCCGGAAACTGGCGCTTCCGACAACAAGACGGGCAGCTCTTCGAATGCCACGTGATCACGTGGCCCGTGGGAGATCCTGCACATCCGGAAGCGATCGCCGTCACGCTGGCCTGGCCCGCCGTTCCGGTAAAGATCGTGCCGCGTCGTCCGCGGGGGTAGTGAGACTGCCCCTCTGCAAGCGCTCAGTAATCGAGCAACGAGCGGCAGTTCTCCTCCCGGCCAGTCAGTTCACTGAAGCGCTGGAGCTGGAGTCGCACAAAAGCATCCGGTATGTTGGGGTCGGCACAATAGGCCCGCAACTGCATCGCAGTCGCGAGATGCTGCATCGCCCTCACCGTGGCCGCAGGCGCACGGAACGGATAGCCGCTGATGTCGCGAAAACGCCGATCCTCAGGCTCGGCGAATGCGGCTGCCTCACCTACGGGCACATCCGGATCCGTCTCCTGAGCCGACAGCCCGGACATCAGTCCAATCGCCAGCACGAAGAGCGTCAGTCGAGATTTCACTTCAAACAACGATCCGCCCTCGACAGGGTCAGTC
>NZ_WTVM01000156.1 GCF_012910885.1 Azoarcus taiwanensis | reverse complement strand
CGCTTCGCTGCGATCCCTGAACTCGCCCTGACGAGCTCAAACAGCAGGGATCGCGGGCGCTACGCTCGCCAACAGCGGCATGCGCTCAGGCAAAGTCGCCGTCCGGACAGCCACCAGCACCACCTCGCTACTCCGTGCCGCCTCGCCCGACAAAACGATACACGGCCCCCGCCCCGCTCGGTCAGAATAGCGTCAACCAAACACGATTTCCGCCGTCCGGACCCATCCATGAGCGCCCAACGCGACCACATCCTCATCGTCGATGACGACCGCGAGATCCGCAATCTCCTCGCCGAGTACCTGACCCGCCAGGGACTGCGCTGCAGCACGGCGGCAGACGGGCGCGAAATGAAATCGGCACTGGAACAGCACCGCATCGATCTCATCGTGCTCGACGTCATGATGCCGGGTGACGACGGGCTTACGCTGTGCCGCAACCTGCGCGCCAGCGGCAGCAAACATCGCGACATTCCGGTGCTCATGCTCACCGCACGTGGCGAAGACATGGATCGCATCATCGGCCTCGAGATGGGTGCCGACGACTACCTTCCGAAACCCTTCGTGCCGCGCGAACTGCTCGCGCGTATCCGCTCGATACTTCGCCGAGCCCGTGCCCTGCCGCCCAATCTGGAAGGCGAATCGGAGTCTGCCCGTCAGATCAAGGGACTGCGTTTCGCACACTGGACACTCGACACCATCGCCCGCCATCTCGTCGCCGAAGACGGCACCGTCGTCGCACTGTCCGGGGCGGAGCATCGCATGCTGCGGGTGTTCCTCGACCACCCCCAGCGCGTCCTCAGCCGCGACCAGCTCATGGAGCTGACCCAGGGGCGCGAGGCCGAGGTGTTCGACCGCTCCATCGACCTGCTCGTGAGCCGGATCCGTCAGCGTCTCGGCGAGAACGCCCGCGAACCCGCAATCATCAAGACCGTGCGCAACGAGGGCTATGTGCTGGCCTGCACTGTCGAACCGGTGCTCGAAACCGACGACACCGAACCCCAGACCTGAGCCCTCTGTCACGCCATGCGTCTGCTGCCCCGCACCCTCTTCGCCCGCCTGATGCTGATCTGGCTGCTCGGCATCGCGGCGGTGCTTGCGGTCAGCGTCACCCTCTTTCTCGGCGAGCGCGACCGTTTTGACCGCAAAGTGCTGTTCGAAGGCATCGCGCGAGAAGCCGCCACCGCGATCGACGTTGTAGACCAACTCGCACCCCACGAACGCGAACGCTGGATCGAATCCATGGGGCGAAGACGCCTGCGACTGTTCCTGGCGCCACCGCCTGAGGACGCTCGGCCGCTGCCGCCGCGATTCCCGCTCGTGGAATCGATGCGCGCAGCGTTGCCGGATCGTGACGTGCGCATCTACGCGATACCGCAGCGCGATGACGACCGCGGACCCCACCATACCCGTCTGGTCGCAGTCGTCACCCTGAGCGACGGCACATCGCTGAGCATGCGCCTGGCCATCCCGCAGGTGCCGGCCACCGGCATCGCCAGTGGCACACCTTCCACACCGGCCCGTGCCCTCGCCGCGCTTGTGGCACTGGTCATCGGCATTGGCGGCCTCACCTGGGTCGGCGTGCGCATCGCGACCAGGCCACTCACCCGGCTCGCCGACGCCGCTCGCGCCATCGGTGAGCAACCCAACCGGCCGGCGCTGGACGAACACGGGCCGGCCGAAGTCGCGTATGCCGCGGCTGCGCTCAACCAGATGCAGGCCAACATCCACGAACACGTGCGCGACCGGACCCGGATTCTGGCCGCAATCTCGCATGATCTGCTCACCCCGATCACGCGGCTCCGGCTTCGCGCAGAGCAAGTCGAGGACGACGCGCTTCGCGAGCGCATCCAGGCCGACCTCGATGCAATGCAGTCGCTCGCCCGTGAGGGCCTGGACTACGCCCGCAGCATGGATGCGCCGCCACGGCTGCAGAATCTGGACATGGGTGCGTTGCTCGACAGTCTGTGCGCGGACGCTCAGGACATGGGTTGGGCGGTGCAGCGCACCGACGCGCTGACCGCCACCTGCCGGGCTGATCCCATGGGATTGCGGCGCGCACTGTGGAACCTGGTCGAGAACGGCATCAAGTTCGGCCAACGCGTCGACATTGCAATGGAAAGGCAGGCCTCAACACTCGAATTGAGCATCAGGGACCACGGCCCCGGCCTGCCGGAAGACGAACTCGAAAAGGTGTTCGAACCTTTTTACCGCACCGAAGCCTCACGCAATCGCGACACCGGCGGCACCGGGCTGGGGCTCGCGATTGCACACAACCTGATTACCGCTCAGCACGGCAGGATCCGGCTGGAGAATGCAGCGGACGGCGGGCTGGTTGCCCGTGTTTCACTGCCGGTGCCGCCCCGGTCCTGATCCCGCCAGGTAGCTTACGCCTGAGCCCACCCGCGGCTGCGCTCCACCGCCCGATGCCACCGGGCCAGCATCTCCGCCCGGTGGTCTTCGTTCAACGCCGGCTCGAACCGACGCTCTTCACACCACATCGCCGCCAGCGCATCGGTGTCTCGCCACACCCCCGCACCAAGTCCGGCCATATACGCGGCACCCAAGGCGGTGGTCTCGAGCATCGCTGGCCGGACCACCGGCACGCCAAGCAGGTCGGCCTGCAACTGCATCAGGAGATTGTTCGCCGCGGCGCCACCGTCGACCCTGAGCTCAAGCAAGGGTGTCGCACCGTCGCGCTTCATCGCCTCGACCAGATCGACAGTCTGCAGCGCAATCGCCTCCAGCGCGGCGCGGGCGATATGGGCCGCGCTACTGCCGCGAGTCAGGCCAATCAGTGTCCCGCGGGCGTAAGCGTCCCAATAGGGTGCGCCAAGGCCGGTGAACGCAGGCACCAGCACAACGCCGCCGGTATCCGGCACCGAGGCCGCCAGCGCCTCGATCTCCGAAGCGCGGCGCACCAGCCCGAGACCGTCGCGCAACCACTGCACCAGCGCTCCGCCCATGAAGATGCTGCCCTCGAGCGCATAAGCTGTCTGCCCGCCCCGGCGCCAGCCAATCGTGGTCAGCAGCCGGTTGCGTGACTCGACCGCCTCGGCGCCGGTATTCATCAGCATGAAGCAACCGGTGCCATAGGTGTTCTTCGCCATGCCGGCATCGAAGCACGCCTGCCCGAAGGTCGCCGCCTGCTGATCGCCACCGATGCCTGCAATTGCCACCCGTGCGCCAAAGGCCTCGGCGCTCGAGTGGCCGCACACGCCGACGCTGTCGACAATTCCGGGCAACAAGGTTCGCGGAATGTCGAAAATCGCCAACAGATCGTCGTCCCAGCACTGGCGGTGGATATCGAACAGCATCGTCCGCGCCGCATTGCCGGGATCGGTGACATGCAGCTCGCCCGCGCTCAGATGCCACAGCAACCAGGTGTCGATCGTGCCGAAGGCGAGCTCTCCGCGATTCGCCCGCGCCCGGGCACCCGGGATCTCACGCAGAAGCCACGCGAGCTTCGTCGCCGAGAAGTAGGCATCGAGTTCGAGTCCGGTCTTGCGCCGAATCATGTCGGCGTGGCCTTGCTCCCGCAGGCGGTCGCAGTCGCCGGCGGTGCGGCGGTCCTGCCAGACGATGGCCGGCGCCAGCGCCTGACCGGTGGCCCGATCCCACAACACTGTGGTTTCCCGCTGGTTTGTGAGGCCGATCGCGAGCACCTCGGAGGGCCTTATCCGTGCGGCCTCGAGGGCGCCGCGCATACAGCCGAACTGAGTGCGGAGAATCTCGTGCGCATCATGCTCGACCCAACCGGGTTGCGGATAGTGCTGGGCGAACTCCTGCTGTGATACGCCCCTGACCTGGCCATCGGTGTCGAACACCATGGCGCGTGAGCTTGTCGTGCCCTGATCCAGTGCGAGCAGATAACCCATCGTCGTGTCTCCGGCGACAATCGTGGCCTGCAAGTGTAGCGCGCAGACGCGCGCAGCGAGCCACGGCATCGACTCTGCCAGCGGCCGACATGCGTTGAATCACGCGGCATCCCGGGATATAGTGGGCTCAACGACAATCGCCTTTTCCGGACACGCACGGAGCTTTCAATGATCACCATCGACCACAACAACAACCTGATTTCAGTGGCCGTATTCGGCGAGTTCACCATCGCCGACTACAAGGAGTTCGAAGAGCTGGTCAACTACAAGGTGCGTTTCGAAGGGCCGGTGAATCTGTTTTTCGACCTGCGCGAAATGGCTGGCTTCACTCTTGACGTCGCGTGGGAAGAGATCAAGTTCACCCGTGAGCATGCACACGACTTCGGCCGCATCGCAGTGCTCACCGAGGATCAGTGGATCACGTGGAGTGCATGGCTGACACAGATCTTCGTCGATGCCGAAGTGCTGGTCTTCGACGACGAAGTCGAGGCCCGCAGCTGGCTTGAAGCCGAGCAAGAGCCCTCAGAGTGACCGGGCAGTTTCGCACCCTCATATCGGTCGACGATCTGGCGCGCGGCTTGGGCACGCCGGAGTGGTGTGTCGTCGACTGCCGCCACGACCTCGTCAACCCGGCTTTCGGACGCGACGCCTATGCTGAAGCGCACATTCCTGGCGCGGTGTTCCTGTCGCTCGACGACGACCTTTCCGGCCCCAAGACCGGCACCAACGGCCGTCACCCCCTTCCCGACCCGGCGGCCTTGGCGAAAAGACTTGGCGAACTGGGTATCGGCAATCACACACAGGTCATTGCCTACGACGACGCGGGCGGGATGTACGCGGCGCGTCTGTGGTGGATGCTCCGCTGGCTGGGTCACGATGCGGTTGCCGTGCTCGACGGCGGCTATCGCGCGTGGTGCGATGCGGGCCAGCCGGTATCCGCGACACTCCCGGCGTACTCTCCCGCCCAATTCGATTTCAAGACACACACCGGCTTGGCCGCGGACGTGACCGAGATCCAGCGCAGGCTCGCAACCGGCCAGCTGAATCTCATCGACGCACGCAGCCCGGATCGTTTTCGCGGCGAGAACGAGAGTCTGGATCCGGTTGCCGGTCATATTCCGGGGGCGTGGAACCGCTTCTTCCGTGACAACCTCGACGAGGACGGCTGCTTCCGGCCGACCGACGAGTTGCGTGCCGATTTCGCCGCGATCATCGGCGAGCTCCCACCGGCCGCGGTGATTCACCAGTGCGGTTCAGGCGTCACCGCCTGTCACAACCTGCTGGCCATGGAGCACGCCGGCCTGGTCGGCTCACGCCTGTACCCTGGCTCGTGGAGCGAATGGTGTGCCGATCCGTCACGACCGATCGCCACCGGCACCGGGACCTGATTCGACTGCCCGCCTGCCCTGTTGCGCAATCGCCCACTCGACATGCTCGCGCACCAGGGCCGACGGGTCCTCCCGCCGGGCTGAAAGCGCCTTCATTACTGCCTCGCTGTGCGGCGCATTGCCGAGTGCAACCGCGATATTTCGCGACCAGCGCTCGAAACCGATGCGATGGATCGCGCTGCCCGCAGTCCGCTCGCGAAAATCCGTTTCGGTCCAGGCGAACAGCTCGACGAGACTCGCCGCGTCAAGTCCGTGCCGTACCGCAAAGTCCGTCTCGACCGTCAACTGTGCAAAACGATTCCAGGGACACGCCAGCTGACAATCGTCACAGCCGTAGATCCGATTACCGATCGGTGTCCGAAACTCTTCAGGGATCGCGCCCTTGAGTTCGATCGTCAGATAGGAAATGCAGCGCCGGGCATCGACCCGGTACGGCGCGACGATCGCGCCTGTCGGGCAGGCGTCGAGGCAGGCGCGACAGGAGCCACAATGCGCTTGTACCGGCGGAGCTTCCTCCAGCGGCAGATCGGTAAAGATCTCGCCCAGGAAGAAATAGGAGCCGGCCTCACGGTCGAGCAGTAAGGTGTGCTTGCCCCGCCATCCAAGGCCGCTGCGCGCCGCCAGCTCCACTTCGAGCACTGGTGCGGAATCCACGAAAACACGGTAGGCATGGGGTGCAACCGCCGTAATCGCATCGGCCAGTTTCTGCAGACGTGCCCGCAACAGCTTGTGATAGTCGCGCCCAAGTGCGTAACGCGAAACATAGGCGAGCGAGCCGTCGGCCAGCACATTCCCGGCTTCACTGGCATTTGGCCAGTAGTTCATCCGTGCGGTGATTACGCGCACAGTTCCGGGCACGAGCTCCGCGGGTCTCGCCCGCTTCAGGCCATGCCGGGCCATATAATCCATCTCGCCGTGGAATCCTTGCTCCAGCCAGCTGATCAGACCTGGCTCGGCGGTCTCGAGGTCCACGCCACTTACCGAAACTGAATTGAAACCGAGTGTGTTCGCCCATTGCCTGATCTGGTCGATATCCGGCACGGCCTCGTGGTCACCGGGCGAACTTGCAGAGGAGGAGTGCACATGATCGAGCTTGCTCATTCCGGGGATGATAGCGACACCCGACTTGCGGCGCACCTGCCCGACGAGGAAGCCACTGCTGCTGCCGGGGCAGCGCTGGCACCGGCACTGCATCCGGGACTCGTGATCTACCTCACCGGCGACCTCGGCGCGGGCAAGACCACTCTGGTTCGTGGCCTGCTTCGTGCGCTCGGTCACACCGGAAAAGTAAAAAGTCCGACGTACACCTTGATTGAACCTTATACAGTTTCTAGATTAAACTTATATCACTTTGATTTTTATCGCTTCGCTGTACCCGAGGAATACCTGGAAGCAGGGTTGGATGAGTACTTTCTCGGTGATGGCGTTTGCTTGGTTGAGTGGCCGGATAGAGCGCAACCCTTTGTTGCAAAAGCTGATGTTGTCGCACGACTCGCGGTGGATGGCAGCGGACGCCGCCTCGAGGTCGAGGCACTGACGGAGGCCGGAAGATCATGCACGAGAACAATGAAGAACCAACTGCAGAGCATGGCCCAGTGAATCTGCCCGCCGGTGTGAGCCGACGGCAGATGCTTCAGTTCGCCGGCGCCACGCTCGCACTTCTGGTAAGCCCGGTCGGTTTCGCCTCGGCCAGGAGTCTCGTTGCCGTGCGCGTGTGGCCGGCTACCGACTACACCCGCATCACGCTCGAGAGCAACGCCGAGATCAGTTTCAAGTACCTGACGCTGGACAACCCCGACCGTCTGGTCGTGGATCTGGAGGGGGTCGAACTCAACAGCGTTCTCAAGTCGCTCCCCGATCGCGTGCTCGACACCGATCCAGTCATATCGCTGATTCGAGCCGCCAACAATCGCCCCGGCGTGGTCCGCATCGTGGTCGAACTCAAGGGCACCATCAAACCGTCCATCTTCACCCTCAACCCGATCGCGAACTACGGGCACCGCCTGGTGCTTGACCTATATCCCACCGAGCCGATCGACCCGATTCTTGCCCTTATCCGCAAACGTACGCCTATGGAAGCCGCAAGCGGCGAAGGGGGCGGCGAGCGTGTCGCGACCGGCGACAATGCCGCCGGCAATGCACAGGTTGCCGACGCCAACCGGATCCTGACCGTGGTGATCGACGCCGGTCACGGTGGCGAAGACCCGGGTGCCGTCGGACGCAGAGGCACCTACGAAAAGAACGTTACGCTGGCGATCGCAACCCGTCTCAAGCGCAGAATAGACGCAGAACCGGGCATGCAGGCAATCATGACGCGCAACGGGGATTACTTCGTGCCGCTGCAGCAGCGGGTCGCGATTGCCCGGCGCGCGCAGGCGGACCTGTTCGTGTCGATCCATGCCGACGCCTTCGTCAGGCCCGAAGCCCACGGCAGCTCCGTCTATGTACTGTCGGAGAGCGGCGCCACCAGTTCGGCCGCACGCTGGCTGGCGCAACGCGAGAACGAGGCCGATCTCATCGGCGGCGTGAACCTTGCGAAACAGGACGGTCACCTCGCGCGAACCCTGCTCGATCTCTCTCAGACGGCGACGATCAACGACAGCCTAAAGCTGGGCAAGGCAATGCTGAGCGAACTCGGCGGGGTGAACCGGCTTCACAAACCGCAGGTGGAACAGGCTGGTTTCGCAGTGCTGCGCGCGCCCGACATCCCGTCGATACTGGTGGAGACCGCCTTCATCAGCAACCCGGATGAAGAGCGCCGCCTCAACGACGCCGCATATCAAGACAAGATGGCCGACGCATTGATGCGAGGCATCCGCCGCTACTTCCAGGCCAACCCGCCGGTTCATCGCACCACGGTCGCCCGCGCCGGTTAGCGCCCCCACACGGCAGCGCACAAACGCTATAATTCCGCCTTTTTCCGGCGAATTCCGGCTCACATGAGCGCCAATCGGCGTGCCTGC
>NZ_WTVM01000155.1 GCF_012910885.1 Azoarcus taiwanensis | reverse complement strand
CATTTGTTTAAGTTCGTCAGGTTCCAGCGATGCGGCGTGGTCCGGGCCGGGTAGACTACGATCCAGCGTAAAGTGCTTTTCAAAAACTGTGGCCCCCATGGCACGTGCCAGCGGTGCCACAAGAATGCCTTGAGTGTGGTCTGAATATCCGACTGGCAAACCAAAGTGGTGTGCGAGGGTAGCCATGGCCAGCAGGTTGGCATCGTCTATCGGGCAGGGGTAATTCGAGGTGCAATGCAGCAGGGTAACGAAATCGGCAAGCGCTTGGTCTGCTGATGGGCCACGTCGTGCGGCTTGAATCCAGCTGACTGCGTCGGCAACCTCGTCAAGCGTAGCCATACCGGTGGATACGATCATGGGCAGACCGTGAGCAGCCATGGCGGAAATGAACGGTGCGTTGGTGAGTTCGCCAGACGGGATCTTGATACGACGGATTCCAAGGTCCACCAGAAATTGTGCTGAAGCCTCATCAAACGCGGTCGACCAGAATTCGATTCCTCGTGTTTCGCAATGCTTGAGCAGTTTGTAGTGTGCTTCGTCCGAAAGCTCAAGTGCCTTGAGCATGGAGAACTGGTCGCCCGCACCGGTATGAGTTGCCTGATAGGCCGCCTTGCGCGCATGACGGGTGACAAGGCGCTCGGCTTTGAAGGTTTGAAACTTGACAATGTCGGCACCGGCATCTGCCGCAGCGTCGATAAGCCGTAACGCTGAATCCAGACTGCCATTGTGGTTGACGCCAGCTTCGGCGATGATCAGGCAAGGTGAGCCTGCCGATTGCTCGGTCACCATATCGACAAGCCTCCGTCCACCATCAGGTTCTGTCCTGTGATGTAGCTGGCCGCAGGCGATGCGAGAAAGAGTGCGGCGTCAGCGATCTCCCTTGCTTCAGCCATGCGGGCCATCGGAACACGGGCACGATACTGTTCGTGAAAAACACCGTTCTGACCGCTAGATACACCGCCAGGCGAAATGGTGTTGACCCGGATCCCATCGCTTGCCCATAAGGCAGCCAGATAACGCGTCAGGGCAATCACTGCACCCTTGGATGCTGCGTATATGGGCGGCGTGTTGATCTGTCGTCCGAGGTATTCCGAACCTTCGTAGATCCGCATGTCCGGCGCCATGGCACCGTAGATTGAAGCGGTCTGCACGATGCTCCCGCCGCCCTGACGCCTCATGCTTTTGGCACACTCCCGGGCCATGACGAACAGGCCGTCGGCGTTGACCGCCATGACTTCGCGCCAGGTTTCCAGCGTGTACTCATCAACCGGATCAAAGAAGCGTTCGAGTTTTTCAGTTTTTGTTGCAGCGTTATTGAACAGAATGTCTATGCCACCGCTCCAGGCATTGATTGCCTCGACCGTGCTTGTGATTGCCTCAGCGTCTGAGAGGTCGCAACGAAAGGCACGTACTTGCTGTCGGTCTGGAGTTTCCGCCTCGACCGCGTCAAGCCGTTCTGCATCAATGTCGACCAGGGCAACCCGGGCGCCGTAAGCTTGCAGTTGGCGTGCAATGACACTGCCGATGATGCCTGCTGCACCTGTGACTACAGCGAGCTTGTTGTCCAGTCGGAGAAACGTGTCGGAGAATGTCATGATGTCGGGCCGTGGGTTTTGACAGATATCGTGGGGCGGGCAATCCAGCGTTGTTCGATGAGTGAGCGATGAATCGCGTCGATCCACTGCATGGTGGTTTGCGCTTCGTCAAGCGTGCAGACCTTGTGCACGCTGGTATGGGACATGGCTGCCACATGCTGCTCGCGGATCATGGCGTCACGGCCGAGTTCGAAACTCATCTCTTCCCCATTAATGCTGAGAGTGCCGGCGATGAGGTCTGCGGTGGCGGTGCCAAACGGTCCATTGACAACAATACGGCGTGATACAAGCCGATCCAAATAGTTTATGTGGACTGTGACGAGTGGGCAGTCCTCGCAGTCGGCGAGTATGCTGACACAGTCTTCACTGCTGATTTCAAGATTGCTGACGCGACCTCCTGAGGAAACCGTCCGTTGCCAGCTTCCGGCGAGCCACTGTACATAGTCGAGTTCGTGGCTGAGGTCGCGAATGACGCCACCCTCGTCCGGGCGTGCAGAGTAGCTTTGACGATAGTCGCGATCCGGGCGCCAGTCGGGGAGATATTGGCCGCAGTAAGCGGTCAGCGACCACAGTGTGCCAGCCCCAAGATAAGCCTTGAGTTGTTTGAGGGCCGGGTGAAAGCGCAAGGTATAGCCAACGTGAACAGGCCCTTTCGGTGTCCGTTTCAGTTGGCTGTTGGTTGCGGCCAGCGGCTTTTCCACCAGGGTAATGCCCTGGTAACCGAGTTCGGCCAGTTGGTCGAGTGTTTCCGCATGTTTGCCGGTGTCGTTGGCGATAACCACATAGTCGGGTTCAAATGAATGAAGGGCCAGATTCAGCGCACTGTGGCATGGGTAGGTCTGGACCGTGGCGCCACTGAGCACGGCGACCTCATGCCCCATCTCGGTCAGGACTCTTGCGTGTCGCTGCCCGATGGAGCCAAAACCTATGACGAGGCATTTCATAATTGTGATTCGCGCCTTTCGAGAAGAAGCGAAACGATCTCGAAGTCGAGCTCACTGTCGATATCGATGGATCTCTCTTCGGGCATGACATGGAGTGCGGTGTCGGGATGAAAGAGTCCTTCGCGCTCGAACAAAGCGGCTCTTGTCCATGCATAAATGGAGGCGTTCATGTCGAAGCATTCGGGCGCATCCTGTCGCCGTAATATGGGTCTCGCAGGCTTTCTCGCGAGGTCGATTCGACCTTCTTCAGTTCGCTCCACAAGGTTGAAATAGGGCGAGCGGCGAGCAGGTGCTGCAGTGATGACGTTGTTCACGCTTTCTTTCTTGACCAGTTCAACACATGCCACGATGTCGTCGATCAGGCGCAGCGGCGATGTGCAGTCGAGGTCTATGATCAAGTCGAATGTCGTCCCGGTTGCAAGCTCTGCGTGTTCAACACAGTGTCGGATGACTGGAATCTTGCCGGCGGCGTCATTTGCGAGTTCGTCGGGTCGCCCAATTAGTAAATCTGCCCCTGCTTGTCCAGCCAAGCGTCTGTAATCGGCGCTATCGCTGCTGAATGCAATGCAGTCAAATAGGCCGGAACTCCGAGCCTGGTTTACGGTATGTGAGAGCAAAGGGCGACCTGCGACGATGCGGGCGTTTTTGTTGGGAACGCCTTTCGAACCGCCTCTGGCGCAGATGGTGCAGATTATGTTGTGAGGCATTGATCGATGCTGGAAAAGTTTGCTCGAGAAATGAATAGCGTAAAGCGTATTCTTGATCAAGCAAGTTGATAATAAGTATATGTTAAAACAATACACTGTTGACTGGGTTAGGAATGCCAGTAACAATCGTTTGAAGTCTATTCTTGTGAAAAACTTTCACCATATGATTGTCTGTGTCTGATATCACAAGCTTTTCGTTTAGCAATCGTGCGCTATTTGGACTGTAGAGAGTATTAAGTCCGGAGTATCTCGTGGCACAGAGCGACATTGATGCAGGTTTTACTTCATTTGACGTTGTCATTAGAATTTCATTCGCAACAATATCGTCCTTGGATGATTCAGGGTTGCGAAACAAATCGAGTGGGCAGCTTAATGGAATAGTTATTTTGCCAGTACGTAGATCAAGTTGAACGATTCTGTTCTCATGCTCTGCAGAAATAATTGCCTGTAATCCTTTTCCGATAGTCATGAAGTCAATTGTGTTTGGAAAATAAAAATTCCCAATAGTTTGCCTGGTATGTGTTTCGCTGTTTAAATCGATTTTAATGACTTTGTGACCAAAGGTATCTGCCACATAAAGTTTGCCATCGATGACGACGGCGTCTCGAGGTGAGCTAAATTCATAAAAAGACACCACCAGAGACAGTGTCTTTTCTCCTGGTTCGCTTTCAACAATATCGAAAACAAGAATCGACGGTCGCGGCGGGAGGCTTTCAATGTCCAGTAGGTCAAGTCCGAGCGTCAAGATCGTTCGGGTACCAAGAGCGCTTAAGCGAACACTATTGATCGCGCTCCTTTCTGGGAGGTTTGGGATGTTCAGTTCTGCGACTGTCTCTCCAGTGAATGGTTGCAAAATCAGAATAGAGTAACGGTTGCCGACGTAAGCGAGACCTTTATAAATATCAAGTGCTCGCGGCCATGTTTCGGGGAATGTTCTAGTCCACTCAACTCTCCCATCCATGATCCCGATCAGTGATCGACTCATGTCAGAGGCGACAATCATGCTCGTCTTTCGACCAAAGTAGCGAACATCAGCAGGATCAAAGTCGACCTCATTCCAGTTTACGGTTGAACGAACCGTTGGGGAGTAGTACGGAAGATTACTTACGTCGTAATGGGCAGCCTTCGAGATACCTTTCAGGGGTTCATCATGGTTTTCATCGCGCATAAATAGCGCGAGTATGATCAATGCACCAAGCAAGAGAAGCGAAATAGAGCGAAAGGTAGGCATAGGTTACGATATTGCGAGGACGTTTTTCGATACGTTTCCAAAACAGTCAAAAAATAAAGCGAGGGTTACGTATTTGGTTGCCGGGTTTTATTTGGCCGGAAATGTTGAATGTCATTGAATAAAAGAGTTTAAATATCAAAATGCGTGCATTAGCGTCATTTTATTCGATAACCAACTTACGACTCGAAGTCGATCGCAGTGTGGGCGAATTGATACTGGATCAAGCAGCCTCGCTTCACCGCGTCCAAATTTAAGTCTGCTTTCGATGAAGCGGAAGTTCCGGTCGAATTTGAAAACGCTGCCCTGTTGTTTGTCGATCAGATAACAGTGCTGGCCGACGATAGCCAGATCGTTGCAGACCTGTACTGGCAGTACAGCGTGCCTGACCGAGACCATGCGATCCACGTTGAAGCTTGTGATGTGGCCGTAGTCTGAGTTGTCAAGGCAGTAGATCGTACCTTCGAAATAACGTGCAAAGTGGACCTGCTTACATGGCACCCTGGCGATGAACTGGCGAGGCTCATCGCACCACAGGTTGCCGAGGTGGTCGATAAAGTAAAGCCTTGCGTTGTGCCAGAAAACGAGGGGTACTGGTTGGTCATGATTTAATGTAACCCATTGACCCCTCTCATGAATGCTGGCCCCGTTACTGTAGATTGAACCGGCGCAGAGCCTTCCGTCGGGCAAGGGGTCAAGTTGGGTTGGCAGTCCCAGGTTCCAATGCAACAGCTGCCGGCCGTTGTTACAGTATATGTTTGGTGATCCAGACGATATCCACCACTCGCATCCACGGTGTTCCACATAGTCCCAGGGTTTCATTGCCTCCAGGTTGCGCTCACCGACGAAGCACTGATGATCCTGAACAGAAGGTGCGTCAGCGATCAGTGCTTCGATGTAGTAGTGAAGCCGTTGGGTGCGCATCCTGAGGGGGCGATTTCCCTCAGAGGTCAATTGTGCTGCCATGCAACGGGACAAGTGCTGGGTGAGTGCTTTCCACCTTTCATGATCAGCTGGGATGCGCTCATGTCCGAGAAGAAAGGCAGCGAGAAGGTCGATGTCAGCAGTGCTCGGCTCACTGGTGGCAAGCAGCGCATCCCGCAAGTGCTCAATTGAAGGGCTTTGCGGAATCGCACAGACGCTGAAACCATCTCCGGGCAGGCGGTCGTACCAGTAGAGCGAATCTGGAGCCGCATTGGTAAAGGCTTCGAAGCTCATGGCCGGTTGAGCGGGTTGCCCGGCTGAAGATGGCATGTTCAAAGCCTTGGAGTCTGTGAGCCGTTCCACTCAGCATCAGCTACAACGACGATACGCATGTGGCTGGAGAGGGAGTGGGTTTGAAGAAAGGTCTGGAAATCGTCTGCGGCTTGCTCATCGTCCAGAATCAGGGAGAGTCCGTGATCATTGATGTAAGCGTCCGGGTTGGCCTTGCGATGCTGCTGCAGTCGATCGACATCAAGTTTCCCTGGTGTGCATGACTCGATTATCCGGAAACCGTTTCGTGCCATCAGCGCCTGCATGGCAACAGGGTTGTACAGGCGTACATGGTCGAAAAGAATGTTGGATGATGCAGTGCCGAGCTTGCGAGTTTCTATGCTTCGTTCGTTTGGAGTGGATAATATGAGCGGGGCGCCGGGTTTGAGTACCTTTCGTACCAGACGCAGAAAAACATCAGGTTCGAGTACGTGTTCGATAAGCTCCCAGGCGAAAACCGTGTCGAACTTGCGGTCCGCTTTTTCGAGGGCTTCGAAACCCTCTGTGATGATCTCGATGCCGTCGGCGTCCAGGTGTAACGCTTGTGGTTCGAGCAATACGATGTTCTTGGTTGCGCCAGTTGCGGCGAGCTCTTCGGCGAATTCACCGTTGCCCGCCCCGAGTTCAAGAATGCTGTCGGGTTTGACTCCGAAGCGCTCCCAGACCGTGCGTGCATAGGCTACCCGCTCCTGGTACATCGGTCGACGTGAAACCTTCATGTCCGGTGGCAGCATCTCGCGCCAGAAAGCCATTGCGCGGCTGTTGCGAACGAAGTCCAGATGCAAGGTCTCACTTGGGGCAGGAGATATGTACAGCATGCCGCAATCATTGCAGCGACGGTAGTCTAGTTTTTGATAAGTGAATGCGTATGGAACATGACGGCCATGACAAGCAGGGCAGCATGTGTCGCTGAAGTCGCTACGATGAGTCAGCATGTCGTCAATGTCGAGCAGCATAAGACGATCGAACTCTTCGGCAATGCCTTCAGGGTGTATGTCTAGGGATTTCAGTTTCTTGGTTTGCATGTGTTGCTCTTCCTGCGCCACTAAAGCGCTATGGGGAGAAATAGAGTTCGATTTCGTTCAAACCTGCGTAGGTTGTATCAGGATTGTACTCTTCGGGCAAAAAATGGAATCTGATTTTCCTGAAACTATCCTGTGAGCTTACCGTAAACCAGGACGGTTCATGAATATCCTGACTGAGAGGAAAACGCTCGATTGTATCAATAATAACCCACTCGCCATTGGGAAGCTGTCCCATGACCTTCCAGCTGTAGTTCGTTGACCGAGTCATGCTTTGATGATTGAGTGCAACGAGACGATAGACCGATAGAACTCCGGGTAATGCATTATCAAGATGAAAGTCAATCGTTGCTTCAGCAGAAGAGAGCCATGAAATCGCGCTGGAAAAGTTACGGTCGGCTACGTTTTTTGGATTGCCGCCTACGTTGTCCGATGGGTGAACAGCGAGATAAGGTGCAAGATTCGGATACGTGTGGATACCACTATCAAAAATCTTGCGAGTACCAGCGTACAAGAAGCTGAGGACAGGCTGTGCAGAAGGAATGAACCACCAGTTCTCCGGGGCGCCAATTCCCAGTGGGTAGAGCTGTTTTGGATAGGCTCTGTTGTCCAGCTCCTCAATCAACTCCGGGTACTCGGTCTCTCGAGTCGGGCTCCATAGGATCCATATGTTGTCTTTTTTTAGGATGTTGATGTCGTCAGGCAAAACGTCTACTTGAGCGCTGGTGCCCCCTCTGAGTTTCAGCAGAGCACTCAGCAATGGTCTGTTTGCTGGTTCGGTGACATAGACCTTCTGTTGTTCTCTGATAATTTCACTGCCATGCCGTCCGACGAGTTCAATGGCAGGAAAAACATAAATCGGGCTGGTTACAACAGCCCACCCGCCGGCGGTCAATGCAATGATCAGTAGCGCGCGTCTGGGAAGGGCGTTGTAAGAGTCTTTGCTGCCAAGTGTTGTTTGTTGAGTTTGCCTGCTGATCAACAAACCGGCACCGACAAAGGCCAGACCGATCAGTTCGTTCCGCTCCTGCGGAAGAAATAGCGATGAGACTGCAAATGCAACGAGCATGCCGAGCAAGGCCGGGTGGGTTGAGCTGCTCCCTGAACCATGAGATCGGCAGTGCTGGAAGCCCGCGGAGATTGCCGAAACCAGCGCGAGCATGCACAGCAGGAAGGCCGGGCCACCACTCATCAGAAGCAGATCCAGATACAGGATGTGGGTTGAGTAGGTGCTGGTAATGCCACCGAACGTGTTGCCCTCCAGCGGGACTTCAAGAATGCCGGGACCTGAGCCAGTGAGTAGATATTTTGGCAACAGGGATAGCCCGGCATAGGCTAGAGAGGATCTGGGAGCGTTGGCTGCAGCGAGGTCCCTGACCCCAGGCTCATTTACTGACGGTTCTGGCGCCTCGTTTTGAACTGGGCTTGAACCAATGTCGTCTTTGTCGAGTTCAGTCGTTGCTGCACCGGGGGGAGACTCAACGGCTGGCTTGTGATCCTGTGTTTGATTTGGGCTTTCTGTCCGTGATGCTTCGTGTCGCGCCTCATTCACTGACGGTTCCGACGCTTCGTTAGCAGCGCGATGCAAAAGCCGGCTGCACCGCGCCAGCACTGAGGTTCAGGTCGAATTTCATCGTGACATTGTTTTCCGGAATCGCCTTCGCACCGCGTTCGAATTGTCTTCGTGGCCGCAACGG
>NZ_WTVM01000154.1 GCF_012910885.1 Azoarcus taiwanensis | reverse complement strand
CGCGTGCTGGAGCCTGGCGAATGGTTGTCACCAGAAGCGGTTCAGGCAGGATTCGGCGGTCGGGCTGAAGTCGAGGTCCGCCTTCCTTTCCGCGCTCCTGAGCTGACCAACGCGGCGGGCTACCGCCTCTACGCGTTCTATCCTTAGCAGCCTGTCGGGCTTGAGACTGTCAGCGGCTGACCCGCGTCGTCGCACCGTCGCGCAGCACTCGAACGCGCTCACCTGGCCGGAAGTTTTCGCCGCCATCCTCCTGAACGACCGCGAGCAATTGTCCATTCGACAAGCGCACTGTCACCTCGACTCCGGTGCGACGGGTCACACCCTCCTCGATCGCGGCACCTGCGACACCACCAGCGACTGCGCCAAGTACGGTGGCAATGCCCCGACCGCGCCCGCCACCCACACCACTGCCGGCAATACCGCCGACTGCGGCACCAGCGACCGGTCCGACCGGTGTTTTCGTGCCTTCGATCTGGACCCGGCGGACTGCCTCGACCGAGCCATACTGAACGGTCATCGCGCGGCGTGCCTCGGCACGCTCATAGGTGCCGCCGCCAAGGCCGGACGCACACCCGGCCATGACCAGTGAGGCTGCCGCAACCACCGCAAGCCCGGTAGAACGGAATATCGTCATCTTCACCATAAAACCTCATCGAAAGCCTGTTGATAACACGCCGCGATCTCTTCGCGGGTCGGCGCATGGTTCTGCCCGCCACGGCTGGCGATCTTGATCGCTCCCATGACCGAGGCTAGCCGACCTGCACGCTCCCAATCGTAAGCGTTTGCAATGCCGAAAAGCAGACCACCTCGATAAGCGTCGCCGCAACCGGTCGGATCCTCGATGGCAGCCGGCGCGGCACACGGAATGTCGATCTGCCGGCCGTCGGCAAAAATCGTTGATCCGGCTGCACCTCGAGTCACGATCAAGGCCTCAACTTGATCCGCGAGCTGAGCAAGGCTCAGCCCGGTCTTCTCGGCCAGCATGCTGCCCTCGTAATCGTTGACCGTGCAGTAGCTCGCCAGTTTCAGGCACTCGAGCAACTCGCCGCCGCTGAACATCGGCAAACCCTGGCCCGGATCGAAGACGAAGGGAACACCGGCCTGGGCGAACTCGGCGCTGTGCTGCAGCATGCCGTCCCGGCCGTCCGGCGACACGATGCCAAGACGAATGTCCGGCGCGTCGGACACGCGATTCAGATGCGATACGTTCATCGCGCCCGGGCGAAATGCAGTGTGCTGGTTGTCGTCCAGATCGGTAGTGATGAACGCTTGCGCAGTGAAGCTTCCCTCCACCCGACGCACATGGTCTCGGCGCAGGCCGAGCCGGTCGAAGCGATCGAAGTACGGCGCGGCATCGTCGCCCACCGTGGCCATGATCAGCGGATCCGCTCCCAGCAGCTTGAGATTGTAGGCGATGTTGCCTGCGCAACCCCCGAACTCGCGCCTCATGTCGGGCACCATGAAGGCCACGTTCAGGATGTGGATCTGATCGGGCAGGATGTGATTCCGGAAGCGGTCATGAAACACCATGATGGTGTCGTAGGCAACCGAGCCGCAGACGAGAATGGACATGGGCGAGCCTTGGATGAGCAAAAGCCGATTATCCCCGATTCCCCGGTGCCATTGGCTTGAACATTCACAACTTCGTCACTCGCTCGTCACCGTCCTGCAACAGGCACCAACCAGACTCCGGCCATTGGTCATTCAAGGAGAACGAAGCGATGCGCCAGGACACCGGAACCATTGCCCAACACAGCCCGCGGTCACGACTGCATGCCACGTTTGCCAGCTGTGAGAGCGAAATCGTCGAGGCGCAAAAGCTTCGCTACCGCGTGTTTGCCGAGGAGATGGGTGCGCGTCTGTCCGCACGGACACCGGGTGTCGACCGGGACATCTACGATCCGTACTGCGAGCACCTCATCGTGCGAGACGAGGGTCTCGGGCGGATCGTCGGCACCTACCGCGTCCTCTCTCCCAGCGCCGCACGACGGGTGGGCGGCTACTACAGCGAAAACGAGTTCGACCTTACAAGGCTTCAACACCTGCGCTCGCGCATGGTGGAAGTCGGCCGCTCCTGCATCGACCCGGAGTATCGAAACAGCGCGGCGATCGCCTTACTGTGGACCGGGCTTGCCCGCTACATGCGCAGCAACGGCTATGACTACCTCATCGGCTGCGCGTCGGTCAGCATGCACGACGGCGGCCACGCGGCGGCCGGCCTGTATAATCGCCTTGTCACAACGCACGAATCACCCCCCGAGTACCGGGTGTTCCCGCGCACTCCCCTGCCGCTGCAGGATTTGCGCGACGACGTGCGGGTCGACACCCCGCCGCTGATCAAGGGCTACCTGCGGGCAGGCGCCTGGATCTGCGGCGCGCCGGCCTGGGATCCGGATTTCAACACCGCGGACCTGCCTGTATTGCTATCGATGAACCGGGTCGAGCCACGTTACGCCCGTCATTTTCTCGGACAACGCGACTGAACACAGAAACCCTCTCCTCTCGCACGACACCTCCGATCACAGCAAGCCTGCCCCTGCGCAGCTGGCGGCTGCTGCGATTGGCCCTGCACCTTCTGATCGGTCTGTGCGTGACGCTGTTCGTTTATCCATTGCGCTCGCCATTGCAACGCCAGCGCATCCGGCAGCGCTGGTCAAGCCGCCTGCTCGCCATTGTCGGGCTCAGGCTGGAGCATGAGGGGGAGCGCGTTCAGCCAGGGTGCCTGCTGGTCGCCAACCATGTCTCATGGCTTGACATCTTCGTCGTCAACGCGCTGGCACCCGCGGCTTTCGTTTCCAAGGCGGAGGTGCGCAACTGGCCGCTGATCGGAGTGCTTGCCGCGCGAAACGAGACGGTCTTCCTGATGCGTGGCAGCCGTGGTCACGCCCGCATCATCAACGCCGAGGTCGGCGCGATTCTCGATGCGGGTCGGAACGTGGCACTGTTTCCCGAGGGCACGACGACGGATGGCTCGCATGTGCTGCATTTTCATGCCGCCCTGCTGCAACCCGCGGTCGAGTCGGGCCACTCGGTCCAGCCTGTCGCGATCAGCTACCTCGACGCCCAGGGCCGGCACAGCCTCGCGCCAGCCTATGCTGGCGACACCAGCCTCATCGAATGCCTGATGGCAATCGTCGGGAGTCGCGCGCTGATCGCCTCGGTTTCGGTCGGCTCACCGCTGCCAACCTGCAACGGATTGCATCGCAAGGAAGTTGCCCGGCAGGCACGCGAGACGATCGTCGCCCACGTCAGCCGGCACGCAGGCCAGGTGGAAAGACACCACTGAGAGCCCATGCAGGGTCAGCCGGGAATCTGGAACAGGACTCCGTCCTCGAGCCTGATCGCAGTCAGCGCCCCGCCCCAGACACATCCGGTGTCGAGCGCGATCACGCCATCTTCGCGGTGCAGGCCAAGCGCCGACCAGTGCCCGCAGACGACTGTGTGATCCCAGCAGGCCCGGTAGGGCACCTTGAACCATGGCAGGGTGCCAACGGGCGCCCTGGATGGCGGGCCCTTGGCGCGCAGCGCCAGTTCGCCGTCGGGGAGACAGAAGCGCATGCGGGTCAGCGCATTGACGATGAAGCGCAAGCGGTCCCAACCGGTCAGACGCGGATCCCACTGGCGCGGCTGATCACCCTGCAGCTTGAGGAGGAATTCCTGTGAGCGTTTGCTCCGCAACATCTCGGACACCTCACGCCCTCTATCGACCGCTTCGTGGGCGCTCCATGCCGGGGGCACGCCTGCATGCACTACCAGATAACGGTCCTCGCGATGGACGAGCGGTCGCCGAACCAACCAGTCGAGCAACACGTCCCGGTCCTTGGCCTTGAGCACGTCATCGAGCGTGTCGTCCTTGCCCCTGCGCGTAAAGCCGGCGGCGACCATCAGAAGGTAGAGATCGTGATTACCCAGCACCGCAATCACCGATTCACCCAGTTCGCGCGCCAGGCGAAGAACCTTTGCTGACTGCGGCCCACGATTGACCAGATCGCCGACCAGCCAGAGGCGATCCTGCGCTGGGTCGAAGCGCAGCTTGTCCAGCAGACGCGCGAACGGGTCGTAACAGCCCTGGATATCGCCTATCGCATAGACCGCCATGCCGCGCGCTTACTTGTTGTAGTACTCGCGGTACCAGGCGACGAAGCGGGCGACACCATCGCGCACATCGGTCTCAGGCGCAAACCCGGTCCATGCCGCGAGTTCGTCGGTGTCGGCAAAGGTCGCCGGCACGTCGCCATCCTGCAGCGGCAGGAAGTTTTTCTCGGCGGTTACGCCGATCGCGGCCTCGATCGACTCGATGAAACGCATCAACTCTACCGGGTTGTTGTTGCCGATGTTGAACACACGGAACGGTGCATTGCTGCTGCCCGGGTTCGGCTGATCCGGGTCGAACTCCGGATCCGGCCCTGGCACCCGATCGAGGGTGCGGATCACGCCTTCGACGATATCGTCGATGTAGGTGAAGTCGCGCCGCATGCGGCCATGGTTGAAGACGTCGATCGGACGCCCGGCTAGCATCGCGTCGGTGAACAGGAACAAGGCCATGTCCGGCCGCCCCCATTGACCATACACCGTGAAGAATCGCAAGCCGGTGGTGGGCAGGCCATAAAGATGGCTGTAGGTGTGCGCCATCAGCTCGTTGGCCTTCTTGGTCGCCGCGTACATGCTCACCGGGTGATCGACGCTGTCGTGCTCCGAGAACGGCATGCGCGTGTTGCCGCCATACACGCTCGAACTGCTCGCGTAGACCAGATGCTCGACCGAGTTGTGGCGACAGCCCTCAAGGATGTTCATGAAGCCGACGATGTTGCTGTCAATATAGGCATGCGGATTCTGCAGCGAGTAACGTACCCCCGCCTGGGCGGCCAGATGCACGACGCGATCGAACTTCTCACGTGCGAACAAGGCTTCCATGCCCGGCCTGTCGGCCACGTCCATGCGGACAAAGCTGAAATTGGCATGAGGCTCGAGTCGGGCCAGCCGGGCCTCCTTGAGACGCGGGTCGTAGTAATCGTTGAGATTATCCAGCCCCACAACCTCTTCGCCGCGCGCAAGCAGCACTTGGGAAACATGCATGCCGATGAATCCGGCAGCACCGGTGACGAGTATCTTCATGACCAGTTCGGGCTCAGCAATTTTCGGAAGATTCCAATTATGTCATACGCCCCGTGCCCGCCGTCCGCTGCGATGGCGATGCGACACCACGTTTATACTTCTGGCCCGGCTTCTCGAATCTGCTCCGCATGTCTCTGTTGCGCTTGCCCTACTCCCTGCTCTGGTATGTCGCCCTGCCCGCAGTGCTGCTTCGACTGGCCTGGCGCGCCCGGCGCCAGCCAGCCTACCTGCAGCATGTCGATGAGCGATTCGCAAGCTATCGCGCAGCGCCCACGGGCCCAGTGGTCTGGATCCATGCGGTTTCGGTCGGGGAGACACGCGCCGCCGAACCATTGGTGCGAGCGGTCCTAGAGCGGCTTCCGGACCACGAGGTGCTGCTCACCCACATGACACCCACCGGGCGAGACACAGCGGCGAGCCTCTTCGGCGCCTCTCCACGGGTTCGCTCGGTCTATCTTCCCTACGATATCGGCTTGCTCTCGCGACGCTTCCTGAGACACTTCCGGCCTCGCCTGGGCATCATCATGGAAACCGAGCTATGGCCGAACCTGTTGCTCGCATGTCGCGCCGCCAGTGTCCCGGTACTGCTCGCCAACGCCCGGCTCTCAGCGCGATCGGCGCAGCGCTATGCGCGCTGGCCGGCACTGACTGCCCTCACGCTCGGCGCACTGGACGCCGTCGGCGCGCAGACCGGAGCCGACGCCGAACGACTGGCGCAACTCGGTGCACGGCAGGTTTCGGTCACCGGAAACATCAAGTTCGACATCGCCCCGCCACCCGCATCGGACACGCTCGCCCAGACCCTCCGCGACCGCATCGGCGGACGACCGGTGGTGCTTGCGGCCAGCACCCGTGAAGGCGAGGAATCGTTGATCCTGGACGCGTTCGCCGCGCGAGCGCAGGCCGACACCCTGCTCGTATTGGTGCCGCGACACCCGCAACGTTTCGAGGAGGTGGCCACGCTCGTCCGGGACCGGGGTCTGAGCCTGCAGCGGCGAAGCGAGAACACGACGATAGATCGTGCGACGCGGGTCATGCTCGGCGATTCGATGGGCGAGATGTTCGCCTACTACCGGCTCGCCGATGTCGCGCTGATCGGCGGCAGCTGGCTGCCATTCGGCGGTCAGAACCTCATCGAGGCCAGCGCGGTAGGCACGCCCGCGCTGATCGGCCCCCACACCTTCAACTTCGAACTGGTCGCCGGGCAGGCAGTGGCCGCAGGCGCGGCCTTGCGTTTCGAGACCGTCGAAACCGCCATACTCAAGGCTCTGGAAATCGCAACCGACCCGCGGCAGCGGGCCAGTATCGGAGAAGCAGGGCTCGCCTTCAGCACCGCTCACCGCGGTGCGACGAAACGGACGCTGGAGATCGTCGAGCGCCTGCTCCGAGCGGCTCAGTGACCCAACAAGGTATTGACTACCTCAAGGTCTTCTTCGTCCAGCGTGCCGGCCGCGGCCTTGAGTCGGAGCTGTGCGAGCAACGTGTCGTAGCGCGCACTGGCGAGTTCGCGACGGGTGTCGGCGAGTTGGGACTGGGCGTTGAGCACATCGATGTTGATTCGCACACCGACCTCGAAACCGAGACGGGTGGCCTCGAGCGCCGACAAGGACGAGACCTCAGCCGCCTCCAGCGCCCTGATCCGGGCCAGGCCACTGGTTACGCCGAGGTAAGCCTGGCGTGCGGACAAGGCGGCATCGCGGCGAGCGCCTTCAAGATCGAAGTCGGCCTTGGTCAGCAGCGCCGCCGCCTCTCTCTCGCGCGACGAGATCGACCCGCCAGCATAAAGCGGCACGTTGAGCTGAACACCGACTGCGGTCGCTGACGTCCGTGGTGCCTGAGCGCTGTTCTGGCGATGCGACCAGCTCTGGCTGGCCACGAGATCGACCGTCGGCAGGTGTCCGGCGCTGGCCCTGGATGCTTCGCGGCTTGCCAGCTCACGCGCAAGGTGCTGGATCTGCACCCCGAAACCCGCCAGCTCCGCCGCAGAAACCCAGTCCGCCGCATTGTCCGGTGCCGGGCGGGACAGCTCGACCTCCGGACGAAGACGGGCGAGTTCGCCCGGGTCGCTGCCGATGAGTTGGGTGAGCGCATCGCGCCGGACGTCGAGTTCATTCTGCGCCGCAATGACCTGCGCCGAGGCGAGATCGAAGCGCGACTGTGCCTCGTGCACGTCGGTGATCGTCACGGTGCCGACCTCGAAGCTGGTCTTCGCGATCTCGAGCTGCTCCGCGGCAGCGGTCTGCAACTGCGTCACCGCCTCGAGAGCGTCCTGCGCATTCAGCACGTTGAAGTAGGCATCCGAGACACGCAGGATCAGGTCCTGGCGCGCCAGTTCGAACTGCACTTCAGCCAACTCGGTCTGCAGTTCGCCCTGCTCGGCGGCGATCCGGTTCTGCATGCGAAACAGCGGCTGTGTGAGTTGCACACCCCAGGCGTTACCGGTGAAGCTGCTGCTGGGTTGCCCGCTGGGATCGACCCAGTTACGGGTGACGCTGCCGCTTGCCCCGATGTTCGGCAACAGCGCCGCACGCCCTTGCACGGCCCTTTCCCGTCCAGCCTCGAACTCGGCACGGGCCGCGGCAAACCGGGCATCCTGTGTCACCGCTTCGCGGTAGACATCGAGCAGGTCGGCTGCCCCCGAAAAAGCAGGAAAAGCGGCGACGATCACAGCTGCGAGAAAGCGTTTCATTGGGGACTCCATTGCGAACCGGATCGGCTCGAATTCTTGTGCTTAGTACTGGGGCATCGACGGGTCGACGCTCGCCGCCCATCCGGCGACGCCGCCCGACAGGTTGATGACGTTGGCGAAGCCCTGGCGTTCGAGAAAAACGCAAACCTGGGCGCTGCGCCCGCCGTGATGGCAAATCACGACGATGTCGCGATCGCGCTCCAGTTCATCGACTCTGGTGGGCACGACACCCATCGGTATCAGCTTCGACCCCTCGATGTGGCAAAGCTGAAACTCCCAGGGTTCGCGAACATCGAGCAGCGCCGGATCGGCGCGGCTGTCGTCGGACAGCCATTCGGCAAGCTCTCGCGCGGGAATCTGTTTCATGGCTGGCGTTGCTCAGAATCTGAAGGCGTCGCCCGCCGGTGCGTTGCTGAGCATCGGCACGAGCGATTCGAAGATGTCTTCGGTGGCGTACTGACCGGGTTCGACACAGGTTACCAGTCGGGCCTTCATGACCGGCGCGTCGCCGACGAAGGCGAACAGCCGTCCGCCCGGCTTGAGCTGCTCGAGCAAAGCGCGCGGCAGAGAAGGCACCCCCGCGGAAACAACGATAACGTCGAAGGGACCGGAATCAGGCAAGCCGCCAGCGCCGTCACCCTCGAGC
>NZ_WTVM01000153.1 GCF_012910885.1 Azoarcus taiwanensis | reverse complement strand
TCCGTTCCGGTCAGCGTCGTCGCGCCGGAACTGCATCGCAGTATCGACCTGCAGCAGGAATGGGGTCGGGTGTTCGAGCGTGAGGCAAGGGTGCCACAGGCCGGCATCGTCGCGGTCGGAGATTTCGCCGACCAGCCCGAGCTGATGGCCCGCATTCACCGTGCCTACGACGAGGCGCTGCGCTGGTGCCAGCAAAACGCCATCGAATGCGGCGAAACGGTCGCGCGGCATATAGACCTGCTCAGCGCCGAGGCGGTGGCCGATGCGATTGCGGCGAGCCCGCTCGAGGCAGTGCCGGCCGCGCAGGCGCGTGAGGCACTCGAATTCTTCTACGGTGTGCTGGCCGAGCGAAACCCCGCGCTGATCGGCGGCAAGCTGCCTGAAGACGCCTTCTACGCCGAAGCGAAATGAAGAACATCAGCCGCTGGCTCGCCGGGTTGCCTGCCTATCTGTGGAGCGGATGGGGCGCAATCGCGAGCCTGCTGCTGATGCTCGCCGCCTGGGAATGGGCAAGCGGCCTCTACGGTGAGCTCATCCTGCCCGATCCGCGCAGCGCCGCGAGCACCTTGATGCAGATGCTCGCCAGCGGCGCGGCCTGGCCAGAGCTGCAGGTCACCGCCCGCCGGGCGCTGAGCGGTTTCGTACTGGCGCTGGCTGCGGGCAGCGCGCTGGGCATGGCTGCAGGGGTATCGATGACCGCATCGATGATGTCCCGACCGATCGTCACCGTGCTGATCGGCACCCCGCCCATCGCCTGGCTGGTGCTGGCGCTGCTATGGTTCGGCGCTGGCGACGGCACGCCGGTGTTCACGGTGTTCATCGCGGCGTTCCCGGTGATCTTCGTCGGCGCGATGCAGGGCGCGCGTACGCTGGACGGCCAGTTGCGCGAACTCGCGCGCACCCTGCGCATGCCGGCGACGATGCGTTTCACCGATCTCTACCTGCCGCACATGCTGTCCTACCTCTTCCCGGCCTGGATCACCGCCCTGGGCATCTCCTGGAAGGTGGTGGTCATGGCCGAACTGCTCGCCAGCAGCGATGGCGTCGGCGCCGCACTGGCAGTGACCCGCTCGCACCTCGACACCCCGGCCACGCTGGCCTGGATCATGGCCATCGTCAGTCTGTTGCTGGCAGTCGAATACCTGGTGCTCGAACCCATCAAACGCGAGGTCGAACGCTGGAGGGCCGCCGCATGAACAAACCGAAGCTCGTTCCACTGCCCGGTGGCCAGGCGCTCCCCCAGCCCACCGAATCAACCACGGCATGTGCCGCCAGCCACGGCTGCGGCCGCAACACCGCGCCGCCCGCCAAACGCCTGCGGGTCAGCGGCGTCAGCCACGCCTATGCGCTCACCGAGATCCTGTCGAGTATCGACCTCGAGGTCGACGCAGGCCAGGTCACCGCGCTGGTCGGCCCGTCGGGTTGTGGCAAGACCACGCTGATGCACCTGGTCGCCGGCCTGATGACCTTGCGCGAAGGCCAGATCGAGTCGAGCTTCGTCAACCCGGCCTGTGTCTTCCAGCAGCCTCGCCTGCTGCCGTGGAAGACCACCCTCGACAACATCGTCCTCGGCCTCAAAGCCACCGGCGTCGCCCGCCCCGAGCGCCACCAACGTGCGGTCGCGCTGGCGACCCGGGTCGGGCTCGATGCCGACGACCTCGACAAATTTCCGCACCAGCTCTCCGGCGGCATGCAGAGCCGGGTCGCTCTGGCCCGCGCGCTGGTCCTCGAGCCCGATCTGCTGCTCCTCGACGAACCCTTCTCGGCGCTGGACATCGGCCTCAAGGCAGAACTCTATCGCCTGCTCGCCGAACACATGGCGCACCGTGACATGGGGGCGTTGATGATCACCCACGACCTCATGGAAGCGGTGCGCCTGTCGGACACCATTCTCGTCATGGCCCCGGAGCCCGGCCGCATCGTGCAACGGGTGCGGCTGGACCACCCGGCACAGGCCCGGGACGAATCCTTCGTCTATCACAACACCGCCGCCCTGCTCGAACATCCGACGGTGCGCCAAGTGTTCGGCCTGCCCGCGCCCACCGCGCCGGGCACGCCGATCCAAGCCACCGCGATCCGCTTCGACGCCGCCGTGCCACTCGCCACCGCGCGCCGTGGAGGCCTGCAATGCTAAAGGCCCACACCCACTCCACCCCAGCGCTGCTGCTGTGTGCCTTCCGGCCCTTCTTCCTGTTCACCGCACTCGGCGGGACGCTGGCCATGGCCGCGTGGGCACTGTTTCTAGGTGGCCATATCGCGCTGCCCACCCTGCCCGCCGGCCCCATCGCCTGGCACGGGCACGAAATGGTATTCGGCTTCGGCCTCGCCGCGGTGGCCGGGTTCGCGCTCACCGCGGTGCCCGAGTTCACCTCCACCCGCGCGGTCGCGACGCGCATCGTCGCGGCGCTCGCCAGCTTGTGGCTCATCGCCCGGGCGGGCTTCCTGATCGGCGGCGTATTCGGCGCCTGGCTGGCCGCGCTTGCCGAAACCCTGCTGGTGGCGGGGCTGATCGGGGCGCTCGCCCCTCGTATCTGGCGAGACCCCGACCGGCGCCATCTCTCCTTTCTGTGGGCCCTGCTTGCAATGTTGGTCACCGTCGTCGGCTACCACTTTGACACCCTCATCGAAGGGGGCGGTGGCGCCCGCTGGCTGCACGCCGCCACCGGCGTACTGATGGTGTTGATGGTGGTCGCGATGAGTCGCATCTCGATGCGCATCGTCAACGCCGCGCTGGAAGACCGCGGCGAAAAGGATGTCGCCTATCTGTCCCGCCCGCCTCGGCGCAACCTCGCGACCTTCTGTATCGCGCTGTACACGGCGCTCGAGTTCCTGCAACCCGCCTCCGCGATCTCCGGCTGGGTCGCGCTCGCCGCAGCCGCGGCGATGTTCAACCTCACCAACGACTGGCACGTGGGGGGCGCGCTGTTCCGCCGCTGGGTGGCGATGCTCTACACCGTGTACTGGCTGATGGCTATCGGTTACGGCCTGATCGGTCTGGCGCTACTCGCCGATCTCGGCACCCTGAGCGGCGGGCGCCATGTGCTCACGGTCGGCGCCATGGGCCTGGGCATCTTCGTGATCATGAACATCGCCGGGCGGGTGCATGCCGGTGTGGAGCCGGACGAGAAACCGTGGGTACCGCTGGTCGCTCTTGCGCTCGTAACCGCAGCGCTGACCCGCGCCACGGTGGGCTGGCTGGAACCTACGCTTTCGCTGTTCCTGCCCGCTGCCCTGTGGATACTCGGCTTCGCGGTGTATTTCGCCCACGCCTGGCCGGTAATGAGCCGCCAGCGCAGCGACGGGCAATCCGGGTGTGCCGGTTTGCCGGAGAGTTGAGCCCTGTCATCGCTCTCGCCCCGCCTCATGCCAGGCCTTTTGAATCGGCGAAAGCAGATACTCCATCACGGAGCGTTTTCCGAGAAGTATTTCTGCCGTGCTGTGCATCCCGGGAGATAGAGCGAACCGGGAGCCATCGAGCTCGAGATAGGGGTTTTCAATGGTAATCAGTGCCTTGTAGCGCAACGCCTGACTCGGCTGACCGAACCCCCCACGCTCGCGCGCCTCCTCCTCGCTTTGCGCATCGGCACTCACGAGCTCCACGACACCTTCTCCCATGCCGAACTTCTGGAAACGGTAGGTTGCGAACTTGAGCTTCACCGTCTGGCCTGGGCGAACGAATCCAATGTCCTCGTTCGCCAGCCATACTTCCGCCTTAAGTCGTTCATCCTCCGGGACGAGGGTCGCCATCACGGTACCGGGCTGGACCACGGTGCCAACAGTGCGAGTAGCCAGATCCTTGACTACCCCGTCCTGCGGAGCCCGGAGCTCTGACAGATGTCTTCGGTGCGCCTGCTTGACGAGTTCCTGCGCGATTCGCTCGAGCGCGGACTGAACCTCCTGTCGCTCCACATGCAAGGCCCGAAGATAATCCGCACGAATCTGGGCCAGCTTCTCTCGGGACTGCGCAATACTTGCATCGGCTGAGGCAATGACGTGCTCCTGGGTAGCCAACTCCTGTTCGCGCTCGATGCGCTCACGGCGCTTGTCACTGGCCATCAGCTCACCGGCAAACCCCTCCGCCACAAGACGCTCGAACGCGCCCTCCTGCTGCCGGTAGATCGGCAGCACCGCCAGCAGCCTCGTGCGCTGCTGCAAGGCCGCTGCCTTCTCCTGCTCCGCCCGGGTCATGCGCGCCCGCTCCTCCGACCGCGCAGCGGCAAGCGCTTCACGATTGGCTGCAAACTGCCGATAAGACTCGCGAAACAGGGGCTCTGACAACCCCTCCTGCCGCATGAGGGCTTCATCCTGGATCTCGGCGTCTATTCTGGCCAGTTGAGCACGACGGCGTGACTGCTCAGTCATCAGCGCTTCGAAGTCCGCATCGATCGCCAGCGTATCCATGCGCATCAGCACCTGGCCACCGCTGACCCGCTCACCCTCGCGAACGACAATCTCGCGCACGATGCCGGCCTCGGAGGGCTGAACGATCTGCAGATAGCTCGCGGGCACCAGACGCCCCTCCGCCACCGCGATGATGTCAAGCTTGCCCGTCATCGCCCAAACCAGCAAAAAGGCGATCAAACAGAGCAAGGTCCAGAGGATGCGCCTTCCGAGAGGATTCGGTGCCGTCGCCTGCAAGCGGATGAGCGGCGGATGAAAACGACGGAAATCCGATCCGTCAGCAAATTGATTCCCTTTCTGCATGGTCATGAACTCGGCTGTCCCCTATACCCCGGCAGATCCACCCCCGGGACTGCGTTCGCAGGAAGATGCGCCTCTATCGCTCTCACTGCACTCACCACCGCGTTTTCTCCCGAATGCGGGCGATTGCGATCGCCAAATGCTCTCGCCGCAGTTTGATAACCGGGCTCCTCAAGTAGGGCGTTCAATCCGGAAATCCACTCGGTGATACCGGCGTTCGCCGGCACCAAACAGCCGCAACCCAGATCGACTACGCGTCTTGCGAACAGCCACTGCTCGACATGCTGAGGACGCATCAACAAAGGCACCCCTGCCAGAAGCGCCTCGGTAGAGAACGCGCTGCTGCCATAACAAACAGCCAGGTTCGCTTCCGGCAACAACTCCGAGAAATCAAGCGGTACGCTCGCAATGCGCATCCGCTTGGTCGCATACCGACGTGCGATACTCGCGTCGATCTTCGGTACCACGCAGATGGCTTCAGCACCGCTGCGGGCCAGTGCAGCGAGCCCCTGTTCAAAACCCGGCACTTCGGGTCGCAGATAGCACAACACACGCCTGTCGGTATTGAATTGCCAGGGCACACCATGAGCAACCGGCGCAGGCCACATACAGCCGATATACCGCCCACCCCTGCGAAGACCATAGTGATCGAGTTCGGCAAAGGTGTCGAACAGCGCTTCTACCTCAAACACCTCCCGCATACGCAAGGGTTCGGGATATCCGATCAGTCGCAGGGTCTTGGTCACCTGTTCATCCAGTTGCCGTTCGGATGCACGCAGCGCACCCTCGGAAACGCGCTCCCAGGGTCGGATCGAAGGCCAGGGATGGAGGGCGGGCGGCACCGCGAACGCACTACCAACGGCCAGGGACGGCACACCCGAAATGCGCGCCGCGAGCAACGCAGTGGGCGCATGATCGGCCACCACGACATCGGCCCCCGACTGGTCCAGAATGCGCCTCCAGGTCCGCAATCTCAACGCCAGGTCTTCCGGACACTCAAACCCGCAAGCGCTCAACAGGGCCGCAAAGTTCACGGGAGGACGTCGAACGTAGGTACGCGCCGGTAACGGTGTACGCTGCACTTCCACCCCCGTCGGCCACCCGAAACCCGACGGCAGCTCAGCCTGCTTGAGGGCGAGGGTGACCACGTGCCCCTTTTGCCCAAGCTCCGCAGCAAGTCGAAGACAACGCATCAGGTGTCCGTACGCCCCACCCAGCTCCCAGGCAATCAGCACGCGCCCCATTTTTACCATCAGCAAGGCAAGCGGCTGAACCCGTCGCGCAGCCCGGCAAACGATTTGAGCTGCGCGGCACCCGTTGCCAGACCGACAGCATCGGTGCCCGAGCGGAGCGCGGAACCCTGACCGCCGGCCAATACACCCAATGCCGATAGATCCGCCCCTTGATGCTTGCCGGACCAGGCCGGTCCACCCCGTCCTTCCGCCTCAAGCCGGGCCAGGGCTCTTTGCAACTGTTGCCACTGCTGCTCGATCTTGCCCGGAGTCCCTTTGCCCAGCCCTGGGAACCCGGACCATCCCCCGCCCGATCCATCTTTCGGCATCTTCTGCCAACCCCATGCGAGATGGCCCGCCGCAGCCTGCTTCTGCCCTCCGAATAACCAATCGAGCGCGTCATGGCCTTTGCCATTGAGCTTGCTGCCCGGACTTCCCGGGCCAGTGCCCGGTCCGTCGTTGTGATTGCTGGAATGGCCGGGCGGAGGCGCATCCAGTCCGTTGCCGACCCCTGCGTTGCCCTTGGGTGCAACAGTCTTGTTGCCGAAACTGATGCGGAAGGTATCGCTCGCGACCGATCGCTCACCCTGTCCATCGGTTACCGTCACCCGCACGTCAACATTTCCGCGCGCACCAGATGGCGCCGTGCCGCTGAAAGTTTGAGTTTCGGCGTCGAACGTCAGCCAGGCTGGTAGCGGCTGGCCGTTTCGCAGACTGGCTTCATAGCTGAGTACGTCGTTGCGATCGCGGTCGATGAAGCTGCCCTCGGGGACCTGCCACGAAAACGCTTGACCTCGCGCCAATTGCACGTTGGAGAGCTTGCGGGCGAGTTCAGGCGCATCGTTGGTGCCATGAACGGTCACCACCAATTCACCCGGCGTACTGGCAGTCCCGTCGCTCGCCAGGTAACCGAACCGCTCCTCGACCGCCTCACCCGCGCCCAAACCCTGCACCTTCGATGAGAAATTGTCCAGCACATAGGCGTAGCTTCCGTTGGGCAACAGTTTCAGCCAACCATATTCACCGCGCCGGATCCCGGCGTCGGCCACATGCAGCGCCGCGCCCTCGGGATGGCTGTCGTTGGCCAGCACGTTGCCCCAGGCAAGCAGGGTGCGATCTTCCTGGACGGTTGCGGTGTCGGGTTGGGTTATGGGACCGGGGGTCCCGGGCTCACCATGATCCTGATCCCGCACCGTGAGCTCGAAAGACCGTTCGACCGTCAGACGGAAGTGATCCATTGCGGTCACGACCACGGCGAGCGACCCGAGGTCTGAATCCGTCGGCGTGCCGCTGAACTGCCCCGTGGTTGCATCGAAAGCGAGCCAGTCCGGCAGTGCGTCGCCATTGGCTACACGAGCACTCAAGCGCAGGTAATCATTGACATCCGGATCTTCAAAGAAGCCCTCGGGAAGCGCATAGGTGAATACCTCGCCAAGCTCGGCAGCAGCGGATGCAAGCTCACCGTTGGCCGTTGGTGCACGGTTGAGGCGCTGCAGCAGGGGTTCGACGGTTCCATCCTCGAAGACCATCACCAGAATGGCCGCGTTTCCGGTGGTCTCCGAGAAGAAGTTCTCGATTCGAACCGTATCACCTGGCCCGTAGTGCAGCAGCAATGTACTGCCATCCCATTCGTGCGAGACATCGTCAGCTGTCAAACCGCCCAGGAACCGGATGAAGTTGAAATCCTCGTCGCCGCTGTCGATGATGGTATCCACCCCGTCTCCCGGCGCAAAGACGTAGGCATCGTTGCCGGCACCGCCGATCAACAGGTCATTGCCCTGCCCACCGTACAGGCGGTCGTCGAGATTGCTGCCCCGCAAGGTGTTGTCACCCTCGTCACCCTCGACCGTGAACCCCCACGATGCCAGCGTGGCGTAATCCACCACCGTGCCATCGGCGAACAGGAAATGCTCCACCGCATGTCCCCCGCCGAGCACATCGTCGCGGTTGAAGCCCGCCAGCCGCAGCACGTCGCCTTCGCCGCCGTAATGCACGAGCAGCCAGTGCCCGCCCTCACCGTTCTCGGCAAAGGAGAGACGATCCTGCAGGCCCTCGGCGGTAATGCCGGGACCGAAGCGGACCGTGTTGGGGGCATCGGCTGTGGCAACGTCGACAATGCTGACCTCACCATCACCGATATTGATCTCGTAGACGTCGTTGGTGTACTCGCCGTAGCGAATGCCGCGAGCGACCAGTTCGTCGAAGCTCAGCACAATCCCCTGCCACGGCAAGGCCACCTCATCGACCGGTGGCTGCATGCCGGGCACGCGCGGATCAAAACCGGCAAAGCGCACGCTGCTGCCGTCCTCGCCCAGCATGAGCACCAGATCGCGCCCATCGAAGACGAGATGCAGCTCGTCCGCGCCGACATCGCCGGTGAGTTCGAGCCGGTTGAAGTCCCCCTCGCGCCAGGTCTCGACGATGGTCACGTGCGCGGCAGCCGCGCCCCACTCGCGATGGATCCGGTAGGTGTCCGAGCCCACGCCCCCCACCAGCAGGTCGGGACCGCCCCGGCTGTCGAAA
>NZ_WTVM01000152.1 GCF_012910885.1 Azoarcus taiwanensis | reverse complement strand
GTCACTTGCTGTCCAAGCTCAACGACTTGACCTGGCACTTCGAGGAGGCGATCGCCTCCGGGTCGGAATTCAACATCGTCGCCTCGCGCCGCCGCCTGTCGGCCAACGAGCGCTGGCTCGCGCGCGGCACCGAAATCATGAATCAGCTGCTTGCCGACCCGGATGTCGATTTCGAAATCGCCCGCGTCGCCCAGCGCATCGGCCTGGCGCAATCGCGACTCGCCCGGGTGGACGCCAGCTTCCAGCGCGCGCTGAACAAGATCGAGGCCCAGCGGGTCACCCTCGGCGCCTCCGGCATCTCGTCGTCCGATGTCGCCGCCTGGCTGCGCCAACTGGATATCGACCGCCTGGTTGACATCGCTGACGGGGCACTCTTGACGGTGCCCGACCTGCCGCTGCTGGCCGGCGGTCACGAGTTGCTCGACCGCGCCGAAGTGGTGCTCAGCGAAGAAGTCCGCGCGCGCGAAACCGAACAGGCCCTGCCCCCGCCGAGCGACGCCGAAGTCGACACCCGCCCGGAGCACGAGGACCTCGCGATGCTCGAACACTTCACCCGCCGAATCGACGCCCTGCCCGAATCCGCCCCGCTCGCGACCCTCGTTGCAGGCGGCGGCTTTGCACCTGCCTCCTACCGGCTGTCCATGCTCGCGCTGCTCGCCGACGGCGGCGAGGGCCCCGCCGAGGGTCCGGTAGGCAGCTTCATGCGACTGCCGGTCGAGGTTTCCTTCGGCGACGAGCTGACCCCGGTCGGCGAAGACGAGATCGCGCTGATCAGCCACGGCGAAGTCACCCCCCGCCGGCCTGCAACACCCGCCACGGAATAGAAACGATGATCGAACACGACGTCAAGGCGCTCACCGCGCGCCTGATCGCCCATCGATGGTTGCCACGCAGCGACCGCCTGGTGCGCCGCGCGCTGGTGGACGAAGCCTTCCGCATCGACCTCGACCACCGCCTCGCCGCGGCCGGTCTGCAACTGCAGGACAACCCCTATGCCGGCCATGTCGCGGTCGCGCTCGCGCCGGACATGATGGAGCCGGTCTTCGGCGCGCGGCGCGAATACGCGGCCAGCAACGTCGGTCTGAACCGCGACGAAGTCGCACTGCTGGTCGTCATCTGGTCGCTCATCGTGCTCCCCAAGCGGGAGCGCCAGGTCACCCGCCGCGAAGTCGCGGACGACGGCCAGACAGACATGTTCGGCGGCGACAAGCCGGTGGCGCACGACGCCACGGTGTCGGCCGCGCTCTCCGAGGCCTCGCTGATCGCCGATTTCGGCCCGGCACTGGGCGGTCGCAGTCGGGTCAAGAACTTCATGCTCGGCAAGCTCGCGCGGCTGGGTTTCATCGAGCGCCGCAACGGCATGATTCTCGAAGGTCCGCTGCTCGACGTCGCGCTCGACTACCGCATCATGGCCGACCGCGTGATCCACGGCACGCTGGCCGACGTGCTCTCTCGCGCAGGACATCCGGTGCCCGAAGCCAACGCCTTCGAAGTCGCCGACGTACTGCCGGACGAGGACGTCGAATACGACGAGGACCAAGCCTGATGTTCCACATAAAACAGCTCGAACTGGTCCACTGGGACTACTGGCGCCGCTTCTCCCTGCCGCTGGACGCCCAGATCATCACAATCGTCGGCCCCAACGGCTCCGGCAAGACCACCCTGCTCGACGCCCTGCGCACGCTGTTTGCGCTGCGCTGCTCGGGCAAGCGGGACTTCCGCCGCTATGTGCGCCGTGCCGACCGCAGCTTCGCGTGGATCCGCGCGGTCGTCGCCAATCAGCCCGGCAACACCGGCCGCCGCCCGTTCTTCCCCTGCCTCGCCGACCAGGTCACGCTCGCCTGCCGAATCCGCCGTGCCGGCGGCGAGTGGACCCGCGACTACACCATTGTCGACGGCGACGTCGACATAGAAGCGCTGGAACAGGCAGAGGACTGGGTCGGCCTGCGCGACTACCAGAGCCGCCTCGCCTGGGGCGGGCTCACCCCGGCCATCGCCAAAGTGCTGGCCCTGGAACAGGGCGACACCGACAAGCTCTGCGAGTACTCCCCGCGCGCGCTGCTCGAGCTGGTGTTCGACGTCTTCGGTGACAAGGAGGTGCTCGACAACTACCAGGCGGCCCGCGAGGAGCAGCGCAACGCCGAACGCGAACTCGACGACCTGGGCCTGGACCTCGACCGCCTGCGTGCCCAGGCCGAGGCACGCCGCCTCGAAGCCGACAACTATCTGCAGTGGAAGCAGATCGCCGACGAAGCGCAGGCGCTCGAAGCCGAAATCGTGCCGCGGCTCGAAGCCGCCGAGCTCGCCCGCGACATCGCCGACGAGCGCGAGCGGCTTGCTTCGGAGCGCAGCGAACGCAGTGCCCGGCTCGCGGCGCGTCGCGAAGCACTCACCCGGCTTGAAACCGTGCAAGGCGAGCAAGCCGCCGCCGAGGCCGAACGTGCCGTACTGGCTGCGACAAGCTCCGAGGCGGAGGCCCGCCACCTGGCCGCCCACGACCGGGTACGGGATCTCGACAGACTGTTGCACGAACGCGATGCCCTGCGCGCGCAGCTCGCCGCCGAACATGGCGCCGATGCGGTCGCACTCGAAGCCGAGCACGAAGCCCTGGAGGCCGAACTCGGCCGGCTGCGCGCGGCCGAACGCGACTACGTCACCCGCTTCGAGGACAAGACCCAGAGCCTGCGCAATGCAAGAAGCCGCAGCGGCCCGCCCAGCGACCCGGAGGTTGCCCGCTTTCGCGCGCTGCTCGCCGACGAGGGCATTGCTCACTGCGGCCTCGCCGAAATCGTCGAAGTCACAGACCCGCTCTGGCAGACCGCGGTCGAAGCGGTGCTGCGCCCCTACCGCCACATCGTGCTGCTCGAACGCGAAAGCGACCGCCACACTGCCTGGGCACTCGGCGAGCGCGAGCGTTTCCGTCACTTTCTCGTACCGGAGCGCGAGGAGGCCCCGCCAGCCCGAGCACAAAGCCTTGCCGAGGTCGTGCGTTTCTCCGCACCGGTACCCCGCTGGCTTGCCGATCTGCTCAACCGTATCCGCCGGGTCGACAGCGTCGAGGCGGCCCGCAGCCTCGAGCGCGACATCGAGTGGATCACCCGTGACGCCTATCACCGCGAGCGGCGCGGCGCCCGGCACCTCGGCCGGCCTGCGGACTTCCATTTCGGCGAGCTCGCCCGCCAGGCGCGCATCGCGCAACTGGAAGACGAAATCCGCAAGCTGGACAGCGAACTGCTGGCGCTCCGCCCACAGGTCACCCAAACCGCCGACCGGCTCACCGCCCTGCGTCAGCGACTGCTCGGGCTGCAATCGGCCCAGTTGCTGGCCGCCAAGGCAAGCCAGTACGCCCAGGCAGAGACCGAACTGCCCGAAGCCCGCAAGACGCTCGCCGACGCGAGCGCCGAACGTGACAGCGCTCGCGCCGCCGCCGAGGCGCTGTCCGGACGACTCTCCGGCATCGCCATCGAGATCGATCGCCGCAAGCGCGAACTCAACGGTCACGACGCCCGCCTGGCCGAGCTCGAACGAGAAACCGGCCCTCGCCGTCATACCCAGGCTCAACGCATCACCCGCCTGCGCGCCCTCCGCCGAGGAATGCCCGCGCACTGGCGCGATCCGTCGGAGATCGCGCTGCTCGCCGAGCGCTACGAGTCCGCCGCCGGTGCGAGGCGCGAGCGCGACCGGTTGCGCACCCGCCTCAGCGAGGGCGACTGGATCACCGACGCCTCGGTGCTGACCCTGGCCGAGCGGCTCAAGGCCGATGTCACCAAACGCGAGCAGGACTACCGCGACCGTCAGGGCTATTGCGCCACCGCACGCCGCCTCACCGAGGAAGCGCGCAATGCGTACATCGCCAAGCTCCGCGCCACCGTGCGCCAGTATGGCAAGAACCTGAAGGCACTCGGCGACCTCGCAGGCGTCGGCGTGGATTGCCCGCCACCGGCGCTGGGCCACGACGACGTCTCGCTCGCCCAGGCCGGTCTCGAGGTTCGTTTCGACTTCGACCGCAAGGGTGCGGTCGGTCTCAACGACGGCGAAGCCTCTGGCGGCCAGCAGGTCATGAAGTCGCTGATCCTGCTCATCGCACTGCTAATGGACGAAGCCCGCCCCGGCGGATTCGTGTTCATCGACGAGCCCTTTGCCCACCTCGATGTCGCAAACATCGACCGTGTCGGCACTTTCCTCCGCGCCACCCGCGCGCAATACCTGATCACGACTCCGGTCACCCACAACGCCAACGTCTTCGAGCCTTCGCAACTGACGCTGGTCACGCGCAAGAAGAAACCAGGTGACGAATGGGCGCCGACGATCGGTGTGCTGGCCCGTGCCTCGTAAAGAGTCGAATCCTTCGTGCGTTTCTGCTAATGTTGCTATGCAGCATTTCTCCGCGATGCGCGATGTCGGAACATCGCTGCCCGCGGACACCCGACGCACGACTGAAACGACACCCTTGAGGGACAATGCCCGGATTTGGAGATTTTTCCCGTACAGCCGAAGAAATCGAGCGCGAAATCATCAAACGTGGTCTCGCGCTGGGTATAAAGTGGGACGATAACGTCCGTCTTCACGCGCTAGCACGCCAGGCCTTGCGTTGCACTCCGTCATGCATGATGACGTTGCTTCGCAGCCCGATTCGGACCGAAAAGCTCACCGGCGAACTGTTCGCCCTGTCCGAACTGATGATGCAGAACATGCGTGAAAGTGCCGATGTGGGCGTTCATACGCATGGCGGCGCAACCTGGAAGGCTTTCGGCAAGGCCCTGTACGATGAGTACGAAGCCGGCGTGCGACCGGAGGACTAGGGCCTGTTCTCATTCGCGCTGGCGGATCGCGTGGGTCAGTCTGGCTGTGCCGGCAAGGCGCGCGAGGCAGTCAATGGCCGCCCCCTTGACAACGAGCGCAACGCCGCCGGCGCGGCCAAACTGGCCCACCCGAAGGGCTCGCACCAAATGGCTCGCATCTCGGCGTTGCGCCTCCTTGATCTGCGAGCCATTTGGTGCGAGCGTGACCGCCATGGCGAATGAGAACAGGCCCTAGAACTTAGGAGGTCCGAGGATGGACGTAAACCGCGCGCTGCTGCGCGAAGCGAGCAGCAAGGGCTTGATCGACGAACGACAGGCCGATGCCTTGTGGCAGTTCCTGTCCGAGCGCGGTCAGGACAGCGCCAACTTCCGCTTCACCCACATCCTCTACTACCTCGGGGGCATGCTCGCGATCGGGGCGATGAGCCTGTTCATGAACCTGGGCTGGGAAGCCTTCGGCGGTGCTGGCCTGTTCCTGATCGCGCTGGCCTACGGCGCCGGTGGATTGTGGCTCACGGAACATCTCCTGCGCCGGCGCCAGTTGCCGATTCCGGCCGGCATCACCGCCACCTTCGTCGTGGTGCTGGTGCCGCTTGCGGTCTACGGGCTGCAATCGGCACTTGGGCTCTGGACCGAGGGCATGGCCTACCGTGACTACCACCGCTTCATCGACTGGCGCTGGATCTTCATGGAGCTGGCCACGCTGGCCGCTGCCGCGGTATTGCTGTGGCGTTACCGGCTACCTTTCCTGGTGATGCCGGTTGCGGTGACGCTGTGGTACATCGGCATGGACATCGTGCCCTTCCTTTTCGACGGCGACCGCTCCTGGGAACTGCGCAAGCTGGTCTCGATCCACTTCGGCCTGCTCTTCATCGGCCTCGCCTTCTGGGTCGATCTGCGCTCGAGGCAGGCGAAGGACTACGCCTACTGGCTTTACATCTTCGGCGTGCTCACCTTCTGGGGCGGATTGTCGCTCTCGAGTTCGGACAGCGTACTGGCGAAGTTCGGCTATTTCTGCATCAATCTTGGAATGATCTTCGTGGGCGCCGTATTGGCGCGCCGCGTCTTCGCGGTCTTCGGCGCCCTCGGGTCAGCCGGCTACCTGGGCTACCTCGCTCATAACGTATTTCGCGATAGTCTGCTCTTCCCGTTCGCGCTGACTGCGATCGGACTCGGTATCATCTACCTCGGCATTCTGTGGCAACGCAATGAGCGCACCCTCAGCAGCCACTTGCGCAGCAAGTTGCCCCAGGCGCTGCGCGAGCTCATCGAAGCCCGCCACTGAGCCATTCAACACAGAAAGACTGGAGCAGGCCCATGCAGAAGATCGTCATCATCATCCACGCGCCGCCGTACGGAAGCGAGCGCTGTCTATCAGCACTGCGACTCGCAACTGCGCTTGTTTCATGCGATCAGAAACCCGAACTGCAGTTGTTTCTGATGTCTGACGCCACCGTGCTCGGGCTGCCCAATCAGGTCGATGGCAACGGTAACGGACTACAGGGCATGGTCGAGGAGCTGGTTTCGCATGGCGTATCAGTGCGCGTGTGCCGCACCTGCGCATTCGCGCGCGGCATCGGCGAGCTGCCGCTGATCCCGGGCACCAGCATCGGCACCCTGGGGGAACTTGCGCAGGCCACGCTCGCCGCGGACAAGGTCATCACCTTCTGATCGCCACGGGAGACGGCTCACCGTCTCCCGCTTGCGGGGCCGTCAGTGGCTGGAGAAGACGTAGGCGCTGCCGCGGGCATCGAAGCCGATCACGTCGTAGCGCTCTGCCGGGTAAGGGCCCTCCATGCCCGGCGAGCCGAGCGGCATGCCCGGCGCCGAAATGCCGACGATGGCGGGTCGCTCCTCGAGCATGCGCTGGACATCGGAGGCCGGCACATGGCCTTCCACGATGTAGCCATCGATCGTGGCCGTGTGGCAGGACCCCAGCTCGGGCGGAACACCCGCCTCGCTCTTCACCAGCACCATCTCGAGCGTTTTCACCTGCTGAACCCGAAAGCCGTTCTCGCGCATGTGGTCGGCCCACTTCCCGCAGCAACCGCATTCCGGATGCTGGTACATCACCATTTCAGGTTCCGCGGCCAGCGCGGGCATCGCAAGCAGGCTGCCGCAGAGCGCGAACAGCGACAGGGATCGGTTGAGGACACGGCGAGTCATGATCTGGAGCACTCCTGTTGATTCGGTCGACGGCAAACCCGCCTTCGACGCGACGCGCTAAGATTAACCTCACTCTAGCGCTGGACGAATTGACCATGGACAAAACGAATCGTTGCACGCTGAAGACGGTGCGTGCGGACATCACGACGCTCGCCGTGGACGCCATCGTCAACGCCGCCAACAACAGCCTGCTCGGTGGTGGTGGCGTCGATGGGGCGATTCACCGCGCAGCAGGGCCAGCGCTGCTCGCCGAATGCCGCACGCTGAACGGCTGCGAAACCGGCGACGCAAAGCTGACCAAAGGCCATCGCCTGCCTGCCCGCTTCGTCATCCACACCGTCGGCCCGGTCTGGCACGGTGGTGCCAAGGGCGAAGCCGCCACTCTTGCCTCGTGCTACCGGCGCGCCCTGGCACTCGCCCGGCAGGCCGGTGCGCGGACGGTGGCGTTTCCCAGCATCAGCACCGGTGTGTATGGCTACCCGTTCGAACAGGCCGCACAGATCGCGGTCGACACCGTCCAACACACGGTCACCGATAGCGGCGATTTCGACGAGGTCGTGTTCTGCTGCTTCTCGGATGGCGACAAGGCGATCTACGATCACATCCTGGCAAGTGTCGACTCCGGAGTCGACCGATGAAGTACATCTTCGAGGTGCGCATGAAACCCGGTTACACCGTCGAGGAATACGCCGCAGCCTGGACCGAGGCGAGCCGGATCATTCAGCAGACACCCGGCGCCAAAGGCACCTACCTGCACCGCAAGCTCGGCGAACCTGACACCTTGCTCGCCATCGCCCACTGGCAATCCAAGGCCCACCGCGACGCCAAGGACGACGAGCGCAGCGAAACCGTCCGTCGCATTCTCGCCCGCCACGCGGAGAAGTGCGAAACCCGGCTGATCGGCGAGTTCGAGGAGCCGGAATGGTCGGTGCCGCCGCAACCGGGCTCCGGAAACGAGGCATGAGGCTCGTCGACTGCAGCGAATCACGCCACGCCGGGGCCATTCTCGCGATTCTCAACCACGCCATCGAGAGCTCGACCGCAATCTACGACTACGTGCCGCGGCCGGCCGAATCGATGCCGCCCTGGTTCGCGATGCGACGGGATGCTGGCATCCCCGTGATCGGCGTCGAGAACGACGAGGGCGAGCTCCTCGGTTTCGCCACCTGGGGCCCTTTCCGCCCGTTCGCAGCGTTCAAATACAGCGTCGAACACTCGCTCTACGTGCATCATCAGCATCGTGGCACCGGCTTGGGCTCGATCTTGCTCGGAGAATTGATCACCCGCGCTCAAGCGCATGAGGTTCATAGCCTGGTCGGCGCGATCGACGCGCAGAACCGGGGCAGCATCCGCCTTCACGAGAAGCACGGCTTCAAGCATGCCGGCACCATCCGCGAGGCCGGCTTCAAGTTCGGCCGTTGGCTCGACCTCGCGTATTACCAGCGGCTACTGGACACGCCGGCGAGGCCGACGGAGGACGTCTGAGGGTTCAGCCTTTTCGCGGCTTACGCCGCTTATATGGACGCCTCCCGGTTTGGCAAGTGAAGTTTGCATTTTTGACGTTCCAGAGTCTGGCTGCAGTCTTATATCCGGCCTGTTTGGCAGACCCGATGTCTGCTGGCCCTGATGGAATTCGCC
>NZ_WTVM01000151.1 GCF_012910885.1 Azoarcus taiwanensis | reverse complement strand
TGCTAGGGGGGGTCCGATTCAGCGTGAAAATCGCCCTTGGGGGGGTCCGATTCAGCGTAGCGGGGGGGTCCGATTCAGCGTGGACAACTCGCACCGTCCACAGACTTGCGAACATGCGACAAGTCCTTATCAGGGCTTGAGTTTTTCGCGTAGGGGGGTCCGATTCAGCGTGCCGCCGTACCTGGGGGCGCCTCAGACAACGGAAAAAATCGTACGCTAAGCTGGTTACCTGCCCCGGCCACTTGCCAGAACATACAAACTTTTGTATAGTTGTGGCATGAGTGATCCCAAGCCCGTCGAGTTCCTGGGGAGTTCCCTCGATGACTTGCGCGCCTTTCCACTGATTGCGCGACGCGAGGCCGGCCACCAGATCGACCAGGTGCAGAGGGGCCGCGAGCCCGACGACTGGAAGCCGATGAGCACCGTAGGCCAGGGCGTTCGGGAGATTCGGATTCGAGACGCGAGCGGCGCGTTCCGGATCATCTATGTGGCGAAGTTCACCGACGCCGTGTATGTGCTTCACTGCTTCCAGAAGAAGACGGAGAAGACCAGCAAGGCCGACGTGGATCTCGCCGCGAAGCGTTACCGCGACTTGGTGAAGGAGCTAGGGCAATGAGCGAGCAACGATACGCCAGCGTTTGGGACGCCATCGAGGACACGCCGGCCGAGGCCGAGAACATGAAGCTGCGGTCCGAGCTGATGATGGCGCTCAAGGATCACATCACCCGCACCGAAATGAGCCAGTCGCAGGCAGCCAAGCTGTTCGGTGTCACGCAGCCGCGCGTCTCCGACCTGATGCGCGGGAAAATCAACCTGTTCGGCCTCGATGCCTTGGTGAACATGGCCGCGGCGGCCGGCCTGCACGTCGAAATGCGCGTACTGGAAGCAGCCTAACCGCAGGGGACGACTGTGCCCGATTTCGACGACGAAGAAGCGCAAGACCGCGAAGACCTTCGGATCGCCGAAGAGCGGCTACAGGCGATTCGCGAGGGGCGCGAGAAAACCATTCCGCTTGAGGACGTCATGCGAAGGCTTGGGCTTGAACCCTTCATCGACCTCGAACTTCCCGAGGCCGACCAGCTCAAGTAGTGGTTGCCTGGAAGGTAGCCGGCTCGCCGGCCAGTCCCGCATGGACCAAGCGCGAAGGCACGCGCCTGGAAGGGCATCCCGGTTTTCGCGTCGGCGAAAAAGCCCCGGAAGTTAAGCGCCCTTGAACGGGATCGGCGGCGGCGAAGACAGCAGCATCACACCGCCCGTAACCTGCTTGACCTTGGCTTTCGGATAGACCGCTTGGGCGGCTTGCAGCGCAGGAAGAAATTTCTTCTTGAAGTCCTTGTCTGCGTCCTTGCCCTGGTACTCCTGAGCGAACTGCTCGCGCAACGACTTCCAATGCAGGATTACGGGGCGGCCCTCGATGCGGTGCAGGCGGTGGGCCAGCCAGGCATAAACGTCCAGCGCCAGGGCGGAACCCTTGAGCGCGTGCAAGGCACGGTTGTCGAGCGGCACGCCGTTGGCGATCAGCTCGGAAAAGTAGCCCTCGGACAACAGCATCACGCCAGGCCAAAGCGCCTTTTGCTGGCTGTCCTTGTTGGCCTGCCAGGCGTCAAACTGCTCGACCGGCTGGCCGTTGTACGTGCGCCCCTTATAGCCCAACTGCAAGCGGCAAGCGGCCAGGGCGTGCATCTGCGTGCGAAGCGTTCGGAAAGAACCGCGTTCGCCTCCGGTGGTCGGCTGTCCAAGTAAGCGCAAAAACTCGCTTGCGCTGTCGCCTATCGGAATCTCGCGGGTGTTGTTGCGCTTGGCAAAGGTCGAAACCCAAGCCAGCGCCAGGCGCGGCATAGCGCCATAGGGGATAGGTTGCAAAACAGGGCCGTTGCCCTCGTCCACATAGCCCGCCTGGACATTGACCCACGCGGAGCCGGATTGACGCATGAACCGCTCGCCCTCCACCTTGGAGCGTGGCAAACCGACTTGGCACAGCACGGCATGGGTAAAGGCCATGTCCTCGCCGCTCGGCGGCTCGGTGCCAATCAAGGCACTGGCCTCGATCAGCTTGGAATCCCGGCGCGTAAGCGGCCCGTTCTTGGGCTTGGCCGAGATCGTGGCCGGGATCGGCTTCTCGGCCTTGGCCGTGCGCGCACTCTTCTTCGCTGGTCGGGCCTCGGTCGGCGGCGGTACAAGCTGAAAAAGCGGCAGGCTGTCGCCGGTCGGGTACAGGTCGGGCCGGTAAGACACCTTGGCGGCCATGTCTGCTGCGCTAGCGGGAGGCACGCCCTTCGCCTCGAGGTAATCCCGATAACCGGCACGCCAGAGGCGCAACTCCGCCGGCGCTACGTCAATCTTCTCCTGGTCATCGAGCCGGGGCGTTTGCTGACGGCCGCAGCGGCGCTTGGTATCATTTTCCGGTGTGTTCATGAACGCAACTCCTGAGCACTCGGCCCGACAGTGTTGCCGCACTGATCGGGCCACTTCGTTTCTAGGGGGTCATCATCTCTTTACGCATGCCGACGATGATCAGCCGTGTCGCTTTTCGTATTCGTCGAACGCTAGGCGCAGCAGCTCGTTCAGCTTCAAATCATGCGCGGCAGCGAACATGCGGAAACGCCTACGCAAGTCGGCGGACACACGGAAATTCAGTGGAACATTGTTCGCCTCGGGCTCCTCGGCCGGCGCTGCGCTGCGCTGCGGAATGTTGGCAACGGGAGCCGCTTGGCCTTTAGTAGCGACCAGGCCGGAAAGGTCGGGAGCGAGTTTCTTGGCTGCCATTACACAGTTTCCTTCTTTTTGCCTTTCGTCTTTGCGTTCATGCGTTCAAGCACGAAAGACAGCAGTTGCTTCATTTCCTCGGCGCTACGGCCCCTCGGATCGGTTTCACGTACGGTGCGGCCATCCACCATCGAGGCAGCGTAATCCACGCGGTCATGCACGATGGAAGGGGCGACCGCTCCATGCACCGACAAGGCCGCCACGGCTTGCACCGTAAGGCGGGCTGTCGGCTTGGCCTGGGTGACGGCGAAGGCGAACGGCCGACCGGTCTCCTGGGCAATGTCTACGGTGCTACCGACTGCGCGCAAATCGTGAGGGCTTGGCCGAGTCGGGATCAGCACCAGGTCGGCCAGGCGCACCACGTCGCGGATAGCTGCCGTAATCGCCGGCGGGGTGTCAATCACGGCCAGTTTGAAGCCAGCGGATGCCAGCGCCTGGAGCTTGGCGGGAAGGTCCGCCAGGGAGGTCGAGGCCAGCGCCGGCGCATCGGCCTCCCTGGCGTTCCACCAAGCCGACAGACTACCCTGCGGATCGGTGTCGATCAGGACGGCCGGACCTGCCCCTTCTTGCTCGGCTACCACAGCCAGATGCGCGGCCAACGTGGTCTTGCCAGCGCCGCCTTTCTGGCTTGCTAAGACGATAGTTTTCATTCTGCTTTTCGTGCCTCGGGCTAGAACGTTGCACGATTATAATAAATTAACGCTAAGACGCAATACAAAAAGCACGCAAGCACGCACTTAAAAACCCGGCATTGCCGGGCTCTATGCTGAAGACGCGCACTCTGTCATGGTGCCGCAATCGTCTCAGTTGCTGACTTCAAGAACGCCTCGATGCGCTCGGCCAGAGACGAATTCTTCTCCACGTGTCGCGCGTAGTAGACCAGCGATGCAACGGCCGTGCGCTGCTTGAGCGGGTCCCACAGCTCCACGATACGCAACAGATCATCCGTATCGAGCGGCTTCAATCCGATGTCTTCAATCAGCTCGTCGACGCCATCCGAGAACCCCAAGGCCACCACGAGGCCGAGCGTACCGCGCCGGCCTGTCTCGTTACCGAAGGCCTCGAGGTCGGGGACGTCCTCGCTCTTGATCTCGAACTGCTTCACCTCGGCGGAGATCGCAAGCCGAGCCCCTTCCCAGCAGTCGATGTCCCCGACTCGCTGCAGACGCTTCGATCCAGTCCGCACCTTGTCGATCTCGATCTGCAGGTGAGGGTTATCGGCTCGAAGGAAGCCGAAGACAATCCCTTGGAAGGCGGCGCCGGTCGGCTCCCCCCTCCTGGAGGTCATGTCGAAGCTCTCCAACAACATCCGGAACAGGGGCGGTTCAACCTTCACCGATGTGGGATCGAAGGCCTGGCTCTTGAGCGCGGCGAGAACGTAATCAGCCACGTTCTGCCGCAGCTCCGCCAGCTCGGCAGCGCTGAAGGTTGCGAGGGCATCCAGCCAAGGAATGTAATCGGCCCATGCCTGCGTCGCATGGGGTGCACAGCTCGGGTAGTCGAACCGCTTGTGTTCGGCTCGGAAAAACCGCTCCGCGGCGTTGTAGAACGGCCGAAGGCTTAACGTGCCGCCATCGGCCTTGGCAACGATCAGCGTATTCGCTCGCTTGCCCCCATTGGTTGTGAGCTGGCGCGGGAAGCGCGCAATGACGTCCTGGTAGCTGCCAAGCCCCGCCCCCGGAACACCGATCTCGGTGTAAAGGTCGATGAAGGCCATCAGGAGGCCGGCAGAGAACTTCCGTGCAGGAAAACCCGCGGTGAATTCGCTAAACAGGTCGGCCGGCGTCATCGCTCATTCAATGGCAAGGTGGACAGGGGAGCAAAGGCCTCGCGGCCGAGCGCATAGTAACCCGTGTCGCGGTCCGTGCCGATTGAGAGATAGCCGTTCGCCTCTGCGGCGGCCAAGGTCGAGCTGCTACCCGCAAAGGGGTCGTAGACGATCCCGATCCCGAGAGGCAGCGCAGCGCGCACCACCTGGCGCATGAACCGCTGAGGTTTCAGCGATGGATGCGGCGCGATTTCCTTCTCACGGCCACGAGTGGGCGAGCAAGGGATCACATCCTTGAAAGGCTCATCCTCGGAGATGCGGCGCAGCCCGCCCGTCCCCCACTGTCGCAGGTTCTCAGCGGCTGTGCCCTCCATCGGCTTACGGAAGATGCCCCACGGCTCCCAGCACGAACGGGCCATCATGGAGACGTCCGCGAACTCTTCTTCCGCCCCCTTCGGCCGATCGCCGCCGCGAAGCGTTTGCACCAGGCGGATTACCTCGCCGCGCTTCTCGAGGCCTGCTTGCTGGAAGGCGTGGAAGGTCAGGGACGACAGAAGCGGATTGGACGCGATCAGGATATGGCCGCCAGGCACCAAAGCCCGCTGCAGGCCGTAGGCCAAGGCTCCGAAGAAGTTGTAGAGCCCGGTGATTTCCTCCTGGCTCAGCACGGTAAAACGAGGGAGCGGCTTGCGCTTGGCCCCATCGAAAGATGGCGGGATGCGCCACACCCCGCCGCGCCCCTTCTTCAGCTTCTCGTGGTGCTTGTCTTCGTACTCGATCACGCCATAGGGGGGATCAGTCACCACGGCATGAATGGAATTCGGCGGCAGCTCGGCCAGCCACTGGATGGTATCGCCCAGGACATAGGTGGCCCTGTCGGAAAGGTGCGTGCGCGGCTGTGCACCCACCTCCCGAACCGCGGCCCACGTCTCCGCTTGGCGCTCTATGAGCGCATCGCGCCACCCTGTGGCGCGGTCGCGGCCCGTGCGGCGTGCCTTTGCAGGCAGCGCTTGATCCAGTTGTGTCATGTTTCCCCTCAGCCTGTTTTTTGTATGTCCAAAGGCCTAGCCAACGAACCGACTAGGCCACTTCAATTCTTCCGAGCTCAACGCCATAGCCGCTCGAACCTCGCCGGGTTCGTCGCGGTATATCGGACGGTGTGCTGAATGTTTCGATGCCCTAGGTAGTCCTGGATCAACCGGGTATCCGCCCCTTGGTCGGCTAGGGCATAGCCGCAAGCGTGGCGGAGCATGTGCGGGTGGGCATCGAGGGGCAACCCGGCCAGCTCGCCATAGCGGCGGATCGCAGCCCACGCTGTACGACGGTTCAAGGGTTGCCGGCGCTCCGACACGAAAAAGGCGTGGGTATCGGGCGCCATACGTTCCCGCTGTGCCATCCATGCCTTGATTGCCCGCAGTTCGTCAGCGCGCAGCGGGTGTGTCGTCGACAGCCCCTTCTTGAGCCTGGAAACGTGCAGCACGCGGCTATCGGTATCGACCTGGGAGAGCATCAACCCACAAGCCTCCGACACCCGTAGCCCATGCCGAAACATCAGCAGCAGCAGGCAACGGTCGCGGGCCTCGTTCCGGCTCCCCTTGGTGGCCGTCATCAGGCGCTCGACCTCGATCTGTGTCAGGTGCTTCCGTTCGCTCATCGTTTTGTCCAATGTTTGAGGCAAAACAACCGGCGCAAACCCGCACCGTATATGGAAATCATATCACCGCATGGGACAAAAGGATTCATCTTGTCCAAAGCTAGAGCAAAACAAAGCCCGCCGGGCAGTGCCGCGGCGGGCTTTGTGGTGAGGCTCAGGCTACGTGGGAAATTGGGGTGTGTCCCAAAGTTCTCCACTGCTTCCGCTTTAGGATTGCGTGCAACCGGCAGGCTTGAAGTCAGTGCCAGTCGTCGGGAACCCAGTCGTTATGCACGAGTAAATACCAGCTGCGCTTCGGGAGTACTTGATCGTCGGAGCCGAACCCAGTTTTCCAGGCTTATTGATAGTGCATACGATGGCGTTTGCTTGAGAACCATCGGTCCCGGGGGCTGCGACGGCGATGGTGCTGCAGTTCCCTGTCGAGGATGACAAACCAGTCGCGGCGAGGTCGACTGTTCGCCCCTCGACATACGCTAATTCATAGTTGGTCTTACCGGCGGCGATGTCAGCAAGCGCTGCTGACGCTTTGGCCTTCGCGACATAGTCTTGATACGCAGGAATAGCCACCGCAGCTAAAATACCGATAATCGCAACGACGATCATCAGTTCGATCAGCGTGAAACCTTGTTGCATCTTTTTCATTACCGTCCCCTTTAGGAATAGAGAAAACGTCTGACGCGGATTCATCGTGATTTGCCGCGTCTTCCGCCTTTCCCTACGCAATGGTCGTGCCAGGCAACGTTATGTGATTTTTCTCACGCGTCACCGGTGAGAGGGTGTGCCAAACACCCGAAAAAAGCACAGAGCGCCTCGCCGTGACACACCCCCCCCTGTGCCACGCTAGACTTTTGGCACACCCCCCCCTGTGCCAGGCGCAGCGCTGTGGCCTCCTCGCCACCACGTACGGCCCAACGCCATCTCACCCCCACTCCAAGCCGGGGCTAAACTGGCGCCTTCCAAACAAGGCAAGCGCCCCGATGGCCTACATCACCCTGAACACTTCCGCCGCCCTGACCGGCTTGAGCAAGCGCACCCTTTGGCGCCGCATTGCCGATGGGCAGCTTCACACCCAAGGAGGCGCCGACCAGGGGGAACACGCCCGCGTTCAGCTCGATGACGTCGTCGCCCTCTCCCGTCTTCGCCTCGAGCCGGAAGACCACGCGTTGATCGTCGACGCCGACGCAGGCAAAGCAGAAGCGCAATGCGACCTAGCGCTCCAGTTCCTCATGCAGAGCCTGCCGACCGAGGCCGCGCAGTGGCTCACGGCGGCAGCAAAACAGACCTACCCCGAGGCCATGCACCAACTCGGCCGCTGCTACATAACAGGTACCGGGGTCGAGGCGAACGAAGCAGTCGGGATCGAGTGGATTTCGAGAGCGGCCGCACTCGGCCACAGTACCGCGCTACATATGGCCCAGTACCTCATGGACCCGAACCGCCCCGCCATGGACGGCGCTGCGCTCGACGCCAGACTCGACGCGATTGAGCAACGGGTTGTATTTGCCGCACTGCGGAAGACGGCCGCGCCGACGTAGTCGCGCCGGATCACCGGTGCGAGGCATTAGACAAAAGACGCTGTTTCGTCCAAAGCCAAGCAGCGAGGGCCTGCTCACAGAGTGTCACCTTGGGGTGAGAGCCGCCCAGGTTCCCCAAAAACTATCACCTTTCCCCCGGCACGCTCGGGTCGGCAAGGAGCCAAGGATTTCTTTACATGCGGGTGAAACCCGCGCCAGTGCTGGGTTCTTGGCGTCCAGGGAGCCTCTTCAGGGACGGGAATTTTCCCCTCGCTGAGCGTGCATCTGAAACTTCCCCAAAAACTATCACCTTTCACACAAGTGATTGATTGAGATCGTGAAAAAGTGGCGGCGGCCGGCGCGATCTGCTCACAAACCCTCACTTTTCCCACGGCGCGCGCCGATCTGAAGCCGGCGAAGATTCTTCCTCTATGAAGCTGAAACCCGCGCCAATGGTGGGTTTGATGCCTTTATCCGGCTTCTTCAGGAACGATCACCTTCCCCTCGGCGCGCTCGCTTTCGTAATTTGCTCACAAACCCTCACCATGCTCTGAAACCCGCGCCGCTGCCGAACTTCGCCGCTGCAGAGCTCCCCAAAAACTGTCACCTTTCCTTTGTTCCGCTCGGATCGAAGCCTGCTCACGGCTATCGTCATGCCCCAGTGGCCTCAGTTGCAGGAGCAAAAAAGAAGGCGGCACCGAGTGTCGGACAACCAACGAGGTGGTGTGCTAGCAGGATTATGTAAATGGGTTCCATCCAAGCATTTTAGATGCTTGCTGGTACCGCCCTCAGGTTAGCAGCGCGATGCAAAAGCCGGCGGCACCGCGCCAGCACTGAGGTTCAGGTCGAATTTCATCGTGACATTGTTTTCCGGAATCGCCTTCGCACCGCGTTCGAATTGTCTTCGTGGCCGCAACGG
>NZ_WTVM01000150.1 GCF_012910885.1 Azoarcus taiwanensis | reverse complement strand
CCGAGAAGGGACGGTTGGTCTCGACCGGGGGCAATTCCATCAGGCTATGCACCGAGTTCTGCCACTCCGAGGCCTGGATCAGGAAAATGACCGCTATGCCAATGCACAGCAGACCGAGCACACCCTTGACGATCCAGCGCGATCGACCGCGTGCTGCCGGAAGTTCGAGATAACGCCACAGCCAGCGGCCGAACACGCCGATGCCGTAGCCGGCAGCCAACGCCACACCGGACAGCAAGCCCTGCATGACGAAAGGCCGTGGCACCAGGCTCGGGGTCAGCGACACGGCAAAGAAAAGCGTACCGAGGATGAGCCCGGCCGAGCAGAGCGCACGCAGAAAATGCTCGGTGATCTGCCGGAAAGTGCTCTGGAACGGGATCAGTGTCGGCCTCGTCGGTTCGGTGATGGGTTCTTGGGCAGCAAAAGTATAAGGCGAGAACCCGACATCGGGCACGTACGCCGCCGCTCCTCATGCCACTCCCAGGTTACCAACGCCTCGATCCCCAGTGAATTCGAGCAAGCGGCAAGCGCCGCTACTATCTGAGGGAGCCGCGTGAGCGGCGCATGGGGCGCTGGAGGCTGCGGGGGGCTTGTGTGCGCACGGAATCGGCTTGCTGAAACATCCGCGATCAAGCCTCTCACATAGCGATATACTGGCGACAACAGATTCGTAACACTGGCCGGAAAGGCCCGCCTGATGCCCGTGAACATACCTAACACGCTGACTTGGGCACGCATCGCCCTGATTCCGATTTTCGTCGGCGTCTTTTACCTGCCCGATGCCTGGCTCGGACCGATGGCCAAGAACATCGTCGCCACGATCATCTTCGTCGTCGCTGCGATCACCGACTGGTTCGACGGCTACCTTGCGCGCACGCTCGATCAGACCTCGGACTTCGGCGCCTTCCTCGATCCGGTTGCGGACAAGCTGATGGTTGCCGCGGCGCTCATACTGCTGGTGCAGCTCGGTCGCACGGATGCGATCGTGGCCGTGGTCATGATCGGCCGGGAGATCACCATTTCGGCCTTGCGGGAGTGGATGGCACGGGTGGGGCAGTCGGCAAGCGTCGCGGTCGCGACGATCGGCAAGTTCAAGACCGCCGCGCAGATGATCGCGATCCCCTTGCTGCTCTATCACGAGCCACTGTGGAAGGTGAACATCGAATTCATCGGCACGGTGTTGATCTATGTCGCCGCAGCTCTGACGCTGTGGTCGATGATCTACTATCTGCGCCGCGCTTTGCCGCGTCTTTCAGCGCATGAAAGGGAAAGCGCGGCGCGCTCCAAAAGCGGTTGACAGGCGTTTTTCGCTCACTATAATGTCGGTCTCTCAAGCGGGAATAGCTCAGTTGGTAGAGCGCAACCTTGCCAAGGTTGAGGTCGCGAGTTCGAGACTCGTTTCCCGCTCCAGATGCACTGCTTCGGAGTTCCACTGAATTCCGCAAGCGGTTGAAAAAAGGGACTTCGGTCCCTTTTTTCATTCCAGCGGCGTCCGCTGGAAGCCACCCCCAGCCACGGATTTTTAGTACATCTTTTAGTACATCAATCGGGGCGAGCGGCGGTTCGGTTTCCTCCGGGTGTGGTCCCGCTGCTGGCGGTACATCTCTCCTCAATCCAACGAGACGGGGAGATGTACGATGCCTCTCACAGACACAGCAATCCGTCTGGCCAAACCCACCGGCAGGGACTACACGCTCAAGGACGGGGGCGGCCTGGCGCTCTTCGTCGGCGCCAGCGGGGCGAAGAACTGGCACTTCCGCTTTTCCTGGGCCGGCAAGCAACCCCGCATCTCGCTGGGCACCTATCCCGAGATCAGCCTCAAGGAAGCCCGCGAACTCAGGGATCAAGCCCGCGCGCTCGTCGCCAAGGGCGTCGACCCCCGCATTAGCCGCCGACAGGAACGCAAGGCGGCACTCCTCGCCGCGTCCAACACCTTCGAGGCGGTATTTCGATCCTGGCGCGACTTCAAGGCGCTGAGCCTCAAGGCCGGGCGCCAAAGCACCCTGTCGCAGGTCGACCGCATCTTCAAGAAGGACCTGCTGCCGACGCTGGGCCCGCAATCCATCTTCGAGATCACGCGCGCCGATTTGCTGGAGGTCCTGCGCAAGATCGAGCGTCGCGGCGCACACACGACCGCCGAGAAGTGCCGGACCTGGTTCAACCAGCTCTTCCGCTACGCGATGGTCGAGGTCGAGCTGCAGAGCAACCCGGCGGCGGATCTCGACATCGTGGCGATGCCGAAGCCGCGCGTGAAGCACAACCCCTTTCTGCGCATGGAACAGCTCCCGGCGTTCCTGGTGAAGCTGCGCCACTATGGCGGCGATCTCAACACGCAACTGGGATTGCGCCTGCTGTTGCTCACCGGCGTGCGTACCGGCGAGCTGCGCTCCGCGGTGCCGGAGCAGTTCGATCTCGAGCGCAGCCTTTGGATCGTTCCCCCTGAGAACGTGAAGCAACTGCAGGAGCAGATGCGCAAGAAGAACAAGGACTGCACGGAGATTCCGCCCTACCTGGTGCCACTGCCTCGGCAGGCTGTTGCGATCGTACGGGAACTGCTCCGCGCCAAGTCCCCAGCCCAGCGCTACCTGCTGCCGCACCGCAGCAAGCCCAGGGAGCGCATCAGCGAGAACACCCTCAACGCCGCGCTCAAGCGCATGGGCTACAAGGACCAGCTCACGGGGCACGGCATCCGGGCGACGATCTCGACCGCACTCAACGAGTTGGGCTACCACAAGGACTGGGTGGAGGCCCAGCTTTCCCATGCCGACACCAATCAGATTCGGGCGAGCTACAACCACGCCGAGTACGTGGAGCAGCGCCGGGCCATGATGCAGGACTGGGCGGACCGCTTGGATCAGTGGGAGATGCAAGGCCTGCAGGCCGATCCGCAAATGGCGCCCTCCATGCAGCGGAAGCGGCGCGGCGGCGACGGTCCGCTGTCGCCTGTTCCCGCCGTCGAGCCTCTTCCGATCCGCGGCGGTCATATGGAGATAGCTTCCGCCGAGGTGGTGGAAGGCGAGGGCGATGAGACCGAAAGATCACCTGTGCTCACGCTCATCGCGCGCAACGATCAGCGTCCTCAGCCGGTCTTGACCGACATCCAGCGCGAGCGAGCCCTGGTGCTGGCGACCTTCGAGTCGCCCCACAACCTGCCGCTGCCGGCGTTCGCCAAGCTGGTGGGCAAGTCGCGCCATCAGATCAACCGGGACATCCAGGCCCGTCGCCTGCTGTCGCTCAGCATGGGCAACCGGGGGCAGCGCATTCCGGACTGGCAGCTGGATCCGGTGCGCCAGGACTTCACTCGCGCGGTCCTGGCGCGCGTTGGCGACCTCGACAGCTGGATGTTATATCGCGCCCTGTGCGAGCCAGTGGATGCACTGGGCGGACTGTCCCCGCTGGAGGCGGTGGTCGCCGGCGCCGCCCGCGAAGCCATGCATGCGGTGCTTGGCGTCCTGGGTCTGCTCGGCGAGCCAGAACGCGCGGTGACGGCACTGAGGCAGGTGGTCTAGTGCGAATCCGGTGATGACTCCCCGTCCAGATCGCCCATGCGCATCGAACCGACGCGCATGGCGCGCCGGGCGAACCGGGACACGCTGTCGCTGGCTTCGGCTTTCGGCCGCAGCAGGTAGGTGATCAACTGCGGCGATAGCCCGGCCAGCGGTCGCATCACCACGCCGAGCGGGCGATAGGCCACGATCTGTGTGGCCGGCGCCAAGCCGGTGCCGTAGCCCGCAGCCACGAGGGTCATCATCAAGGCGGAGGACGCGACGCGCTCGGCCACGATAGGGGCGTCGGTCACGTCGTGAAGGATGCGATCGACTTGCCGATGGATGCCCGCGCAGGCTGTCGGATCCCATAGCACCATCGGGTAGCGCAGCGCCTCGGGCAACGGGACGTGCGTGTAGGCGAGGAGGGGAGAGCGCGCCGGCACTGCGAGCGCAAGCGGCTCCCGCCAGATGGGCTCGGCAGTCAATGCGCTGCGCTCCTCTCCTGACGTCGCCAACCCGACATCGTACAAGCCAGTCAGCAAGCCCTCGATTTGGCGACCAAGGATGGCTTCGGAGAGCGAAAGCTCAACGTCCGGCTCCTCGCTGCGTTGATGGGCCAGAAGATGAGCCAGTGGTGGCTGAACACCGGCATCGCTGATGGCAAGCCGGAGCCTGGAGGCGCCGGGGGCATGCGTCGACATTGGCATCGTCCAAGTGGATGATCTCCAGGAGATTAGCATTATTGAGTTAAATTTAACGTGGTTTAAGATGTGCTGATCTTCGACGCTTGTGCTGATGCAGAAGCGTCCGATACAACGCGGCCGTCCGGCCGGTTCAACCACATTCGAAGCTGAGCCCGCGCTCGCTTTTGGTGCCGCCGTGCGGGAGGCTAGGACCGCTCAAGGAGTGGCCCAGGAGACGCTCGCGCACCGTGCCGGCATCGAACGATCCCACATGGGCAAGATCGAGCGCGGCGAGCACATGCCGACTCTGGCCTTGATCATCCGAATCGCGCGAGCGTTGGGGTGCAGTGCGACGACGCTGATGGCGGAGACCGAGCAGAAGCTCGGAGAGCTCAAAGAAGGGCAAGGATGATGGCGCAGTGGCGGCTGGTTCAAAGCCGGAAATCCGCACGTCCTGACGGAGCGCAGGCTCATCGATGCCGACTTCTGCGAGCTTTACCGGTTGCCACTCACGCCAGCTGCGGCTAAACGAATTCGTGAACCGCCATGGACCGGACCTGTCGTTTGCGGACCGGCTGGCGCTCGTCAAGGTCTTGCTGTCGCATTTCGCGGACCTGCACGACACCGGGGTCGCCCACCGCGACGTCAGCGACCACAGCGTGTGGCTGGAACGGCCCTCGAAGGTGTCCATCTCAGGCTTCCTGACCGCCTACTTCCCGGAAGCGGGCACGGTCGGGCCGCTGCGCGACAACCTGCGCGCGGGCAAGGCGGTACTGCCAGAGGATTCGGAAATCGGTCACGGCGAGGTCAGTGACTCCTTCCGGCGCGACGTCTATCTGCTCGGGGTGGCGGCGCACCATGTGTCAGTGACCGCCGTATTGGAGCCACTCCGTGATCGGCATATAGGAGCCAGGCTGTGACCGGCGTAATGGAGCCAGTGCGTGATCGGCGTATTGGCGCCACTTCATGTTCGGCGTAATGGAGCCACCGCAGGTGGCGAGGTAGGCAACGGGCATTTCGGGATTTCGACCATGACTCGCTACCCTCGGCGATTTTTTGCCGGAGGGTTGATGAGCAGGAGGAAGATCGAAATGCACCACTATCGACAGGCCCTGATGCGCATGCGCCAGGGCGATTCCGACCGCGACATTGCCAAGAGCGGTCTCATGGGGCGACGCACGGCGGCGACGCTGCGGGCGCTGGCAGGTCGCCGAGGCTGGCTGGAGACGGCCGCCGCGCTGCCGGACGACGCCACGATTGCCGGCGCGCTGGCCGCCCCGAAGCGGGCCAGCACCACCATTTCCCGCCTGGAACCCCTGCGCGAGCAGATTGCTGCGTGGCACGTCCAGGGCGTCACCGGCGTCGTCATCCTCGCGGCGCTCAAGCGCGAGCACGGCTACACCGGCAGCTACTCGGCGGTGCGCCGCATGCTCGCCACTCTGAAACGGGCTGCGCCGCCTGATGCGACCATCCGGCTCGACTTCGCGCCCGGCGAAGCGGCCCAGGTCGATTTCGGTGCCGGCCCGATGTTGGCCGACGCCGCTGGCGTGGTGCGCCGCACCTGGGTCTTCGTCATGACGCTGTGCTTCTCGCGACACCAGTACGTCGAGTTCGTCTGGGACCAGACGGTGGCCACCTGGCTCGGCTGCCACCGTCGCGCTTTCGAATGGTTCGGCGCCGTGCCGGCCCGGGTCATCATCGACAACGCCAAGTGCGCCATCATCAAAGCCTGCCAGAACGATCCCGAGGTGCAGCGCTCCTACGCCGACTGCGCCGAGGGCTACGGCTTCAAGATCGATCCCTGCCCGCCCCACGATCCCCAGAAGAAGGGCATCGTCGAGTCCGGCGTCAAATACGTGAAGGGCAACTTCCTGCCGCTGCGGACCTTCCGGGATCTCGTCGATCTCAACGCCCAGGCCAGGCGCTGGGTGATGGAGGAAGCCGGGGTGCGCCGCCACGGCACCACGGGGGAAGCGCCGCTCAGTCGCTTCGACATCGAGCGGGTGATGCTGCACCCCTTGCCAGCCGTTGCCCCGGACCTGGGTGTCTGGAAGCAGGCGAGCGTGTATCGGGATTGCCATCTGCAGTTCGACCGGGCCTTCTACTCGGTGCCGTTCGCGCTCGTCGGCAAGTCCCTGTGGCTCAAGGCGAGCGACGGCATGGTGACGATCTACGATGACTTCCGCCCCGTCGCGGCCCACGGGCGGGCCCGCCGCCCCGGGGAACGGCGCACCGTGCGCGACCACCTGCCCCCCGATGCTCAGGCCTTCCTTGCCCATGACCGCGACTGGTGCCTCACCCGGGCCGCCGTCATCGGCCCGGCCTGCGCCGAGCTGATCGACCGCCTCCTGGCCGACCGCATCGTCGAACGGTTGCGCGCCGCCCAGAACGTGCTGCGGCTCGCGAAGTCCTATCCCGCCGCCCGCCTGGAGGCCGCTTGTGCGCGGGCGCTCGCCCATAACTCGCCCTTCTACCGGACGGTGAAGACGATCCTCGCCGGCGGCCACGACCTGCAGGTGCCTACCCCGGCGCTCACGGATACAACCCATTCCGGCCGCTTCGCCCGCGACGCCGCCAGCCTGTTCGCCGCCCCCGCCACGGTGCAGTGAGCGCCGCCGGGTTCTCCATGGCCGAATCCGGCTGGGTGCCGGACTCGGCCATGGCCAAGCGTGTCCCCCGAATCCGGGCATCAAGGTTTCGCTTCGCCGGGCTTCGCCCGACCTTGACCCCCGGCTTCGGGATTTCTGATCGCGGTCAGCCGACCGCGTTACCTTCAAGGAGTTGTTGATGAACCCCGTTCCCGAACTCGCCCCTCACCTCAAGCAGTTGCGCCTTTCCGGCATCCTCGATTCGCTCGAGGCCCGCAACCGCCAGGCCATCGAGGGCAAGCTCGCCTACACCGAGTTTCTGTCGCTGCTGATCCAGGACGAAGTCGCTCGTCGCGACCAGAAGAAGTTCGACCTGCGGCTGCGCCGTGCCGCCTTCCGCGCCGGCAAGACCCTGGAGGGCTTCGACTTCTCGCGCCTGCCCAACCTCAACCGGGCCTTGGTCCATGACTTGGCCACCGGCCGCTATCTCGCCGAGAAGGCGCCGGTCTTGATCGTGGGCCCCTGCGGCACCGGCAAGAGCCATCTCGCCCAGGCGCTGGGGCATTGCGCCGTGCGCCAGGGGGCCGATGTCCTCTTCACCACCCAGGCCCAGCTCTGCGCGAGCCTCACCGCCGCCCGCGCTGTCGGCACCGCCGAGCGCAAGCTCGCCACGCTGGCCCGCGTGCCGCTGCTCATCATCGACGACTTCGGCCTGAAGCCCATGCGCCCACCGGCCGACGAGGACTTCCACGACCTCATCGCCGAGCGCTACGAGCAGGCCGCCACCATCGTTACCAGCAACCTCGACTTCACCGAGTGGGACCAGGCGTTTCCCGCCAACCGCCTGCTCGCCGCCGCCACCCTCGACCGGTTGCGCCACAACGCCTACTGCCTCACCCTCGATGGCGCTTCCTACCGGGCGCCGAAACTCGCCCCCGCCGCCTCGAAATCAGCGCCTGCAAAACAGGTAAAATCCACCGAATTCTGAGCCCCGAAACAGCCCGTTTCTACCTCTTCAAACTGGATCCATTACGCCGACTATCGGTGGCTCCATAACGGCGGTCACTGACAACCATGTCCTCTTCCTGCGGTTGCCGCGGCAGGAACATGGCCTGTTCCTGTGGGAACCCCCGGCCGGCGTCGAATGCGATCCCGGTTTGGCGGACTGGTTAGCGCAAGCGCTCGAACTGAGTCCTGCAGAGCGCTTCGCGAATGCTCGCGACATGCTTGACGCGTTGAACGCGCTGCCACTGGGGCGGCCATCGGCGGCCGGCGTGGACCTGCGGGCTTTCGAGGCCTACCGCAGCGAGCTGATTCCGATGGTCGTCTATCCCCTGCTGGAGAACCTGAAGCAGGGCCATAGTCACCTTTACAAGTCGTCCGTGGGCGGCCGGCCCATATCGGTCAAGGTCTGGTACGGGCGCAAGCCGGATCCGAAGCGGCCCGAGGAGACACACCAACTGCAGATGTTCCTGGACAAGGCTCGGCTCGTGAAGACACAGCCGTGCGCTTCGCTGGCAGAAGTGATCGATTTCGGCATCTCGGACGCGGGGACATTCCTTGTTCAGCAATGGGTGGAGGACCAGGGCCTGCAGGAGGTGGCAGGCGCCTGCGCGTCGGGTCGGCAGATGCTTGAGCTCTGCCATCAATTGGTCAAGGCTACGCTGCACCTGCACAGCCTAGGTTTGCAGCACGGCGACCTCCATCCCGGCAATGTCGTGCTGGAAGGCGGCGTCGTGCGCTTCATCGATGCGATCGACATGGTGCCCGGTGGCGGCGCGGCACCCTACAACCCCGCGTACGTGCCGGCGGATCTGTCAGCGGTAATCCAATAATCCCCACCTGTGGTAATCGAATTTTCCCCACCCATCGACTTGAAGGAGTCAGAGATGGAAAGGGAATCAGTGGTGTTCGATGTGGAAGCTGTCCTGGACCCGAG
>NZ_WTVM01000014.1 GCF_012910885.1 Azoarcus taiwanensis | reverse complement strand
CAGCCGCGACAACGAGCTGAAGAAGCTCAAGGACAAGCCCCTGATCTTCTGCTGCGCGAGCGGCATGCGCTCCGGCTCGGCGGTTTCCAAGCTCAAGAAGCAGGGCTTCGAGAAAGTCTTCAACCTGCGCGGCGGCATGCTCGAATGGGACAAGGCCGGGCAGCCGATCAGCCGCAAGAAGAAGGACAAGAGCAAGTGAGTACGCCCCACGTCCGGATGTACGCTACCGCCGTGTGCCCCTACTGCGTCCGCGCCGAGCAGTTGTTGCTGCGCAAGGGTGTGAGCGGTGTCGAGAAGATCCGCATCGACCTCGACCCCGAGCAACGCGACGTGATGATGAGCCTGACGGGACGCAGAACGGTTCCCCAGATTTTCATCGGCAATTACCATGTCGGGGGTTGTGATGACCTCTTTGCGCTGGACCGTGAGGGCAAGCTTGATTCATTGCTTTCCGGTCAAGCCTGACACCGTCCCGACCCATTTTCTTTCCGCACCAAACAGCAAGGTACGCAATGACTGAACAAGCCCAACCCGTCTTCTCCATCGAAAAGCTCTACGTCAAGGATTTGTCGCTGGAGGTTCCCAACGCCCCGAAGGTTTTCCTCGAGCGCGAAAACCCTCAGGTCAATGTGCAGTTGCGTACCGCCGGCAACAATGTCGAGGAAGGGATCTACGAGGTTACGCTGACCGTCACGGCAACTGCCAAGCTCCCCAACGACAAGACCTTGTTCATGGTCGAAGTCGCGCAGTCCGGCATCTTCCAGATTCGCAATGTGCCGCAGCAGGAAATTGAGCCGGTCATGATGATCGGTTGCCCGAACATCCTTTTCCCCTACGCGCGCGAAGCCGTGTCAGACGCGGTGACCCGTGCCGGGTTCCAGCCGGTCATACTCGCGCCGGTGAATTTCGAGGCGCTTTACCATGCCCAGAAACAACAGCAGGCCGAGCAACAGCAAGCTGCCGCAGGCGACGGCGGCGCCGACATCAAGATCCAGTAATCGCCCGATGAAGCGCTTCGCACATCTGGCCATTGCTTCGCTGGCCACGCTGCTCATGGCGGCACCGGCGTCGGCGATCGAGTACCGCTCGGTCAGCCGGCACGCGATACTGTTCGACGCACCTTCGACCGGCGCCCGCCCGCTGTTCATCCTCGCCCCGGGCACACCCGTCGAGGTCGTGGTGGAATCCGGCGCCTGGGTGCGCGTACGCGACGCCTCCGGGGGGATGAACTGGCTCGAAGGCGTCGCATTGACGCCGCAGCGCACGCTGATGGTGACTGCCGAGCGAGCGACCGTGCGTAGCGCGCCCGACCACGGCGCTGCCATCACGTTCGAGGCGCGTCGTGACGTGGTGCTGGATCTGCTCGCTCCGCCGCAAGCCGGATGGGCGCATGTGCGTCACCGCGACGGACAAACCGGATACGTCCGAATCACCGAAGTCTGGGGTCTGTGAGCAGACCGCTTTCGCGGAGGCTGGACTAGTGCGGATTGCGGTTTTCGGTGGTGGCGCCTGGGGCACTGCGCTTGCAGTGGCCTTCGCCCGCGTGCATGAGGTGACCCTGTGGGCTCGCGACACCGCGGCCGTGCAGGCGATGGAGGCTGAGCGCAGCAACCGTCGTTACCTTCCCGGAGTCGCCTTCCCTGATCGCCTTCGCGTCAGCGCAGACTTCACCGAGACCGCCCGCGGCGCTGGACTCCATCTGGTCGTCACGCCGCTTGCCGGTCTGCGTGCAACCCTGCGTGCGTTGCGAGAACTTGTGCCCGGCACGCCGCTGATATGGGCTTGCAAGGGGCTCGAGGCCGAAACCGGGCGCCTTCCTCACGAGATCGTGCGCGCGGAGCTCGGCACCGATGCCGCTTGCGGCGTACTAACCGGGCCAAGCTTCGCAGCCGAGGTCGGTGCCGGCATGCCGACCGCAGTGACACTTGCATCGGCAGACCGGGCTTTCGCCGAACACTGGCTTCAGGTGTTGCACCAGCCCCGCTTCCGAATCTACAGCAACACCGATCTGGTCGGTGCCGAAGTGGGCGGCGGCCTGAAGAACGTCATCGCGATCGCATCGGGCGTGTCAGACGGGATGGGCTTTGGACTCAACGCCCGCGCCGCACTGATCACCCGCGGCCTGGCCGAGATCACCCGCCTTGGCGTCGCACTCGGCGCCCGCCCGGAAACCCTCATGGGCCTGACCGGCATGGGTGATCTCATCCTCACCTGCACCGGCGATCTGTCCCGCAATCGACGAGTCGGACTTGCGCTGGCCGAGGGCAAGTCCCTGCCGACGATTCTGGCCGAACTCGGCCACGTTGCCGAAGGGGTGCCGACAGCGCGCGCCGCACTGCGCCTGGCTTCTACCAAAGGCGTGGAGATGCCGATCACCGAGGCGATCGACGCCCTGCTCCATAGCGACGGCATCGGACCCCGCGATGCAGTAGAGCTGCTGCTGTCACGCGAACCCCGCCACGAATAGCGGTCGAGCCGCACTCCCCCGCCTCTTGCTCAGCCGCCGCCGGAGAAGCCGTTCTGTCTCCAGGCCTCGAACACCACAATCGCCACGGTGTTCGACAGGTTGAGGCTGCGGTTCGAAGGTCGCATCGGCAGACGCAGCACCTGCCCGGCGGGCAACTCATCCAGCATTGCTTGCGGCAGGCCCCGTGTTTCGGGGCCGAACAGAAAAGTATCGCCAGCGCGAAAAGCGGCCTGATCATAGCGAACGGTGCCACGGGTGCTGAAGGCGAAGATTCGCGTCTCGCCCAGTGCGGTGACACATGCCTGCCAGTCGTCATGCACCGATACCCGCGCGAGGTCGTGGTAGTCGAGCCCGGCCCGAGCCAGGTTGCGATCCGAGAGGTCAAAGCCGAGCGGCCGAACCAGATGAAGCCGGATACCGGTATTGGCCGCGAGGCGAATCGAATTGCCGGTATTGGGCGGAATCTCAGGCTGAAACAGAACGACGTTGAACATTTGCGGATCTCGACGAACTCATCCGGGTGGAGGGGTGCGGGCAACGACCAGGTTGTCGACCTGTGCCGCGCCTGCGGCCTTCAGGCTTCGCGCCAGTGCATCCAGGCTGGCGCCGGTCGTCATCACATCGTCGATGACCAGCACCCGCTGGCCATCCAGACTGGTGTCGCAGGCGAAGGCGCCGCGCATGTTCGCCTTTCTCTCACGCCATGGCAAGTCCGCCTGGGGCGGTGTGTCCACCACACGACGCACTGTCCCGGAGCCCAGCCGCAGACCGTGGGCCCGGCCGAGGTGGCGCGCAATCTCCACGGCCTGATTGAAACCGCGCTCGCGAAGGCGCCTGACATGGAGCGGCATCGGCACGACGAGGTCGTAGTTCGGGTACGGCAACGCATTGGACAGCTCGCGCCCGAAGTAGGCCGCCACCGACAGGTCACCACGGTACTTGAGCGCCTGCACCATGCGGTCCATCGGAAAGACATACAGATGCAGCGCGATGGTGGCATCGAAGGCCGGTGGATCTCGCTGACAGCGACCGCAAACAATGTCGTCGACCGAGGGCAGCGCGCATACCGGGCAGTGCGCAACCGGTTTTTCCGGCAAACCTGCGACACAGGCTGGGCACAGGCGCTGCCCGTCGCCGTGCCCGCCGCAAAGAAAGCACACCCGGGGCAGCAAGGCCTCGACCCACGCCGAGGCGAAGCTCGCGACACGGTTTGACAGTGAAAGACTCATGGCGGAACATGCTCACGCTCGTCAGAGCCCGCATAATGCCATACAAATATTTCGATCTCCCGACAGATCTCGCCCCATGGACTCCGAATTTTGGCTCGACCCGCAGCTGGTGCGCCGCCGCTTCAGCCGCGCCGCCAGCCGTAACGCCCCGGCGGACCCGCTGACCCGCGAGGTCGCGCGACGCATGGACGAACGTCTGGACTACATTCGCATCGAACCCAGCCGCATTCTCGATCTGGGCTGCGGCACCGGCCTTGATCAGGAGGCACTTGCGAGGCGCTACCCCACGGCTCAACGCATTCTTGCGGACTTCGCATGGCCCGCACTGGTTCGCGCACAACCGCCGCGCAGTGTGCTGCGAAACCTTTTCTCGCGCTCGCCTCGACAGGCCGCGGTCTGCGCCGATGCGCGGGCCTTGCCGCTGGCGACCGGGTGTGTATCGCTGGTGTGGTCAAACCTGATGCTCAACTGGCTGTCGGACCCCATGCCGGCGCTGGCGGAGGCTCACCGCGTGCTCGAGACCGGCGGCTTGCTGATGTTTTCCACTCTCGGCCCGGACACCTTGCAGCAACTGCGCGCGGCTTTCGGCGACGGCGCCGGCAAGCGGGTGCACCGCTTCATCGACATGCACGACATCGGCGATGCGCTGGTACGCGCCGGGTTCTCGGATCCGGTAATGGACATGGACATGCTCACGATCACGTACCCTGATGTCGATGCCCTCCTCGAAGACCTGCGCCTTACCGGCACCAACAATGCCTCTCGCTCGAGGCCACGGGGTCTCAGTGGTCGCAAGGAATGGGCGGCCCTGCGCGAGCGCCTCGAGGCGATCCGCCAGGCTGAGGGCATCGCGATCAGTTTCGAGATCGTACAGGGACACGCCTGGCGCGCAGAACCGAAGAAGGCCGCCGATGGCCGTGACATCATCCGTTTCACCCCAAGGAGCACACCGCGATGAATCGCGAGTGGGGCATGACCTGGTTGTTCGACCTCGACAACACGCTGCACAACGCCAGTGCTCACATCTTCCCGCATATCAACCGCAGCATGACCGCCTACGTCGCCCGCAACCTGGGTGTGGACGAGGAGCAGGCCAACGCGCTCCGGACGCATTACTGGCAACGCTACGGCGCGACCCTGCTGGGTCTGGTACGACATCATGGTACCGATCGGGACCATTTCCTGCGCGAAACCCATCGCTTCGACCAGCTTCACAAGATGATGGTCTTCGACCGCGCGGTGCGCGCGATGCTCCGTGGCCTACCCGGGCGCAAGATCGTATTCTCGAATGGACCGGGCGAATACGTTCGCGCGGTGGTCAGCGCGATGGGCGTACGCAGATACTTTTCGGAGATCTACGGCATCGAATCCATGCGCTACCAGCCCAAACCGGGCATTCGCGCCTACCGCCACCTGCTGCACGACCAGCGACTCCACCCGGCACGCTGCATCCTGGTCGAAGACAGCACCGAGAATCTGCGTACAGCCAAACGCTTGGGGATGAAGACTGTGCTGGTCGGCCGAAATCTCGGCCAACCAGCCTATGTGGATCTCAAGGTCGACTCGATCCTTGATCTCCGGCGCGCAATCGGCAAGGTCTGGCGCTGACCGATCACGCCCCGCCTTTCAGCCAGCGGGCGGCATCCAGCGCGAAATAGGTCAGGATTCCGTCAGCCCCGGCACGCTTGAACGCGAGCAGCGCCTCCATGATGCAAGCGCGTTCGGCAAGCCAGCCGTTGGCGATCGCAGCGCGCAGCATCGCGTACTCGCCACTGACCTGATATACGTAGGTCGGCACGCCAAGCTCGGCCTTCACCCGACGCACGATGTCGAGGTAAGGCATTCCCGGCTTGACCATGAACATGTCCGCACCTTCGGCGATGTCCAGTGCGACCTCGCGGATCGCTTCGTCGCTGTTGGCCGGGTCCATCTGATAGGTGTATTTGTCGCCACCTGCGAGATTCGCAGCTGAGCCGACGGCATCGCGGAAAGGTCCATAGAAGCTCGACGCGTACTTGGCCGAGTAGGCGAGGATGCGGGTGTGGATGAAGCCGCCTTCATCGAGTTCGGCGCGGATACGAGCAACCCGGCCATCCATCATGTCGGAGGGGGCCACCACGTCGGCGCCAGCCTCCGCATGGCAGCGCGCCTGCTTGGCAAGCGCCTCGAGCGTCTCGTCGTTGAGCACATAGCCACGCGGATCATCCGGATCGATGAGTCCGTCCTGGCCGTGGCTGGTGTAAGGGTCAAGGGCGACATCGGTGATCACGCCAAGCTCGGGGAAGCGCCGCTTCAGTTCGCTCACCACGCGCGGCACCAGGCCGTCAGGGTTCCAGGCCTCCTCGGCCCCCGGCGTCTTGCCCGCGGCGTCGATGACCGGGAAAAGCGCCAGCGCGGGCACCCCCAGCTCGAGCGCCCGCTCGGCAACCGGCAGCAGCCGATCGAGCGTCACCCGCTCCACGCCGGGCATGGAGGCCACGACCTCGGTACGCGACTGCCCGTCCAGCACGAACACCGGGTAGATCAGATCGTCCGCGGACAGTGTCGATTCACGCATCAGCCTGCGCGAGAAGTCGTCGCGGCGCATCCTGCGCATGCGGGTGGAAGGAAAGGCACCGGTCGGTCTCATCAGCACTCCTGAGTTCGTTCGTGTTGCGGCGATAGCTTGTCATTCAAGCACGGCGGGAACCAAATCTTCCTTGATCACTCTCAACCGACGGATGGGTCAAGCCATCCCCCGCTTTCCCTCCCTGAGCGGGAGCCTTCATGCTAAGGCGTTCGACCCCGGGTCTTTCTTCCCCTTTGGCTCGGGGTCTTTCTTTTTCAGGCCTCACCCACAGGTGCATCCTGATCCAGCCCGAGCCAGCCGGCGACCACCTTCTCGACCTCGTCTGCGCCGGTCTTTTTGAGACTGGAGAACAACTGCACGCTGACTTGCTCGCCCAGGGCCGACAGCTCTCGCCGCACCAACGCCAGCGATGCCGACGCCTGGTTGCGCGAGAGTTTGTCGCTCTTGGTCAGCAGGATGTGGATCGGCCGACCCGTGGGTGCGAACCAGTCGATCATCTGACGGTCAAGCGGCGTCAACGGATGCCGACTGTCCATGATCAGCACCAGACCAATGAGATTCTCACGGGTTCGCAGGTAGCGTTCGAGCAGCCCCTGCCACTGTTTGCGTACCGCCTCAGGCACCTTGGCATAGCCGTATCCCGGCAGATCGACGAGAGCGGCGCCACAGTTCAGGCGGAAGAAGTTGATCAACTGCGTGCGGCCGGGCGTTTTCGACACGAAGGCCAGCCGCGTGTGCCCGGCGAGCGTGTTGATCGCGCTCGACTTGCCTGCGTTTGAACGACCGGCAAAGGCGATCTCTGCGGCGGCGGCTGGCGGCAGGTCGCGATTGTTGGCGATAGAGATCTCGAATTGTGCGTTGCGGAAGATAGGCATTCGGAAAGGCGTGCGATGGGCATGGACGGGGGAGAAAAAGCCCGATCGCGTCGCGCAAAAAGAGCTTCTTGTTATAGAATATCAAGTTTGAGACAACCGCTCACGGCTTTTCCGAGGACACTATGATCAAGCGTTCCCTGCTGCTTTCGCTACTGCTTGTCGGCAGTTTCCAGGCCCACGCCTCCGCTGAAGCCACTGCCAAACAGCTCGCCGAGACTGTCTGCGCAGCCTGTCATGGTCTGGATGGCAACAGCGTACTGCCGGAAAACCCGAAGCTCGCCGGCCAGATTCCGGAATACCTTTTCAAGCAAATGCGTGATTACAGCTCGATCGAGGGCGAAGCGCCGGCGCGAGTCAATGCAGTCATGAACGGCATGATCGTCATGGTGCCCGACGATGAGACCAAGCGCGCGCTCGCCGAATACTACGCAGCACAGGAACTCAAACCCGAGTCGGCCACCAGTCTCGACACCATCGAGCTCGGCCAGCAGATCTGGCGCGCAGGCATCGCATCTAAGGGTGTGCCCGCCTGTGCCGCCTGCCACGGCCCGGCCGGGGCTGGCATGCCCGCCGAATACCCGCGGATCTCGGGCCAGTTCGCCCAGTACACGCTGACTCAGTTGCAGGCCTTCCGCGAGCTCGAGCGCGCGAACGACCCCAACGAAATGATGCGCGACATCGCACTGAAGATGACCGATGCGGAGATGCGCGCAGTCGCCGACTACGCCGCGGGTCTTCGCTGATCACTGCGGAATACGCAGGCTTGAAAGGGGGTGGGTGACCACCCCCTTTTTCATTTTCGTCCCAGGCGTTCGAGTTCGTCCATGGAAAACCCGGCGGCCAGCCGTGCCTGCTCGTTCAAAGGTGGCTGCGGCCAGGGCGCGCCGAATGACTCGATGAGCGCCACGTAGGCCTGCTCGGCATCCAGACCGCGCTCGGCGCAGAGCGCGCGAAACCATTTGTCGCCGAGCGCGACATGGCCGACTTCGTCGCGCAGGATGATCTCGAGCACGGCGACGCTTTCTGCATCACCGATGCGGCGCAACTTGCCCATGATCGGCGGCGTCGCATCCAGGCCGCGCGCCTCGAGCACCCGCGGCACCAACGCCATGCGAGCCAGAGGGTCATGTGCCGTCCGGCATGCCATCTCCCACAATCCATTGTGAGCGGGGAAATCGCCGTAGTCGAAGCCCAGCGCTCGGAGTCGCCCCCGAACCAGCCCGAAATGCAAGGCTTCCTCGCTGGCAACTGCAAGCCAGGCATGGTGAAACTCGGCGGGAAAGGCGCGGAATCGCGCTACGCAATCGAGTGCGAGATTGATCGCGTTGAACTCGATGTGCACGATCGCATGCAACAAGGCAGCATGCCCCTCGCGCGAGCCCGGGCGGCGGAAGGGAACCGCCTGGGGCGATACGAGCTCGGGGCGTGCGGGCCGCCCGGGCTGCCAGACCGGCAAGGGATCGTTCTCGCCTTCGGCCACCGTGCACACGCCAGACGCGAGGCGGTCGCACAGAGCAGCCACTGCGGCGCACTTCTCGTCGGGGTCGGACAGCATCAGAGCCTGATGCGCACACTCGTGAACCGAAGGTGTCATGGAAGAGCTGATCATTAATGCGGCGTCTCCACCGGGCCTCCGAGTCTACCCGCGTACCCGCGCGCCCACGAGCACGCCATGCACACGGCTATAATCCCCAAAAGAATTATCGTCACACACAGGATTGCACATGAACCAGTCATCCTCGCCCCAGAACGCGAGATCCATGCTCACGGTTGCTGAGGCCCGAGAGCTGATCTTCGGCCAGATCGTACCGGTTCAGGGCTGGGAGCAGGTCGCGGTGCGTGACGCACTTGACCGGATTCTGGCCGAGGACGTGGTCGCCCCATTCAATGTGCCCGCACACGACAACTCGGCAATGGACGGCTATGCGGTCCGCGCCGAGGACCTCTCGCCAGACGACGAAACCCGGCTGAAAGTCGTCGGCACAGCCTTTGCGGGCAAACCGTTTTCCGGCATGGCCGGGCCGGCCCAAGCCATTCGTATCATGACCGGCGCGACGATTCCGCGCGGCGCCGACACCATCGTGCCACAGGAAGAAACCCGGCAGGATGGCGATGGCGTCATCATCCCCGCCGACCAGCGAAAGGGCCAGCACCTGCGTCGCGCAGGCGAGGATCTCGCGCTGGGTGGCGTGGCCATCGCTGCCGGCCGCCGTTGCGGACCTGCGGAACTGGGGCTCATCGCCTCGCTGGGTATCGCGGAGGTTGCGGTACGCCGTCGCCTCAGGGTCGCCTTCTTCTCGACCGGTGACGAAATCGCGTCGATCGGCCGCCCGCTCGCACCGGGTCAGGTGTATGACAGCAATCGCTACACGCTTTTCGGCGCGCTCCGCCGCCTGGACTGCGAAGTCATCGACATGGGTGTAATCAAGGATGAGCCGACGAGCCTCGAGCGCGCATTTCGCGACGCCGCGGCAACCGCGGACGTCATCCTGACCAGCGGCGGCGTTTCGGTCGGCGAAGCCGACTTCATCCGCGAGTTGGTCAATCGACTTGGCCATGTCGAGTTCTGGAAACTCGCCATCAAGCCCGGCAGGCCGATGGCTTTCGGCCGGATCGGAAACGCCTGGATGTTTGGCCTGCCGGGCAATCCGGTGGCGGTGCTGGTGACCTTTTATCAGTTCGTCCGCGATGCACTGTTGCACCTGGGTGGCCTCACCCCGCTACCGACGCCCATTCTGGTGCCCGCAATCTGCACCGACGCCATCCGCAAGCGACCGGGAAGGCGTGAGTTCCTGCGCGGCCGTCTCGAGTTCGATGGTGAGAGCCGGCGGGTCTCGCTCACCGGTGCCCAGGGTTCGGGGATCCTCAAATCGATGTCGGATGCAAACTGCTTCGTCGTGCTGACAGAGGAATCCGGCAACATCGAACCGGGCCAGCAAGTGCTCGTTCAACCCTTCGACGGCCTGATCTGAGCGGCCGCCAAATCTCTTCTCACTCACCGGAACTGACCCATGACCCAGGACGAACTCAAGAAGGCCGCGGCCATCGTTGCGCTCGAATACGTGCCCGAGGGGGCTGTTATCGGCGTCGGCACCGGCTCGACCGTGAATCACTTCATCGACGGTCTCGGCACCATGCGCGAGCGGATCGCCGGTGCGGTGTCCAGCTCGGAAGCCAGCAGCGCGCGACTCCAGGCACTCGGCATTCCACTGCTCGACCTCAATCAGATCACCGATCTGCCGGTTTACGTCGATGGAGCCGACGAGATCGACGACAGTTTCGCGATGATCAAGGGCGGCGGCGGTGCGCTCACGCGCGAGAAGATCGTTGCCGCGGTCGCGACACGCTTCATCTGCATCTGTGATGCAAGCAAGCGCGTGGAGTGCCTGGGCGTATTCCCACTGCCGGTGGAAGTGCTACCCATGGCCCGAGCCTATGTCGAGCGCGAGCTGACCCGGCTGGGAGGTCGGCCAGTCCTGCGTGAAGGCTTCGTGACCGACAACGGCAATCTTATCCTCGATGTACACGGTCTGCGCATTGCCGACCCACGTCGACTGGAAACCGACATCAACCAGATCGTCGGCGTCGTTGCCAACGGGCTGTTCGCGCATCGTGGCGCCGACATCCTCCTGCTGGCCACTCCCGGCGGCGTCGACAGAATGGTCGCCCAGCACTAGGGTCCGCCGACTGAAACATAAGCGTCACATTGCGCTGCTAATCTGCAACCCTCAGTGAACCACCGGCCATGAACATGACCAAGCATACCTACTCGCCCTTCGACACCGAACTCGACGACCTGCAAAGACGCCTTCTGATGCTTGGCGAGGTCGTCTGCCAGCAGGTTGAGCGGGCCATGGATGCGCTGGCTACCAATGACATGGAACTGGTCGAAGAGGTCCTTCGCACCGAAAAGGCAATCAACCGCGAAGAGGTCGCAATCGACGATACCTCGACGCAGATGATCGTCCGCCATGCACCGGCGGCCGTGGATCTGCGTCTGCTGCTCAGCGTGCGCCAGATCGTTTCCGACCTGGAGCGCGTCGGGGACGAGGCCAAGAAGATCGCAAAGGCGGCGCGCCCGATCATCGAAAGCGAGTCGAAGTTCGTCCCGAAAGTGGAACTGCATCATGTCTGTGCGAAGGCGGTGAGCATGCTGCGCGCCGCGCTGGACGCTTTCGTCCGCCGCGACCCGAGCGCATCCACGACGATCATGCGTCAGGACAAGGAGGTCGACGCAATCTTCAAGGGCATCGTGCGCCAGCTTGCGACCTACATGATGGAGGATCCACGACTGATCACCCGTTCACTCGATGTACTGTTCATCGCAAAATCGATCGAACGTGTTGGCGACCACGCCGCCAACGTCGCGGAGCAGGTGGTCTATCTCGTGAAGGGTCGCAATGTGCGCCATGAGAGCATCGAGGAGATCGAGCAGCAGATCGCAGCGAAACGCTGATCGCGGTCGCAACGCGCTCCATCGAAACACGGCGACTGTTCAGGCAAGAACGACAAAACCCGGCGAAAGCCAGGTTTTGTCGTTCAAGGCGAGGCTTTCACTTCACTCTGATGGCGGTACGTAACCGCTGACCTGATCCGCCCCCTCACCGAAGAAGTGCTTCTCCATCTGCTCGGCAAGATACTTGCGCGCCTTTGCGTCCATCAGATTGAGCCTGTTCTCGTTGATCAGCATGGTCTGATACTTGACCCACTGTTGCCAGGCCTCCTTGGAAACGTTCTCGAAGATGCGCTTGCCCAGCGCTCCGGGTACCGGCGGGAAGTCGAGCGCCTCGGCCTCGCGACCGAGTTTGACGCAATTGACCATACGAGCCATAAATTCAATCCTCTCTGCGTAGGGTTTTGGTTTCGTCATGCGAAGACCGCATTCTATCGGATTCACTCCGAGCCGGCTCCCCGATCACCCAGCGGTTCCGTCCACCCTCCTTCGCGCGATACATCGCGGCATCGGCGACCGCGACCAGACGCTCGCCGTCGCGGGCATGGCGTGGGAACAGTCCGATCCCGAGACTTGCCGTCAGGCTCGCCGGCTGACCGTCGAACTCGAAGGACAGAGCCGCCACGCCTTCGACTATACGGCGGGCGAGTTCCTGCAGTCCTGCATCGTCGGCGTCCGGCACCAGCACCGCGAACTCATCGCCGCCAAGCCGGAAAAAAGTCTCGTTGCGACGGATGATGCCGCCCACCCGCCGTGCGATCGTCACCAGCACATCGTCGCCCGCCTGATGGCCGAAAGCGTCGTTGATCGGCTTGAAGCCATCCAGGTCGAAGAGCAGAAGACCGACTTCGAATTCGCGGCGACTCGCGTCGGCCAGCACCCGTTCGAGTTCCTCATGAAAGCGACGTCGATTGAACAGATCGGTCAGCGGATCTCGCTCGGCGAGTTCGATCAGGCGGTGCGCAATCTCGCGTTGTGCGGTCACATCCTCGTAGATCCAGACGCGGCCCAGCCCACGCCCATCCACACCCTTGCCAACGACCGCCGACATTTCGGTGACCACCCGGCCATCCTTGAGGTGAACCTCGACCGCCGCGCCATCGTGCTCACCCGACAAGACATCGGCGACATGGCGGAAATACGCGTCGGGCGATTGCAGCAGCGTCGCGACCCGGCTCTGCAGGACCACGTCGCGAACGCCGATCAGGTTCTCGTCGGCCCGGAAACCCCAGATCTCCAGCGCCGGACGATTCACGTAGAGTGCGCGGTGATCCCGGTCCATGAACAGGATGCCAAGGCGAATCGCGTCGAGCAATGCAGTCAGACGCATTCTTTCGTCATTGCTTCGCGCCAGGTAATGCTCGCTGAGCGCCCGCGAGCGCCGAAGCTCGGCGACGGTTTCCAGAAGGCGGTACTCAGCCTCCTTTCGGTCCTGAACGTCCTGCGCCGACATGCGCAGGCCGACCGGTTCTCCGTCGCGCTCCATGCGTCGCCACTGGCAGGCGACCCAACGCACAGCCCCCTCACGATGCTCGAGCCGCATCTCGAAGGACTCGACCTCATTGCCGGGCCGTTCCGCCGCCCTGCGGATCGCGCCCTTGCAGAATCCGAGGTCCGGCTCGTGCACCAGAAGGGCAATGGGGTCATCGCTTGCGGCACACTCTTCCGGCGAATAGCCGGTGAGCCCCTTCACCGAAGGGCTGATCCAGATCAGGCGCCCGTCCATGTGGAACAAGGCTTCGACATCGTGCATGCCATCCGCGATGCGTCGTAGCAGATCCGCCCGCTCCACCGCCGCCTCCATGCGATCAAGCATCTCGGCGGACGCCGGTTCGGGGAGGCCCATCTCGAACCGGGGCAACTCCTGCTCGAGGAGATCGAGCCGTCCCGAGAGCATCGACCCGGTTTTCTCTCTCACGCAACCCCGCGTCCGCACGTGACGATGCGTCATGAATCCCGCGACACCGCCGATCGCCAGCGCAAACCAGAATGCCATGACCATGCTGGCAAGCGACCTTGCGACGACCATCAGGGCAAGCGACGCTGCCGCCACCAGCACCGCAGTGATCAACACCATGCTGATCTGTCCACGCTGACCCGATCGCTTTGAGAACCTTCCAACAGCCTGCCCACGCCCTCGCCCAAAGGATGACGCAAGCGGGGGAAAGACAGCGGCACTCATAGCGACTTGGCGAACACCTTGGAACGGCGTTGGTAATTGTAGAGTTCGCGCTTCTCCCTTGGCAGGGCCTCGGGGCCAATCTCCACGAAACCACGCTCCCTGAACCAGTGCGCGGTACGCGTCGTCAGCACGAAAAGGCGCTCCAGCCGTTGCATGCGCGCCCGCTGCTCGATACGCCTGAGCAACTGATCGCCCAACCCGGAACGACGATACTCGGGTGTTACCGCGAGGCAGGCGAGCTCGGCGGCGCGCTCGTCGCTGAACGGATAGAGCGCGGCACAGCCGACCAGCACACCGTCGTGCTCGACGAGGGTGAAGCGGTCAATCTCCTGCTCCAGCAACTCCCGCCCGCGTCGCACCAGAGAGCCGTCAAGCTCCATCGGCGAGATCAAGGCCACCAGCGCGCCGACATCCTCGAAGGTGGCTTCGCGCAAACGGAACAGAGGGTCACGCGAGATGATGGTGCCAACGCCCGCATGCGTGAAGAACTCCAGCAGCAGCCCGCCATCCTTGTCATAGTCGATCAGGTGCGCACGCGACACGCCACGCCTGACCGCACGAATCGCGTAGGGCAGGAAAAGATGCAGATCTTCCGTCAGCCCCTTGCCGGCTTCGAACATGCGCTCGGCCTCGTCGGCAGTGACTGAATCCAGCAACTCACCCTCGTCGTCGAGCAATCCGGGGGCATCGCAAAGGTAGATCAGCTTCTCCGCCTTGAGCGCGACGGCGATCGACTCTGCAACCTCCTCCATGCTGAGATTGAAGATCTCGCCAGCCGGCGAAACACCAAGCGGCGATACCAGTACGACGTTGTTCTGTTCGAGATCCGCGTGGATCTCTTCGGCGATGATCTTGCGCACCGCTCCGGTGTATTGGTAATCGACGCCATCGACCACACCGACCGGCCTCGCGGTAATGAAATTGCCGCCGGTCACACGCATGTAGCTGCCCGCCATCGGCGTATTGGGCAGACCCTGAGACAATCTGGCCTCGAGTTCCAGTCGGGTCACCGCCATGGCTGCCTTCACGCATTCGAGCGCCGAAGCGTCGGTCACGCGCAGACCATGGTGGTAGATCGGCTCCAGCCGGCGCAAGGCCATTTCCGCCTCTATCTGGGGGCGGGCGCCATGCACCAGCACGAGTCTGATTCCCAGCGCGACCAGCAGGTTGCAGTCGTAGGCCAGGCGCTCGGCACGCTCACCGCTCGCGACCTCTCCACCAAAACCGATGACGAACGTCTTGCCTCTGAAGGCGTGAACGTATGGTGCAGCCCCCCTGACCCAGGCGACGAATTGTTCGGTGGATTCCTTCTCGACGTTGTGCATGCTGGTGAATGGGTCGCAAAAGCTGTGGTCCGGGATCGGCAACCGGTAATGATGACATTCTAGCCCACTCGCCACGACGCTGAAGGCATGCGCTTACCGACGGTTACCCTTCGCCGACCGGCGAGGCGACTCAGCGTCCAAGCGCCGCTTCCAGGCGCTCGCAGATCGTGCGCAGAATCTTGATCCGCGCATGCCGCTTGTTATCGGCCTCGACCACGGTCCAGGGAGAAATCTCGGTGCTGGTACGGTCCACCATGTCGCACACCGCGAATTCGTAGGCTTCCCATTTTTCACGGTTGCGCCAGTCATCTTCGGTAATCTTGAAACGCTTGTGTGGCATCACTTCACGGGCCTGAAAGCGCGCCATCTGCTCATCCTTGCTGATCGCAAGCCAGAACTTGACCACGACTGCGCCGGCTGAAGTCAGCGCATCCTCGAAGTCGTTGATCTCGGAGTAGGCTCGCATCCAGTCGGCCTCGCTGCAGAAACCCTCGACCCGCTCGACGAGCACCCGCCCGTACCACGACCGATCGAAGATCGCCACCCGCCCCCGCCTCGGAATTTGCCGCCAGAAGCGCCAAAGGTAAGGGTGGGTCAACTCTTCGTCGGTCGGTGCGCCGATCGGGATGACACGGTAGTGACGAATATCCATCGCCGCAGTCACGCGGCGGATCGCTCCGCCCTTTCCAGCGGCATCGTTGCCCTCGAAGACGAGAATGAGGGAACGGTCACGAAACGCCTTGTCGCGCGTGAGCATGGCCAACCGCCCCTGCATCACCTCGAGCAGCTCTTCGTAGGCACGTTTTCCCAAGGGCTGGTCGAGCTCCAGCGTGTTGAGGAAATTCCTGTCGTCCAGCACCTCGGTCAGGGCGGGCGCGCTCTGCCTCGGCAGGAAATGACGCTCGTCGGCTTCGAGACGCCGCCGGATCGCGGCAAGCAGTGTCCGACCCACGAACAAGGCCCGATAGCGTTCGTCCGAACCGTCGACGACAATCCAGGGCGCTTCGCCGGTACTGGTTCGGCGCAAGGCCTGCTCGGCCGCGTCACGATAGCGGTCATACAGCTTGTAGTAGCGCCAATCGCGCTCGGTAACCCGCCAGCGGGTCTTGGGGTCGCTTTCGAGCGCCTTGAATCGCTGTTTCTGGGCGTTTTTCCCGAGATGGAACCACAGCTTGATCAGTAGCACGCCTTCATTGACCAACATCCGCTCGAGGCGATTGAACTGGCCAAGCATCTGATCGAAGTCCGAGGCGTCCAGGCGCTTCTGCACCCGCCCTTCGATCGGGTCGGTGTACCAGTTTCCGAACAACACGCCGATCTTGCCCCTCGGTGGCAGCGCACGCCAGAAGCGCCACATATAGGGCCGCTCCGCCTCCTCGGTAGAGGGTGCGTCGAAGGCCCACGCTTCGATGTGACGCGGGTCCATCCACTCATTGAGCAAGTTGACCGTCTCGCCCTTGCCTGCGCCGTCGACTCCGTTGATCAGCACCACGACGGAAAAGCGGCGCTTCTCGAGCATTTCGAACTGGGCGTCCAGCAAACCCGCGCGGAGATCGGGCAGCGCAGCGTCATACTCCTTCTTGGTGACACTGTGGCCAACTTCGGCTGATTCGAACACGTTCTCTCCTCAAACCACTCTCGAGCGGAACCGGCCGCGTCAGAATGCGGGCTAGAAATCACCCCACAGTACCTGCATCGCCGCAACTGCTGCAAGCCCGGCGGTCTCGGTACGCAGCACACGCGGACCAAGCGTCACGCCCACGCAACCGGCAGCACGACAGGCCGCCGACTCCTCGGCAGTCCACCCCCCTTCCGGCCCGACGAGAAAATGCTGGGGCCCGAACGGCTCATCCAGGTTCTTCAGACCGACCCCGCCAAGTGGTTCGAGCACGAGGCGACGCGACGCGTCCGGATTCGAAGCAAGATAGGCCTCAAGGTCACTCACCGGGCGGACCTCCGGCACCCGGTTGCGACCGCTTTGTTCACAGGCCGATACCGCCACTTGCCGCCAGTGCAGCACACGCTTGTCCGCTCTTTCCCCGCTCAGACGCACCACCGACCGTGCCGCGCGCACCGGCTGGATAGCGCTAACCCCCAGCTCGACCGCCTTCTGCACTACCCAGTCCATCTTGTCCGCAGCCGCCAAGGCCTGAACCAGCACGACATCAAGCGACGACTCGCGCGACACCTGCGCGATCGACTCGATCCGTGCCCACCAACTGCGCTCGCGTCGCACCAGTGTCGCGCACGCTTCCAATCCGCGGCCATCGAACAGCACCAGGGAATCGCCATCGCCCATCCGCAACACACGCGCCGCATGGTGCGCAATCCGCTCGGGGAGGATCCGCTCACCCGGACCGGAGATCACCTCGTCACAGAAGAACCGCGGAGCGCTCATACCGCCTTAACCCGTAATTGTTGTCGATGTGCATGATTGTGTCCTGCCCGGCATGGTCCCGCAATGTCGCGGTATCATAGGTCTGCCACCAACAGCGGAGCGCCGACATGGTTGCAACCACCACTCCGATTTGCGATTTCGGCTGGCCAGCGCCGGCCTTCGATCTGCCGGGCACCGACGGTCGCTGTCACTCGCTCGCGTCGGCGCGTGGCCCGAAGGGGCTGCTGGTGATGTTCATCTGCAATCACTGCCCTTATGTGAAGGCGGTCATCGACCGCATCATCCGCGACACGCGCGAACTTGCCTCCCTGGGCATCGGCAGCATCGCGATCATGGCCAACGACCCCGCGGTCTACCCGGAGGACGACTGGAACAACATGGTCGCCATCGCACAGCGGCTCGACTTCCCCTTTCCCTACGTGATGGACGAAACGCAGACGGTTGCGCGAGCCTACGGCGCGGTGTGCACTCCGGATTTCTTTGGATTCAACGCGGACATGCAGCTGCAGTACCGCGGTCGCCTGGACGCATCTGGACGCAGCCCGGCTGCGCCGGACGCGAGGCGCGACCTCTTCGAAGCCATGCGCCAGATCGCCGAGACCGGTCGCGGGCCGGAAGAACAGATGGCCGGCATCGGTTGCTCGATCAAATGGCGGGAGGACTGACATGCCCAGCGCAGCCCATCGCCTCGCCCGTGCCCGCGCCCTCGAGTCCCTGGTCAGGGACGTCGCACGCGACACCATCCTCCCGCGCTACCTGAAGACCGCGCGGAATCGCAAGACCGACGGTTCGCTATTCACCGAAGCAGACCTCGAATCGCAGCGACGTTTCTGCGAGGAGCTTCCAAAGCTCCTGCCCGGGCCGGTACTCGGCGAGGAAATGACCCACGAGGAGCAGGCACGTATCTGGCAGGAGGGCACGCGAGGCCTTTGGTGCATCGATCCAATCGACGGCACCACGAACTTCGTCAACGGCATCCCTTTCTTCGCGGTTTCCATAGCCTATCTCGTCGACCATGAGCCGCGCTTCGGCGTGGTCTACAACCCGGTCACCGACGAATCCTTCTACGCGGCCAAAGGCGCCGGCGCTTTTCTCAACGGCGTAGAGCTGCCACTACGCGAACCGGCCTCGCGTCTGGCGGATGCAGTCGCGGGCATCGACTTCAAACGGATCTCCAATCGCCTGGGCGACGAGCTCGCGGTTCGCCCACCCTACTACTCCCAGCGCAACTTCGGCTCGAGCGCACTCGAATGGTGTTTCGTTGCGGCTGGTCGGCTGGACATATACCTGCACGGCGGTCAGATGCTCTGGGACTACGCCGCCGGGCATCTGATCCTGTCGGAGGCAGGCGGCGAGTCGGCTGCTCTCGACGGCAGCTCGCTGATGGCCGGCCCTGCCGTCAAACGCGGCGTGATTGCGGCCGCCAGCCCGACCCTGCTTGGCGACTGGCGGAGCTGGGTCAGCGCACGCTCCTGAGTATAAGAAACGTCCGCAACGAACACGAGTCGTCCATCGCCATGCAAACAAATGATCCGGCAACAGCCAACAGTCCCATCGAAGAACGTCGCCAGCACCACGCGGTCCGCTCGGTATTCCACGATGCCATAGAGCGCATACGACCGTTCTTCGATGAAGGCAACAGCTGGGGGCACGGCACCATGGATCACCTCGCCTATCGCGCAGTGCACGAAAACTATCCGAACCTGTCGCCACTGGAGGTGCACGTGCTGGTAACCGCAGCCAGGCGCTACTTCAGTGGCGAGCGCTCGCACTCCGACACCACATCCTGAGGCCGCGATGTCGTCGAAACATCCCATCATCGCGGTAACCGGCTCATCCGGTGCCGGCACCACGACGGTCAAGCACACCTTCGAGGCGATCTTCCATCGCGAGAACGTCAACGCCGCCATCGTCGAAGGCGACAGCTTTCATCGCTATACGCGCGATGAAATGCGCCAACTGATCGACGAGGCAGAAGCGCGGGGCGAACGCGGTATCAGCCATTTCGGCCCGGAGGCCAACCTGCTGGAAGAACTCGAGGCACTGTTTCGCGGCTACGGTGAATCTGCCGTCGGCCGCAAGCGGTTCTACATCCATAACGAAGAGCAGGCGATGCGCTGGAACCTGCCGATGGGCACCTTCACAAAATGGGAAGACCTGCCTGTCGGCACCGACTGCCTGTTCTACGAAGGGCTGCACGGCGGCTTCGTCACCGACACCATCGACGTCGCGCGCCATGTCGATCTGCTGATCGGCGTGGCACCGACGATCAACCTCGAATGGATCCAGAAGCTGCACCGCGACACCCGGGTGCGCGGCTATTCGATGGAGGCGGTGCAGGACACGATTCTGCGCCGGATGCACGACTATGTGCATTGCATCGTGCCGCAGTTTTCGCGTACCCATATCAACTTCCAGCGGGTGCCGGTGGTGGATACGTCCAACCCCTTCATCGCCCGCGATGTCCCCAGCCTCGCGGAATCGATGGTGGTGATCCGCTTTCGCGATCCGCGCGGCATCGACTTTCCCTATCTGATCAACATGATCAGCGATGCATTCATGTCGCGCGCCAACTCCATCGTAATCCCGGGCGGAAAACTCGACTTGGCGATGCAACTCATTCTCACCCCCCTGATCTGGAAGCTGATGGAAAAGCGGCGCAAGCTGGTGTGACGTGCTCATCCAGCTTGAAGCGGGGATGGGCCAGCCCACGCAGCGAAGAGAGCCTTACAGCGGCAGCGCGAGTGGCAGCTGGAGCGGAGGGGGCTGGTCCATCCCCGCCCCCGGGATCATGGCCGGGCTTTGCACGGGCAACGTAGCAACACTGCCTGTGAAGCTACCCGGAACTGCCTGTTTCGGCGATAATGCTGCGTTTTACACGCCCGCACCCGCCTACCATGCCGAACGCCCGCAGCATTACCCCGCCCGCATTCAATCCTCTTACCGGCGCGATTCGCGCGTTGGCCATGGATGCCGTGCAAAAGGCCAAGTCCGGCCACCCCGGCGCACCGATGGGCATGGCCGAGATCGCCGAGGTTTTGTGGCGTCGCTACCTCAAGCACAATCCGGCCGATCCGAAATGGGCCGACCGCGACCGCTTCGTGATGTCCAACGGACACGGCTCGATGCTGCTCTATGCCTTGCTGCACCTCACCGGCTATGAGGTGTCGATCGACGACATCAAGAATTTCCGCCAATTGCACAGCAAGACACCGGGGCACCCCGAATACGGCTACACGCCCGGCATCGAGACCACCACCGGCCCGCTCGGCCAGGGCGTGACCAACGCAGTCGGCATGGCCATCGCCGAGAAGGTGCTCGCGGACACCTTCAACCGTCCAGGACACGAAATCGTCGATCACCGCACCTGGGTTTTCCTTGGCGACGGATGCCTCATGGAAGGCATCTCGCACGAAGCCTGTTCGCTCGCTGGCACCCTCGGACTCGGCAAACTGATCGCGTTCTACGACGACAACAACATCTCCATCGACGGCCATGTTGACGGCTGGTTCAGCGACGATACGCCCAAACGTTTCGAAGCCTATGGCTGGCAGGTGATCCCCGACGTGCAGGGTCACGATGCGGAAGCAATCGATGCCGCGATCCGCGAGGCAATCGCCAACACCGAGCAACCAACGCTGATCTGCTGCAAGACCATCATCGGCGCCGGCGCACCGAACAAGCAGGACACGCACGACGTGCATGGCGCCCCGCTGGGTGACGCCGAGATTGCCGCCGCGCGCGAGTTCATCGGCTGGCCGCATGCCCCGTTCGAGATCCCCGAAGACGTGCGCAGCGTGTGGAACCGCCGCGAGGCCGGAACGGCCGCTCAACGGGAATGGCAGCAGCGCTTCGACGCCTACGCTGCCGCACACCCGGAACTCGCCGCCGAATTCCGTCGCCGCATGGCCGGCACGCTGCCTGGAGGCTGGGTGGATCACGTCGAGAACGTCATCGCCTCCGTCACCGCCAAGGCTGAAACCATCGCCACTCGTAAGGCGAGCCAGAACAGCATCGAGGCCTTCGCGCCGGCACTGCCGGAGCTCATCGGCGGCTCGGCCGATCTGGCCGGCTCCAACCTCACCCTGTGGTCCGGCTCGAAGGGCGTCAGTCGCGAGGCCGGCGGCAATTATCTCTATTATGGCGTTCGCGAGTTCGGCATGGTCGCCATCGCCAACGGCATCGCGCTGCATGGCGGGCTGATCCCCTACACCGCGACCTTCCTGATCTTCAGCGACTACGCGCGCAACGCGATCCGCATGGCCGCGCTGATGAAGCAGCGCCAGATCTTCGTGTTCACCCATGACTCGATCGGCCTCGGCGAAGACGGACCGACCCATCAGCCGGTTGAACAGGCCGCCTCGCTTCGCCTGATCCCGCGCCTGGACGTATGGCGCCCCTGCGACACCACCGAAACCGCGGTCGCCTGGGCCTGCGCCATCGAGCGCGCCGACGGTCCGTCGGCCCTGTTGCTGTCACGCCAGAACCTCCCCTTCCAGTCGCGCGACAGCGCGCAGGTGGCGGCCATTCGCAGCGGCGGCTACATCCTGTCCGAAGCCGGCAACGGCGCACCGCAAGCGGTCATCATCGCCACCGGCTCGGAGGTCACCCTCGCGATCGAGGCACAGAAAACACTGGCTGCCAAGGGTGTCCCGGTTCGCGTGGTGTCGATGCCGTGCTGCGAGCTTTTCGAGCGGCAGGATGCCGAGTGGCGCGACACCGTGTTGCCGAAGGGCCTGCCGCGCGTCGCGGTCGAGGCCGGCTCGACCACCGGCTGGTACAAGTACGTCGGCCTGGAGGGCGGCGTGATCGGTCTCGACCGCTTCGGTGAATCCGCGCCGGCCGGCGAGCTATTCGTGACCTTCGGCATCACCGCGGACGCGGTGGCGGCCGAGGTCGAGCGAGTGCTCGGCTGAGTCCGCCCCAAAAGCTTTTCTGGTATCGAATTCATTCCCTGGAGATCAAAGCATGGCAATCAAAGTCGCGATCAACGGATACGGCCGCATCGGCCGCTGCACCTTGCGTGCGATCTACGAACTCGGCCTGCGTGACCAGTTCCAAGTAGTCGCCATCAACGCCTCCGGCGACATCGCCACCAACGCCCACCTCACCAAGTACGACACCACCCACGGACGTTTCGGCTTTTCGGTGGAAACCGAGGGCGACAACGCGATCATCATCGACGGTGACCGCATCCCGTTCTTCTCGACCAAGAACCCGCTCGACATCAACTGGGGCGACTTGGGCGTGGATGTGCTGCTCGAGTGTACCGGCGCCTTCACCAGCAAAGCCAAGGCCCAGGTCCACCTCGACCAGGGCGCGAAGAAGATCCTGATCTCGGCACCGGGCGGCGACGATGTCGACGCGACCATCGTCTATGGCGTGAACCACGAGATCCTGACCGGCGACATGACCGTCGTCTCCAACGCCTCGTGCACCACCAACTGCCTCGCACCGGTCGCCAAGGTGCTGGAAGACGCGATCGGCATCGAACAGGGCCTGATGACCACGATCCATGCCTACACCAACGACCAGGTGCTGGTGGACGTGCGTCACAAGGACTTGCGCCGTGCGCGTGCCGGCGCGCAGAACATCATCCCGACCAAGACCGGTGCGGCCAAGGCGGTCGGTCTGGTGCTGCCTTCGCTCAAGGGCAAGGTGGACGGCTTTGCGCTGCGCGTGCCGACGATGAACGTGTCGCTGGTCGACCTCACCTTCACGGCCCGCCGCGAAACCAGCAAGGACGAGATCAACGCGCTGATGAAGGAAGCCGCCGCCGGCGCACTCAAAGGCGTGCTCGCGGTCAACGAGGATCCGCTGGTGTCCAGCGATTTCAACCACGACAGCCACTCGTCAGTATTCGATGCAACTCAGACCCGCGTCATCGACGGCAATCTGGTGAAAGTGCTGGCCTGGTACGACAACGAGTGGGGCTATTCCTGCCGGATGCTGGACGCCGCGCGCGTGCTGGCCGAGGCCAAGTGACTCTCGCCCTCTGACGACTATGCCCTGCACAGCAGGGCATTTTTTCATCCGGAACCAACATGCAAGTCAAGAAACTCAGCGAACTCGATGTACGCGGCAAGAAGGTCTTCATCCGTGCCGATCTCAACGTGCCGCAGGACGAAGCCGGCAATATCGTCGAAGATACCCGCATCCGCGCCTCCATCCCTTCCATCGAATACTGCCTGCAGAATAGTGCAGCGGTCATGGTCACCTCCCACCTCGGCCGGCCGACCGAGGGCGAGGTTCGCGCCGAAGACACACTGATGCCGGTGGCGGTTCGCCTCGGGCAGCTGCTGGGCAAGCCGGTCAAGCTGGTCACCGACTGGGTCGATGGCGGCTTCGAGGTACAACCGGGCCAGGTCGTGCTGCTGGAGAACTGCCGCTGCAACAAGGGCGAGAAGAAGGACAACGAGGAACTCGCCCGCAAGATGGCTGCGCTGTGCGACATCTACGTCAATGACGCCTTCGGCACCGCCCACCGCGCCGAGGCCACGACCCATGGCATGGCCCGCTTCGCGCCGGTCGCCTGTGCCGGCATGCTGATGGGCGCCGAAATCGACGCCTTGTCGCGTGCAACCGAGAACCCCGCACGCCCGCTGGTCGCCATCGTCGGCGGCGCCAAGGTGTCGACCAAGCTGACCATTCTCAAGACCCTGGCCGAGAAGGTCGACCAGCTTATCGTCGGAGGCGGCATCGCCAACACCTTCCTGCTCGCCTCCGGCAAGCGCATCGGCGAATCGCTCGCCGAACCCGAGCTGGTCAAGGAAGCCCAGGCCATCATGGACATGATGAAAGAGCGCGGCGCCGAAGTGCCGCTGCCCGTGGATGTCGTGGTTGCCGACGAAGTCTCGGCCCTGGCACGCGCCAACCGCATTCCGGTCGACGAAGTCGGCCCTCACGACCGCATCCTCGACGTCGGCCCGAAAACCTCGGCCCGGCTCGCGGACATCATCGCCCACGCGGGCACCATCGTCTGGAATGGGCCTGTGGGCGTGTTCGAGCACGACCAGTTTGCCGGCGGCACCAAGATGATGGCCTCGGCAATCGCCCACTCGGAGGCCTTTACGATTGCCGGTGGTGGCGACACGCTGGCCGCGATCGCCAAATTTCACATTGCGCAGGATGTTGGCTACATTTCGACTGGCGGCGGCGCCTTCCTCGAATTCCTCGAAGGCAAGACACTACCCGCGATCGCGGCACTCGAGGCCCGCTTCGCTGATTGAGCGCTACCCGGTCGGCTCGGATCGCGCCGCTTCAGCCGAATCCGAACCGATCCGCGACACGCCGCCCCGGCCCCCGGTCGCGGCGGTCGCCGCCGTCTGGCGCCACTGTCGCCCAGATCCGTCTTTCGCCCCGCCGCCGATCATCGAAATGCACGTACATGCAGCGACAATCCTCACGGTCGCAATGGTCGAGCGGCAAACGAGGTGCCTCGTCAGCAAGAAAGCGACGTCCGCTGAGTGCTTTCGCCATCTCGCACCCGACGCCTCGCGGCCTGATCGCGACCGCGTGAAACGGCGAAAACGTCCGTTTCGCTGGACTGATGCGCCGCTCACGCACACGCGAGTTCAAGGCAGTCAGCGCAAACCAGGCGAAGAGCCCGGCGGCCAGTACGATCAGCGCGATGCTCCAGTTCATGCTCTTCCCCAGGCAGTCCCTAAATTTCATAATAGGCGACGATAATCCAGTCTGCCGCCCGATCCACGCCAAACCAAACGGAAGCCCACATGCCTCGCCACACCAAGATTGTCGCCACGCTCGGTCCCGCCTCGACCGACCCGCTCGTTCTGGAACGCATGGTGAACGCCGGCGTCGATGTCGTTCGCATGAACTTTTCGCACGGCAAGGCTGAGGACCACGTCGCCCGCGCCGAGGCGATACGCGAGGTCGCAATGCGCACCCGGCGACCCGTCGGGATTCTCGCGGACCTGCAGGGCCCCAAGATACGCGTCGGGCGCTTCCGCGACGGCAAGGTGACGCTCGCGCCGAACACGCCTTTCATACTCGACTCGAACTGCGAGATGGGCGACAGTGGCCGCGCCGGCCTCGACTACAAGGATCTGCCGCGCGACGTGAAACCCGGTGACGTGCTGCTTCTGGACGATGGCCGGATCAAACTCGATGTCGAGCAGGTTCGCGGCAACGAGATTCACACTCGCGTGAGGGTCGGCGGAGAACTGTCGAACAACAAGGGCATCAACCGTCAGGGCGGCGGCCTGTCCGCACCGGCACTGACCGCCAAGGACATGGAGGATATCCGCACCGCAGCCCAGCTCGGCGCCGACTTTCTCGCGGTCTCCTTCCCGAAGAGCGCGGCCGACATGTATATGGCCCGGCAACTCATGCGGGCCGCGGGCGGCAAGGCGCTCCTCATCGCCAAGATAGAGCGCACCGAGGCTGTGGCGAATCTCGAAGAGATTCTGGATGCCTCCGACGGCATCATGGTCGCGCGCGGTGATCTCGCCGTCGAGGTCGGCGACGCGGCGGTCCCGGCCTTGCAGAAGCGTATGCTACGAGCGGCGCGAGAGCGCAACAAGCTGACCATTACCGCAACCCAGATGATGGAGTCGATGATTACCAGCCCGGTACCGACACGCGCCGAAGTGTCGGATGTGGCCAACGCAGTGCTCGATGGTACCGACGCGGTCATGCTGTCCGCCGAGACCGCCTCCGGCAGCTTTCCGGTCGAAGTCGTCGAAGCGATGAGCCGGGTGTGCCTCGAAGCCGAAAAATCCGCCGAAGTCACGCTCGACCGGGATTTCCTCAACCGGGTGTTCACCCAGATCGACCAGTCCATCGCGATGGCCGCGATCTGGACCGCCTATCACCTCAAGGTCAAGGCGATCGCGGCCTTGACCCAAACCGGCTCGACCGCGCTGTGGATGAGCCGCGTCAACGGCGGTCTGCCAATCTACGCACTGACGCCGGAGCAAACCGCCCGCAATCAGATGACGCTGTTCCGCGAGGTCTACCCGCTGTTGATGTCTCAGACTCACCAGGACCGGGACCTGCTGTTGTGGGAAGCGGAGCAATTACTGCTCGACCAGGGCGTCGTCGAGCGCGGCGACCTGGTCGTGTTCACCGTGGGCGAACCGATCGGCTCGAAAGGCGGCACCAACACCCTGAAGATCGTCAAAATCGGCGAACACCCGCCACCGGTCCATGTCGCCAATCCGATCTGAATCCTCACGCCGGATCTGACATCGTAACCCCGGGGCGGTAAAATCCGGCCTGAGAACAACGCCGTGCGTCAAGGCACGGCATCCACGGAGAGATCTACCATGCCCCTAGTCGCCATGCGCCAGTTGCTCGACCACGCCGCCGAGAACACCTATGGCCTGCCCGCGTTCAACGTGAACAACCTTGAGCAGGTACAAGCCATCATGGAAGCCGCCGCGGAAGCCGACAGCCCGGTGATCATGCAGGCCTCGGCCGGCGCCCGCAAATATGCCGGCGAGGCGTTTCTGCGCCACCTCATCGACGCTGCCATCGAGGCCTATCCGCAGATTCCGGTCGTCATGCACCAGGACCACGGCCAGTCACCGGCGGTGTGCATGGCCGCGATCCGCTCGGGCTTCTCCAGCGTGATGATGGACGGCTCGCTGCGCGAAGACGGCAAGACCCCGTCGGACTACGAATACAACGTCGCGGTGACCCGCGAGGTGGTCAAGTTCTCCCACGCCATCGGAGTCACCGTCGAGGCCGAACTCGGCTGCCTCGGTTCGCTCGAAACCGGTCAGGCCGGCGAAGAGGACGGCATCGGTGCCGAAGGTACGCTGGACCACTCGATGCTGCTGACCGATCCCGACGAGGCAGCCGACTTCGTACGCCAGACCGACTGCGACGCGCTCGCGATCGCCATCGGCACCAGCCACGGCGCCTACAAGTTCACCCGCAAGCCGACCGGCGACATCCTCTCGATGGAGCGCGTCAAGGCCATCCACGCCCGCATCCCGAACACCCACCTGGTGATGCACGGCTCAAGCTCGGTGCCACAGGAGCTCCTCGAGATCATCCGCCAATACGGCGGCGACATGAAGGAGACCTACGGCGTACCGGTCGAGGAAATCCAGACCGCGATCAAGCACGGCGTACGCAAGATCAACATCGACACCGACATCCGCCTGGCAATGACGGGCGCGGTGCGCAAGTTCCTGTTCGAGAATCCGTCCAAGTTCGACCCGCGCGAGTTCAACAAGCCGGCCCGTGAAGCCGCCAAGGCAGTGTGCAAGGCACGCTTCGAGGCCTTCGGCTGCGCCGGTCAGGCGAGCCGCATCAAACCGGTCTCGCTCGAGCAGTTCGCTGCCCGCTACAAGGCAGGCGAACTCACCCAGGTCGTTCGCTGAGGCGCCTGCGAAGGTGACCACCCATTGCTTTACCTACGGCACGCTGATGTGCGTCGACATCATGTCGGCAGTCTGCGGCCGCAGTGTCAGTGGTGAGCCGGCCTCGCTCGCCGGCTTCTCGCGTCATGCGGTGCGGGACGAAGATTACCCGGGCATGCAGGCTTGCCCGGGCGCCCAGGTGCAGGGCGTGCTCTACCGCAGCGTCGACCCGGCGGCGCTCGAGCGGCTGGACGCTTTCGAAGGCGAGCAATACCGCCGCGAAACCGTGGAGGTCACGCTTGCCGACGGCTCGACCGTCTCTGCCGACACGTACGTGATCAAACCCGAGCATACGTCGCTGCTGCTTCCCGAAGACTGGGATTTCGATGCCTTCCTCGCCGCTGGCAAGACCCGTTTCCAGTCCCGCTATCTGGGTTTTTCACGGCTGAGCTGAAGCGGGCGTCAGGCTGAATCGCCCGTCGACGCCTCGCGCTCAGTATCACGCGGGCCGGCACGCCGCAGACGGATGTCCAGCGGGTGCTTGAGATCCAGGTGTACGTCGCGTTGCAGGAACGCAATCGACAACCCTGCCGCGTTGAACTTGTTGTAGATGCCTCGGTGCAGTGCGGTGATGGTGGCCAGCCGATTGTCCATGTTGGCCAGGTAAGCGCGCAGATAGAGCATCAGCGCATCATCGCCGAAAGATTCGAAACTCACCGCGGGTGCCGGATCGTCCAGCACTTCGGGGATTTCCACCGCGGCCTCGCGCATCAAGTTGAGCGCCTTGTCGGCGTCCTCCCCGTAGGCGAGGCCCACCGGTATCAGGATGCGGTTGAGCTTGTCGCTCAAGGTCCAGTTGATCAACCGCCCGGTGATGAATTCCTTGTTGGGAACGATGAGTTCCTGCTTGTCGTAGTTGGTGATCGTGGTCGCGCGGATCTGGATGCGGGTCACCACACCGGTCGTGCCGTCGATGGTCACCACATCACCTACGCGGATCGGACGCTCGAAGAGCAGAATGATGCCGCTCACGAAGTTGGCCACGATCTCCTGCAAACCAAAGCCGAGACCCACACCTAGCGCCGCGATCAGCCATTGCAAGCCGCTCCACTGAAAGCCAATGGTCTGCACCGCGATGATGAGGCCGATACCCGCGATCAGGTATTGCGACAACGCGGTGATCGCATAGCGCGCACCGGGATCAAGCGGCAGCCGCTGCAGCAGACTGAGCTCGAGAATGCCCGGCAGATTCTTCGCTGCAAGAAAAGTCACGATGACGATGAACAACCCGATGACAAGATCGGCCAGCGTGATCGGCATCACCGTGCTGACACCATCGACCAAGCGCGTGGTTTCAAAGGGCAGATTGGTCGCCTCCAGAAAACCAAGCGCAGGAATCAGGTTGGCCCAGATCCCCCAGGTACCAAACAGCACCGCGAACAGGAAGCCGGTATGGACGAGCCGGCGCGACTGTTCGCTTAGCGACTCGTAATTGACCTCCGGCGTTTCGACGACGATGACATCCCCGGCGTCCTCACCGCTCTTGTCGTCACTCCCGCTCTCCGCGCGCTGGGCACGCAACTGATCCCGTCGGCGAATTGCATCCTCGTAGCGCAAACGGCGCTCTGTGACGTAGAGCCAGCGCAGGATCACCCCGGTGACGACGAACACCACGAAGATGAACGAGACCGTCATCAGGATCCGCCCGGTGAAATGCATTGCGGTGTAGTAATAGCCGCCGAGCGAAGCAAGCCCGAGCGCAAGCGGGGTCGCCAGCGCCAGCGGATACCAAAGAAAATGGAGTTGGTGGGCCCAGGTGCCGGCAAAGTCTTCACGAATACAGGCCCGCATGGCCCCCTGCTCGCCGAACAACTTGCGCACCATGATGAAGATCGCCCCCATCACGGATGCGAACACGATGCTGCCGACGGCTTGCGCGGCAGCCGGCGCTTCACTCGCGCCCAGCAAGGTGATCACGAACACTGCACTGGTGAAGAAGGTCGTGAAGCCGCGCAAAGGCCGCTCCAGCGCAGCACAGGCGCGAGGCGACCAGCGCAGATGGCGGGCTCCGATCCCGTTTGGGCGAATCAGTTGAACAACGAACAACAGGTATCCAAGCAGCAGGCTGGCATTGACCAGCCCGTCGCCGATGGCAACCGCCAGCGGGTCGACGAAACCTTGCATCGCCTTGCCGACGAGAAACAAGGCCAGCGGCCCCGGTAGCACGCGCAAGGCGGCCAAGAAGACGGCCTCCAGCGTGCGACGGGAAGAATCGGTCTTGACCCGGTTGAGCGCTTGATCGATGTACTCCAGCCGGCGGCGCGCGCTGCGATTGAAACGTCGCAGCGCATGTAAAAGAATGAGCACAAGCAGAATGCTCATCCAGTGTCGGGCGGTGAAGTCCAGCCAGCCGCCTGCAATTGGCACCCAGGTCCCGGGATCAAGCGCCCAACGCGTCCAGTCCGGATAGTCCACCGCCACCAATGCGGCAAGGTTGGTGTTCGGCATCCATAGCAACTGCTCCTCGATGTACTCGACGTATTGCTGTGCGACATCGAAACGCTCTCTGACCGCCACGTCGAGATTCGTCAGGCTGTTGAGGTGTCTCGCGTAACCTTGCTGAAGCTCGTTCAACGACTCGGCGTAAGCATCCAGAAGCCTGTCCGTCTCGGAACGCAACTGCTCACTGGTTTCAACATCGGCAGTGTCGGCAGCCCCCGACAGCACATCATGGAAGCGGATACGCAGAATGGGTGCCGCCATCAGCAGATCATCGACGTTCAGCTGACGTTCGATTGCGGCCCGGATGGCGCTTTCGAGCGTCATCCTCTCCGAGCGGTAAGTCTGGAGCGAAGGTAGCGCGGCTCGACGCGCATGCAGCACCTTGGCGATCGCCTCGCTTCGACCGACAACTTCAACCCGGTTGCGGATGCGTTCGAAGTCGGCGCGGTATTCATCGCGTTCCTGTCTCGCGCGCTGCAACGCTGCGGCAACGCTTTGCTCCTGAGCGACCAGGTTGGCCTGCTCAGCACGCAATTCTCGGTTCTGATCGGCCAGCGCAAGCACCTCGGGCGGCAGGCGTGCCGCGTCATCGCGAAGACGGTCTGCCTGCTCGACAGCCTCGCGTGCAATCGCTTCACGCACCTGCTGCCCACGCTCACGGAGTTGCTCAAGCTCGGCCTGCAAACCGGCAATGGTGCGATTACTGGAGTCGCGGATCGCCTGGTTCAGGGCAGTCAGCTCTCCGAGATTGGCGAGCTCGTGCTGTCGAAGGGCGAGTGCGGCCTGGTTGAACGCCTTGCGAACCCGCAGGTTGTCGACACGTGCACGGTGAGCGAGATCGGTGCTGTCCGCGGGCAAGGCCGCGAGCTCGCGCTGGATCTGGTCGATCGCGGTCGTCCGACTGGCGATGCGCTCGCCGAGAGCGGCACTGCCCCCGATCAAACGGGCCAGCTCGCGTTCGGCCGAACGCAAGGAATCGCGGGCCACCGCCAACCACTCCTCCCGCGCGCTGATGAAGGTTTCAAGCACCTCAAGGCTGGATTCGGCTTCCGGCTCCAGCACGAGCGCCGACGGCGGTTGTTGTGCCTGCTCTCGCAGGCTGACAATGCGGTCAGCCGCCGCATACAGCAGGTTCTTGAGTGCCTCGGCCTCGGCATTGGTCTGCCGCAGCTGCTGATGGTAGCCAAGCGTCTGGTCATAGATCTCAAGCAGACGCCGGCGCTGATCCTCGCTCAGGTCGCTCGCATCCTCGACCATCCTTTTTCGGGCTTCGAGTTGATCCAGGGTCGGAACTGCCTCCGACGCAGCAGACGGCACCAACTCCGCCCACGTAAGAGTACCAAGACCAACCAACAGCAACAGCACCAAGGCACTCAAGGCCTTCTTGATCATCTGCTCGCTTCCATTACCGAATGAATCCCCGGGGCTTCAGCAAACCAGCCGAAGAGAACCGGCAGCTTAAGGAGGCTCCGGCTCAGGTGCAAGGCTTTGCACACGAGGCGCGTTCAGCGATCGTGAGCGCCAGCCCTGACGGGACGGTCAGGCCACATGACCGGCAGCGGCTCACCACGATTATCCGCAGTGCCCCGCGCGGCAAGCAGCGATCAGCCGTCCCCAACGAGCAGTCTGCCGACAGCAATAACGTATCGAAGCATTCAGCTGACTGCGAGCAAATATCGTTCCGGAGCCTACAATCAACATATGGACACACGAATCGAAACCGACAGCTTCGGCGAAATCCCGGTACCGGCGGATCGCTACTGGGGCGCGCAAACACAACGCTCGATCAGCAATTTCGACATCGGGCGCGAGCGTTTTTGCATGCCGACATCGATCGTGCATGCCTTCGGCGTGCTGAAGAAAGCGGCGGCGCTTGCCAACGCGGAATTGGGCGAGCTCGACAGCGGAAAAGCCACACTCATTGTGCACGCGGCCGAAGAAGTCTTCGCCGGTGACCTGGACGCGCATTTCCCGCTGGTGGTATTCCAGACCGGCAGCGGCACCCAGTCGAACATGAATGCGAACGAAGTGATCGCCAACCGCGCCAACGAACTCGCGGGTCAGCCTCTAGGCGGCAAACACCCGGTCCACCCGAATGATGATGTGAATCGCGGGCAATCCTCGAACGATACCTTTCCGACAGCGATGCATGTCGCCGTGGTGCTCGCCCTGCACCGCGAGTTGCTTCCGCCGGTGCTGGCGCTGCGCAAGACATTGACGGCCAAATCTCATGATTACGCCAACGTGGTCAAGACTGGCCGTACCCATCTGATGGACGCCACGCCGATCACCCTCGGCCAGGAGATCGGCAGTTGGGTCGCGCAGATCGACTTCGCGCTCGATGCGATCGAGGCCGCACAGATCGGCTTGCACGAGCTGGCCATCGGCGGCACCGCCGTAGGCACCGGACTGAACGCACACCCGCGCTTCGGCGAACGCTGCGCGCACTTTATTGCCCGCGAGACCGGGCAGCCATTTCGCGTCGCGACGAACCGTTTTGCGGCGCTGGCATCGCACGATGCGCTGGTAAGTTTCAGTGCTGCCCTGCGAACACTGGCCGTTGCGCTGTTCAAGATTGCCAACGACGTACGCTGGCTCGCAAGCGGACCGCGAACCGGTATCAGCGAGTTGCAAATCCCGGAGAACGAACCGGGCAGCTCGATCATGCCGGGCAAGGTCAACCCGACCCAGTCCGAGGCGCTGACCATGGTGTGCACCCGTGTGTTCGGCAACGACGCAACGGTGGCCTTCGCAGGCAGTCAGGGCAACTTCCAACTCAATGTCTACAAGCCAGTCATCGCGCACGCGGTGCTTGAGAGCATCCGCCTGCTCGGCGACGCCGCCCGCTCCTTCGACCTGCACTGCGCCCGCGGGATCGCCCCCAATCTGCCGCGCATCCGCGACAACCTCGCCCGCAACCTGATGCTGGTCACTGCACTCAACCGCCACATCGGCTACGACAAGGCGGCCGAGATCGCCAAGAAAGCTCACAAGGACGGCTCAACGCTGCGTGAGGCTGCCCTCGCAATTGGCCATGTCACCGGCGAGCAGTTCGACCGCTGGATCGACCCGATGGGGATGACCCATCCGGGTAATGAGTAACGGCAGCTTGAAAGCTATCGGGACGACCGCGGAGGGCCTTTCTTGACACAACCGCTTCATGAGATGTGGCGGTCTTGGCGCGGACTGGTGCCGAAAACCCGATCCCAGAATCCGGTACATGTTCCATAAGCGGCATTACCGTCCACCTCGTGGTGGTAGCCATGTTCGCGCCAACGCGCAGCGAGCCAGCGATTCGACGGTGAATCGGTCCGATGCAGACGGTGATGTACGATCTCCTGGGACACTTGCCCGATGCACAGGCCGACAGCGAACAACGCAGGAGCGTGCGCATCGGGCAAGGCGAAAGGCAGCGACACGAAAGCGCCCACCAACATCAGGCTGAAAAGCACGGGTGTCTGCAAGGGCTTGGCAGGATCCCGATGGTGTTCCAGATGCCAGCGACGAAACGGCTCAATGCCGTGCAGCGCGAAGCGGTGCAATAGGTACTCGAGCAGGGTCCAAGCGACGAAACCAGCGGGTATCATTGGCAGCCACGACGCAGCGCTGTTTCCCGACGACCGTAGCCAGACAGTCGTCATTGCCACCGCGGCAACTGCTGGGATCATCGTCGAATACGGGTATCTGACCTTCACTGAATCGATTCGCCCCCCTTTCATTCTTCCCCTCCGCACTGTGCCCGCGCGGCGCCACATGTCGCACCCACCGCCACATGATCGGCTCCAGCAGAAGCTATGTCTAGAAACAGAAGGCGCACGACATCGTCCTCCGCTGCGCTGTCTGGCTTGAACCTGGCCCGCAGTTGGACATGTAGCGGACTCACCCCTCTGGGGATCGCAGTCGAAGATGCAAAGCTGGGGTATTGTTGGGCATTCAAGATCATTTGAAGCGTTCAACTGAGGTTTCCGCGTCAAAGCATCTTGTAAGGAAATGGCCGTACAAACGACGCAGCAATCCGGATCAGCTACGCTCGAGGAACGCAATCAGGAGATCCCCGGCTATATTCAGTTCGAGGTGGACGCGCTTGCAGTCTCGCTCGGCGCAACGTAATGAGTTCAACTTTGCGGGCCTGGAAAGCGCGATCCCGACCTCACTCGCGCATTGCGCGACACAGCACGAGGGCAATGAGGAGACATTCCCGATGAGCGAACATTCCCCGCCCGGCAGTCGGATCGATTGGAGCGGTCCGTCGATCGAGAGCATTCGCCGGGACATGCTGCGCTTTGCACAGATGCAACTGCGCGACGCCGCGACGGCCGAGGACATGGTGCAGGAAGCCCTGGTCGCCGCGATGAACAGCGAACATGGCTTCGCCGGTCGCTCGGCGATCAAGACCTGGTTGTTCGCCATCCTCCGCAACAAGATCGTCGACCATATCCGCAGGAACGCGCGCGAGATCAGCCGCAGCGATCTCGCCGCGCAGGACGAGGACGGCGATGACGGCATGGATGCCCTCTTCAACCGCAAGATGATGTGGTCGTCCGGTTACTGGAACCATGAGGACGGCCCGGCCACCTGGTCGAACCCGGACGAGGTGCTGTCTCAAAAGCAGTTCTGGACGATCTTCGACGCCTGCGTGAATCATCTGCCGGAGAAGCTCGCGCGCATCTACATGATGCGGGAGATGCTCGAACTCGAAACCGACGAGATCTGCCGCGAGCTCGGCATCTCGAAAAACAACTGCTGGGTCATCCTTCACCGCGCCCGCCTCGGACTACGTGAATGCCTGGAAGACAACTGGTTCAAGGGAGCCGCGCGATGATCAATTGCAAACAGGCCACACGACTGATGTCCGAAGAGCTCGACCGGCCGCTGAAGTGGCAGGAGAAAGCGGCACTGTCGACGCACAACGCGATGTGCGTGTATTGCCGCAACTACCGCAAGCACATGGCTTTCATGCGCGAGGCCGCGCGCCGCTTCCGCGAGGGGGTGACAGAACAGGGAGACTGAGGGCCACCCGCCGCGCGCGGCCCTTCGGCTGCTCTCTTCAGAAAGCGCAGCCACGAGCGTAAATGGGCGCACTTTGCAAATCTGCAACATACCGGAGCGGTGTTAGGCGTCGGCGTTCAGGCTCGGGTAACATCGTCGAATTCACTCACCCTTTTCAACCGATGTCCAGACAGGAAGTCTTTCTCGGGCGGCAGCCAATCCTCGAACGTGAAGGGGGGCTCTTCGCCTACGAACTGCTTTTTCGCACCGGGTTCGTCAACAGCAGCAACGTCACCAACGACCTGCATGCCACGGCAAGCGTCATCAGCCACACTTTCGGGCAAATGGGTGCGGCCAAGGTGCTCGGACATCACAAAGGTTTCATCAACGTCAGTGCCGATCTGCTTCACAGCGATCTGGTCGAGTTTCTGCCGCGAGAGCAAATCGTGCTCGAACTGCTCGAGACCGTCACTGCGAGCCCGGAAGTCATCGGCCGCTGCCGACAACTGAAGGCAAATGGCTTTTCTCTGGCGCTGGACGATTTCGCCTATGACGAGAGCTTCGACGAACTCCTCGATCTGGTCGATTACGTCAAGATCGACTTGCTCGCGCACCAGCGTGAGGAGCTTCCGGCAATCGTCGACACCCTCAAGCGCTGGCCGGCGACGCTGCTGGCAGAAAAGGTAGACAGCCGCGACCAGGCCGAGTACTGCAGGTTGTTGGGGTTCGAGCTATTTCAGGGCTATTACTTCGCCAGACCCGATGTCCTGAGTACTCGGCGCCCCGATCCGACCGCGCGGCTCCTGATGCGCCTGCTGGGGCACATTCTGGACGACAGTGAATCGACCGAGATCTTCGACACCATCAAGCAGGACGCCGCCCTGACCTACAACCTGCTCAGGCTGGTCAATTCGGCCGCCGTCGGCCTGCGCAAACCGGTGGACACGATCTCATCCGCAGTGCTGGTGCTGGGTCGCCGGCAACTGCAACGCTGGGTCCAGCTACTTCTCTACAGTAAACAGCCGGGCGTCGATTACCCGACGCCGCTCACCGAACTGGCCGCAATGCGCGGCAAGACCATGGAGCTGCTTGCGCAGCGCATAAGCCCAAATGATGAGTTCGCCGACAAGGCCTTCATGACCGGCACCCTTTCGCTGCTCGACGCGGTGCTGTCACAACCGATGAGTGATCTTGTGACCGAGATCAATCTCGCGGACGACGTCGCCGACGCGCTGCTTCACCGCCGCGGCACGCTCGGTGGCCTGCTGCATCTGGTGACCTGCATCGAATCGCACGACCGCGGCGCAGCCGAGCGCGCCATCGCGTCCCTGCCGTCGCTGACACTTTCGGACGTGACAGAGGCCGAGCTCGAGGCCATCAGTTGGGTCGTGGCACTAGGCGAGCGACGAAGCTGACCGCATCACGAGCGCCCCGAGCCATCCCATCTCAAACAAGGATACCGAGCGAATGGACGCTTTCGACTTCGACCTCTTCGTAATCGGCGCCGGCTCCGGCGGGGTGCGCGCCGCGCGCGTGGCGTCGCGACTCGGCGCACGCGTGGCCATCGCCGAGAACCACCGGCTGGGCGGCACCTGCGTGATCCGTGGCTGCGTGCCGAAGAAACTCATGGTGCTCGCCGCCCACTTCGGCGAGGACTTCGAAGACGCGGTCGGCTTCGGCTGGGAACGGGCCCGCCCCGGTTTCTCATGGCAGCGACTGGCCGAGGCACGCGACCGTGAAGTGGCTCGCCTGAGCGGCATTTACGAGCGTCTTCTGACCGACGCAGGCGTGGAGATCGTCACCGGCGCAGCCCGCATCCCCGCGCCCGGCATGGTCGCGGTCGGCGACCGACAGTTCCGCTGCCGGCACATCCTCATCGCCACCGGCGGCTGGCCCTTCGTACCGGACATCCCCGGCGCCGAGCATGCCGTCACATCGAACGAAGTGTTCGAACTCAAGACGCCGCCCCGACGAGTGCTGGTGGTCGGTGGCGGCTACATCGCAGTCGAGTTTGCCGGGATCTTTCATGGCCTCGGCGCCGAGGTCTGCCTGAGCTATCGCGGCGAGCAGATCCTGCGCGGCTTCGACGGTGATGTACGCACCCACCTGAACGAGGAGATGCGACGCAAGGGCATCGACATCGCGCTCGGCAGCACGGTGACCGCGATCCGCCGGCGCAGTGACGGCCTGCTCGACGTCGATGGCGAAAACCTCGCCGCCGCGCAGCAACCCTTCGATCTCGTCATGTACGCGACCGGGCGAGTGCCGAACACCGCCGGTCTCGGCCTTGAGGCGCTCGGCATCGAAACCGACACCCAGGGCGGCATCGTCGTCGATCCCTACGGCCAAACCAGTGTACCCGGGATACACGCGGTCGGCGACGTCACCAACCGCATCGCGCTGACCCCAGTCGCCATTCGTGAAGGCCAGGCGCTGGCGATGACGCTGTTCGGTGGCAAGCCATCCAGCGCCGACCACGACTGCGTGCCGTCGGCCGTATTCAGCCAACCGCCAGTCGCGACGGTCGGCCTCTCCGAGGAGGCCGCGCTTGAGCGCCATGACGAGATCGCGGTCTACGCCGCACGCTTCCGTCCGATGAAACACACCCTCTCGGGCCGCGAGGAGCGCACGCTGATGAAGCTGGTCGTCGACCCGGTCACCGACCGGGTGCTCGGTGCCCACATGGTCGGTCCAGATGCGCCGGAGATCATCCAGGGCATCGCCATCGCGGTGAAGATGGGCGCGACCAAGACCGACTTCGACACCACCGTGGGCATCCACCCGACCGCGGCCGAAGAGTTCGTCACCCTGCGCGATCCGGTGATCAAGCGGCGGGGGGTGTAACCCATCCCCCTCCCAGCCTCCCCCTTGAAGGAGGAGGAGGCCTTTTCAGGCGCACTCCTCGAAGAGCTACTCCAGTCGGTCCAAGAACCGAATGTCGCCGAACCAGGCGGTGACGGTTTCGCCAGTGTTGTCGGTATCGGCGCTCACCGCAATTCCGACCACGCGTGGCGCAGGCTCGCCGAACACCGCCTCGAAGTCGCGCGCGACGTTCCGCCTCACCGTCTGCCAGCGTCCGGCGTTGGCCTCGCCACTGTCGATTACGATCATCTGCACCCGGTCGGTGTAGGGATTGGGGCCGGTTGCACCGGGAGGCTGCGCGGTACCCCACACATAGGCGATGGCGGCGGTCGGCAGCTCCGCGCCATGCAGGCCACACGCGAGCGAGATTCGCATGCGGTCACCGAACGAAAGACGCTCGACCGGATAATCGAACAACACGTAGACGCGCGCGGCATAATCATCGCCCTGCTTATGGCGAAAGTCCGAAGCCGCGACCGCGTTCGACACCTTCCAGCTCCATTCGAGCGACGGCGTGCGCGCTAGGTCGACATCGAGCGGATGCATCTTGGTGGAGGCGGCCTGCGCGGAGTCCACCCTGAGCACGGTACGCCCGCCCTCCTCGACCAACGCAAACCGGTTCTCGGCAGGCACCCGCGGCAACGCCTGGTGTCGCCATGGCGGCGGCACCGGCTCTCCGACGGTCGCGGCCGAGAACAGGCTGGGTGTGGCAGGCGCGTCCTGCGCGGGAACGGCGGTCGGAATCGCGAGGACGAAGGCAGCGAACAGATGGTTCGGTTTCATGGAGGATTGGCCTCGAGTTGAAGATATGCCCCTATGTCGTTCGGAACCCGCCGCGCCTTACAGCATCCACCTCAGCATGTGACCCGGCGTGTAAGGTTCGGGCTTCAGGCACGACCAAGCTCACGTTGAAACCAAAACGATCAAGAAAGGAGCCTCGATGCACGCCACCCTGCCCCTGCTGCAGCACACGCAGTTTCCGCCCATCCGGCGCAAGCAGCTCGACACGCTGCAGGTCAATATCGGCTACCGCTGCAACCAGACCTGCGTGCATTGTCATGTCAATGCCGGCCCCAAGCGCACCGAGATGATGGACCGCGAAACCATGGCCCTGATTCCGCAGGTGCTCGAACGCCGGCGTCTGGGCACGCTGGATCTCACCGGTGGGGCACCCGAGTTGCACCAGGGGTTCCGTGAGCTGGTGCGCGATGCTCGCGCGCTCGGCACCCGGGTCATCGACCGTTGCAACCTCACCATCCTGTTCGAACCGGGCCAGGAAGGTCTGGCGGAATTTCTCGCCGCGCATCAGGTCGAGATCGTCGCGTCGCTACCCTGCTACTCCGCGGCCAATGTCGACCAGCAACGCGGCAAGGGGGTGTTCGACAAGAGCATCGCCGCACTCCAGCGACTGAACGCGCTCGGTTACGGCGCCGAAGACAGCAGTCTCACGCTGAACCTGGTTTACAACCCGCTCGGGCCGGTGTTGCCACCCGCGCAGGCGCAGCTCGAAGCCGCCTACAAGCGGGAGCTGGCCGAGCACTTCGGCATCGTCTTCAACCAGTTGTTCACCCTCGCCAACATGCCAATCCAGCGCTTTGGCAGCACGCTGATTTCAAAAGGGCAGTTCAACGACTACATGCGCCTGCTCAAGCACAACTACGCCGCGGCCAACCTCGACAACGTGATGTGCCGGACACTGGTCAGCGTGGACTGGCAGGGTTTTCTGTACGACTGCGACTTCAACCAGCAGCTTGGCCTGCCCTTGCCGGGCCAAGGCCGTCCGCACCTGCGCGATCTGCTGGAGGATGACCTGAGCGCGCATGGCATAAGGGTGGCCGACCACTGCTTCGGCTGCACTGCCGGCCAGGGCAGCAGTTGCGGCGGCGCACTGTGAGCGCGCGGCGATGAAACGCATCCTCCTCGTCACTCTTGTGGCCGCGCTGGTCGGCGCCTACTTCGTTTTCGACCTCGGCCAGTTTCTGAGCTTCGAAGCCCTCAAGCAGGGCCAGGACGGCTTCGCCGCGATGCGCGCCGAGTCGCCCTGGTTGGTCACCGGCGGCTTTTTCGCGCTGTATGTCGCGGTGACCGCGCTGTCGCTGCCCGGCGCGGCGGTGATGACGATTGCGGCGGGAGCGCTGTTCGGTCTCACTACCGGCGTCGTGCTGGTTTCGTTCGCGTCGAGCATCGGCGCGACGCTGGCCTTTCTCGTATCCCGCCATGTGCTGCGTGACTGGGTGCAGACCCGCTTTGGCGACAAGCTCGGTGCGATCAACCGCGGCATCGAGCGCGAGGGCGGCTTTTATCTGTTCACGCTGCGCCTGGTGCCGCTGTTCCCGTTCTTCCTGATCAACCTGGTGATGGGGCTGACGCCGATGCGCACCGCCACCTTCTACTGGGTGAGCCAGCTCGGCATGTTCGCCGGCACCGTGGTGTATGTGAATGCCGGTACCCAACTGGCCTCCATCAACTCGCCCGCCGGCATCCTGTCACCGGCGCTGATCGCCTCCTTCGCGCTGCTCGGTGTGTTTCCGCTGATCGCGCGGCGCATCGTCGAAGCATTGCAGAAGCGAAAGGTCTACGCCCGCTGGAATCACCAACGGCCGAAGCGCTTCGACCGCAACCTGATCGTGATCGGTGCCGGCGCCGGGGGTCTCGTCACCGCCTACATCGCCGCCGCGGTGAAGGCGAAGGTCACGCTGATCGAAGCGCACAAGATGGGCGGCGACTGCCTGAACTACGGCTGCGTGCCAAGCAAAGCGCTGATCCGAAGCGCCAAGGTGGCGAGTCAGATGCGAAACGGCTCGCGCTATGGCCTGACCGACATGGAACCCGGCTTCAGCTTCAAGGCGGTGATGCAGCGCATCCATGAGGTGATCGCCGCGATCGAGCCGCACGACAGCATCGAGCGCTATACCGGTCTCGGCGTTGAGGTACTGCAAGGCTACGGAAAGCTTATCAACCCGTGGACGGTGGAGATCGCGCTCAACGACGGCGGCACCCGGCGTCTGACCGCACGCAGCATCGTTATCGCTGCGGGCGCACGCCCCTTCGTGCCGCCTTTGCCGGGTCTGGACGAGGTCGGCTACGTCACCAGCGACACCTTGTGGGACGAATTCGCGCGCCTCGACGAAGTGCCACGACGTCTGGTGGTGCTGGGTGGCGGGCCGATTGGTTGCGAGCTGGCGCAGAGCTTCGCCCGACTGGGCTCGCAGGTCACTCAGGTACAACGAGCTCCGCGGATCATGGTTCGCGAGGACGAGGAAGTCAGCGCACTCGCCAGGGCCGCGCTCGAAGCCGACGGCGTGGCCGTGCTGACGGAGCACAAGGCACTGCGCTGCGAGATCGTCCAAGGCGAGAAGACGCTGGTGGTTGAGCACGACAGCGAGGAAAAGCGCATCGTGTTCGACCAGTTGCTGTGCGCCGTCGGCCGGGTCGCGCGACTACAGGGCTACGGCCTCGAGGAATTGGGCATCCCGACCGACCGAACGGTCGAAACCAACGAATATCTGCAGACGCTCTACCCCAACATCTACGCCGCGGGCGACGTAGCCGGCCCCTACCAGTTCACCCATGTCGCCGCCCATCAGGCCTGGTATGCAGCAGTGAACGCACTGTTCGGCGACCTCCGGCGCTTCCGCGCGGACTACTCGGTGATCCCGTGGGCCACCTTCATCGACCCCGAGGTGGCGCGTGTCGGCCTGAACGAGCTAGAGGCCAAGGAAAAGGGCATTGCTTATGAGATCACCCGCTACGGCATCGACGACCTCGACCGCGCCATCGCCGACAGCGAGGCCCACGGCTTCGTCAAGGTACTGACCCTGCCCGGCAAGGACCGCATCCTGGGGGTCACCATCGTCGGTGCGCATGCCGGCGAGCTGCTGGCGGAGTATGTGCTGGCAATGAAGCACGGCCTCGGCCTCAACAAGATCCTCGGCACCATCCACACCTACCCGACGATGGCCGAGGCCAACAAATACGCCGCCGGTGAGTGGAAGAAGGCGCATGCGCCGAAGGCCCTGCTCGAGTGGGTGAGCCGTTTCCATGCCTGGCGACTTGGGTGAGCACCTTATGCGTCCGCGACTATCCATCGTCATGCCTGTCCTGAACGAAGCAGCACAGTTGCCCACCCGCCTGGCCAGGCTTGCTTCGCTGCGCGAACACGGAGTGGAACTCATCGTCGCGGACGGCGGCAGCGACGATGACAGCGTTCGCATCGCCCACGAGGCCGGCGCGCAGGTGGTCGTCTCGAAGCAGGGTCGTGCGCGGCAGATGAATGCCGGCGCCCGCGCGGCGTGCGGCAACGTTCTTCTGTTCCTGCATGCGGACACGGATCTGCCCCCCGACGCCGACCGGCTGATACTTGACGGTCTCGCGAGCCGCCATCGCGCGTGGGGCCGTTTCGACGTCGAGATCATTGATGGGCCAGGGATGCTCGTCGTGGTCGCGTACATGATGAACCTGCGCTCGCGACTCAGCGGCATTGCGACCGGGGACCAGGCCATCTTCGTGCGCCGCGAAGCTTTTGAACGCCTCGGCGGCTTTCCGGATCAGCCGTTGATGGAAGACATCGAACTCTCGCGCCGACTCAAGCGGATCTCCCGTCCACTGTGCCTGCGCGAACGCGTGACCACCTCGGGACGCCGCTGGGCGGCCCGAGGCACGCTCGCCACAATCGTGCTGATGTGGCGACTGAGATTCGCTTACTGGCGCGGCGCATCGCCGGAGCGACTTGCGGAGCGCTACCGATGACGCGCATCATCGTTTTCGCGAAAGCGCCGGTTCCGGGTCGGGTCAAGACCCGGCTGATTCCCGCCCTCGGAGCAGACGGTGCGGCGGCGCTGGCGCGAGTGATGCTCATACGGACCCTCGACGTTGCAATCTCGTCCGCGGTCGGCGAAGTCGAGTTATGCATGGATCCTGCACCTGGCGCCCCCTCTTGGCAAGGCATCACCCTGCCACCCGGCTTGTCGCTGAGTCCGCAGGAACAGGGTGACCTCGGCGAACGCATGGCCAGAGCGGTCATGAGACGCATCGACGAACTGCCTGTCATCCTGATCGGCACTGACTGCGTTCAAATAAGTAAGGTGTTGCTCCGAGACGCCGCGAACGCACTGACCAGGGCCGACGCAGTAATGAACCCCTGCGCCGACGGAGGTTACGCCCTGTTCGGGCTGAATCGCTTCGACCCCAGCCTGTTCGAGGGCATCGCGTGGAGTACGGCATCGGTCGCGGCTCGGACCCTGGCCAGGCTCGCGGCGCTTGGCTGGCGAGTGCATGTCGGCCGGGAAGTGCACGACGTCGACAGCCCGCGCGACCTTGACTACTGGTATAGGACAATGGCCTTGGGTCAAAGCAGGTGCTAAGTTACAAATACTGACGATCAGCGCTCGCCAAGGGGCACACAAAGGGTGAAAATGAAAATATGAAGTGCGCTTGTTACATACCATTGGCAACCCGCAAGCGACATGAGCGAAACACACAGACCGGCGGCTCGATCAGCTAGCCGCTTCAACGGAGGCAATACCATCATGAAGAAGACTATTCTCATTACCGCAGCCAGCGTCCTCGTCGTGACGGGTTGCGCAACCAACCCCTACCAGGGAGAGCATGCCCGCACCGCGACCGGCGCCACGGTAGGCGCAGTCGCTGGCGGCGTACTCGGCCGAGCCGTGGCAGGACGTGGAGATCGGACCGCCGGCGTGCTGGTCGGCGCAGCAGTCGGTGCGACGGTAGGCGGTCTGATCGGCCGCCAGATGGACCAGCAGGAGGCCGAATTGCGCCGGCAGATGCAAGGCACCGGCGTAGACGTCGTGCGCGAAGGCGACACCATCCGCCTTCAAGCCCCCGAGAACATTACTTTCGACACCAATCGGGCCGACGTCAAACCCCAGTTCCGTTCGGTACTCGACCAGCTCGCATACAGCGTCAGCCAGTATCCGGACACCATCGTCCGCATCGAAGGCCACACCGACTCTACCGGTTCGGCCGCCTATAACCAGACGCTGTCCGAAAACCGCGCGCTTAGCGTGCGCAGCTACCTGATCCAGAGCGGAGTCTCGGCGAATCGCATCGAGGCCGTCGGCTACGGCATGACCCGTCCGATCGCAAGCAACGCCACACCGGAAGGACGCGCACAGAATCGTCGCGTGGAGATCCTGATCATTCCGATTCAGCAGTAAGCTACTGAGACTGTCCACGAATAAGGGCCGCCCTCGGGCGGCCCTTATTCATTCAGGGGCGAACATCTCAGCGGCTGATCCTCAACACTTCGACGATACGGCGATCCGCTTCATCCTCCGGCCAGCGGAATACCCGCTTGACCACGAAGGCTGCCAGTTCCTCCTCCAGCCAAGCCGGCTCGCGATCCACGGCCAGATAGAACGGCACCACCTCGGTGGCAGCGACCTCCCGGAACGCCTCCCGCGACAGCCATGGCCGGAAGGTGCCGAGATGCATCTGGAACGTCACCGGCGTACCCACATGATGCAGGCCAGCGGCATCGATATCGGTCGCCGATAGTGCCAGAGCCGCGGCCTCGACCGCTCCGGTCTGCTCGGAGCGCTCGGCCCGCTTGCCGAACACCGTGTGGTAAGTCAGAAAGACGGAGCCGAGCAGAACCACGCAAACCGCGGCTCCGATCCTCATGAAGCGCGCCTCGCCAATTCGCGCGGCCGTCCGAGCCATTTCACGGCCCGCGAGCAAGGCGCAAGCGGCCCATAAAGGCAACAGCAGATCCGGGCGAAAATGAGCGGCAAGTGAGAAGATCAGCAGACCGCTCAGAACCCATGTTGCGAGAAAGCGCTCGAACCGACGCTCGCCCGCGTCCGCTGCCGGGCGCTTGAACACCTGCCAAAGAGCATAGAAGAAGAACAGGCTGAACGGCAGAAAGCGCAGCAACAGATAGGCGGTGGGCTTGGGCAGGTTCTCGCCCGGAATGCTGTCCTTGCGCGCACCGGTCGCCTGGCCGAGCAGCTCGTCGAAGATCATCTTGTCGATCAGATCGTAGCCCTGCTGCCACCAGGCTGCGACGAACCAGCTGGTGCTGATGACAACGAACAGGATCACCCCCGGCAGCTGTCGTCCGCGAGGCTTGAGCGCTGCAGGGTTACCCCGCCGCTCCCAGAAATAGGCGAGCAGTCCCGAAGCCGCGATCAGGAGCCCCAGGGGGCCCTTGGTCAGCGTCGCGAACCCGCTGGCCACCCAGAACAAGGTCCAGCCCCGGCCTGTCTCCCAGGCCCGATAAGCTGCAAAGGCCGCCACTGCCACGGCGAGCGAGAACAGCGCATCCGAGCGCACCAGCGCAATGTGCTTGGACATGGTGGGCGCCATGATCACCGCCACCGCCGCCAGCCCCCCGGCCAGAAGTCCAAAGCGTTGCCGTCCCACCTGGAAAACGAGTAGAGCGAGCGCCAGCACCGCAAGATACGAAGGTATGGTCATCGCGAGGCGATCCACCCCGAAGACTGCCGCGAAGGGTGCCATCGTCCACGTATGCAACGGTGGCTTGGACAGAATTCGTCCCTGGATATCGTGCTGGGCCAGCCAGTTGCCCTGCCACATCATGTCCATCACGTAGCCGACGTTGCGATGCTGGGCATAGCCCTCGAGATCGGCGGGGCCGCTCAGGCGCAGCGCGAAGATCGACGTTGCAAGGACCATCACGAGCACGACCCAGGCGTGCGGCGAACGAATCAGTTTCTGCATCATGTTTTCCGCGCTCTCAATCGGCGCGCACTCCAGACCATCACGACCACAAGAATCACGGCGGCGATACCGATCTGCACCGCACCGCGCAATACAACCTCCTCCCCGACACCACTGCCGACAAGCACCGCGACCACGCCTTGGGGCATAAAGCCCAGAAGCGTACCGAAGAGGAAGGCGCGATTGCCGACCCGGCTCAGCGAAAGTCCGACGTTGAGAATCATGTTGCTTACCGGCAGCATGCGCACCAGTGCCACCGATGTCACCG
>NZ_WTVM01000149.1 GCF_012910885.1 Azoarcus taiwanensis | reverse complement strand
GGGAGGGTGAGGCCGACGAAGCGCTGGCGCGAGCCGCGTTGCGCGAGGTGGGGCTGGAAGGTTTCGAGGCGCGAGACGTGCAGACCCTGTCGGGTGGCGAACGGCAACGGGTGGCGATTGCGACCCTGCTCACGCAGTCACCGCGACTGTTTCTGCTGGACGAACCCAGCAATCACCTCGACCTGCATTTCCAGATTGCGATGCTGGACCTCTTTCGCCAGCGGGCGAATGCCGGCTGTGGGGTCGTGATGGTGTTGCACGACGTCAATCTCGCGGCACGCTATGCGGACCACGTGATCCTGCTCGATGGGCGCGGCGGGGTAAAGGCTGGCAGTCGCGACGAGATTCTTTGCGAGTCCTGGTTGAGTGCAGCCTTCGGCCATCGTCTGCGACGCTTTGAGTGTGACGGCAAAGTGATCTTTCTGCCGGATTGAACTCTGCGAGAACGAGTTGTTTGCAGGAACTGTTTGGTAAAGGAGTGGTGATGGAATTGGATCGGCCGCAGGTCCGACAGGCTGCTCGGCGTTGTCCGGCTTTGCTGATCGCCGCCCCGGCGTCCGGGCAGGGCAAGACGACCGTGGTTGCCGCCATGGCCAGGATGTTCGCGCGGGCGGGTCGGCGAGTGCGGGTCTTCAAGGGTGGTCCGGATTTTCTCGATCCGCAGATCCACACGCTCGCCAGCGACGCACCGGTCTATAACCTCGATCTGGGCATGTGCGGCGAAGCTGACGCACGCTGGCGGCTGAGCGAGGCCGCGGCCGAGGCGGATGTGGTCATCGTCGAGGGCGTGATGGGGCTTTTCGACGGCCAGCCGTCGAGCGCCGATATCGCCGAACGTTTCGGCATTCCGGTGATGGCGGTGATCGATGCGTCGGCGATGGCGCAGACCTTCGGGGCGGTCGCTCACGGCCTTGCCTCTTATCGGCTTGGCCTGCCGTTCTCGGGTGTGCTCGCGAACCGCGTCGGCAGTCCGGGGCATGCCGCCATGCTCAGAGAAGCCGTACCCGCCGACATGCGCTGGTACGGCGCCATCACACGCGACGCAGAGGCTGCGTTGCCGGAGCGTCACCTCGGACTGCTGCAGGCGGCGGAAATCCCGGATCTGCTTGCGCGCCTGGATCGCTTCGCGGACGCGCTGGAGCAGACCGGTGCAGGTGTGCTGCCCGAGCCGGTGGCTTTTGCGGCCGCGCAAAAGCCCTTTGTGCCTCGTCTGCTGACTGGCAGGCGGATTGCGATCGCTCGTGACGCGGCCTACGGTTTCCTCTACCCCGCCAATCTCGACACGCTGCGCGACCTGGGTGCGGAGTTGGTGTTCTTCTCTCCGATCGCCGGTGAGGCACTACCGGACGTGGACGCAGTGTGGTTGCCCGGAGGCTATCCCGAATTGCATGGTGCGCGGCTCGCCGCGCGCGACGACTTGTGGCAGGAGCTGCGCGCCTTCATTGACCGCGGACATCCGGTGCTGGCTGAGTGCGGCGGCATGATGAGTCTGTTCGATACCATCGTTGACAAGCAAGGCCAGGTTCACCGGTTTGCTGGTGTGCTGCCGGGGCGCGCATTGCTACAGCCTCGCTTCGTGGCGCTCGGCACCGAGTGGGTAGACTTGCCCGAAGGCACCGTGTCCGGCCACACCTACCATCACTCCCGAACCGAAACCGACATGCCGCCTTTGCTGTGCGCGCGACGTGCCGACGGCCGACAGGGTGAGGCGGTGTATCGGCGGGGGAGGCTGACGGCCTCCTACCTGCATCTTTACTTTCCATCCAACCCTGAAGCGGTCGCTGCGTTGTTTTCCGCCTGAAGCTCAGCGGCCGCTTGCGGCGATGCGCTTCTTGCGCGCATCGTCCAGAGATTCGCAGACGATTTCCGCACCGTCTAGAATGCGGGGCGTTGGGCGCTGGATGAGGTCGGGGGGCACGAAGTAAAGGTTGCCCGCCTCTGCGGCGGGCAGGCCGCGCCAGTCGCGCCAGCGGTCGAGCCATTCCGGGCGCGCCTCTCCCATGCCGCTGGCCACGATCACCTCGGGTGCGGCACCCAGCACCGCCTCAGTGCCGATCTGCGGAGCCAGTTGCGGCAGTGTGGCGAAAACGTTGCGACCTCCGCAGAGCGTGATCACGTCGGAGATCATGTGTTCGCCGTTGATCGTCATCAGTGGTTCGTTCCATATCTGGTAGAACATCGTGATCGGCGCTTGTGACGAGAATCGTTCGGCCAGTTGGCGGTGACGTTCACGGAAGGCGGCGGCCGCCGCGTCCGCTTCGGGCTCGGTACCGGCGAGTTTGCCGAAGCGCTCGAGGCTATGCGCGACGTCGTCCAGGCGGCGGGATTCGTTCATGAACACCGGTATGCCCAGGGCCGCGAACTTGTCGAGATGCGCTTCGCGATTACCGCTCGACCATGCGATCACGAGATCCGGGCGTAGCGCGGCAACCGCTTCGAGATCGATGCTCATGTAGCCTCCGACGCGTGGAATGTCAGCTGCCTCGGGAGGGTAGTCGCTGTACGCAACCGCGCCCACGATGCGCGAACCGGCGCCTGCGGCGAACAAGACTTCGGTGACATGCGGCGCGAGACTGACGATGCGTTGCGCCGGTGCGGCGAGCGTGATCTCACGGCCTTCGTCGTCGGTCACCGTGACCGGATTCGTCGCGTGCGCGGTCAGGGTGAGTGTCGCACCAGCGACGAGGCCGAGCATGTGCAGAGCGAAGTCGGCAGTGTGTTTGATGCGGCGGGAGTCGTTCATTGTTCTTCCGTGATTCGTCGGAGTGCGGCTTCGAGGCGTTGCCATTCATGTTCACACGCTGGCAGGCCGAAGCGGATTCTGTCGGGGTTGTCGAAGCAGCGCACGAGGATACCTTGTCGGGCCAGGCGTTCGGTCCAGTTCGCCGCCTTGTTCGTCGTGATCTGCTGGAACAGCGCGCAGCCGCTCGGAGCACCGAGTCCGCATTCGCGAAGCAGTGCGGACAGACGCGTGCTGGCCCGTCTCAGCGCATCACGTGTGCGTCCCTGCCACTCGGTATCGGTGAGCGCGCAGCGCGCGACCAGGCGCGAGGGCCCGGCGATGGTCCATGGGCCGAGGATTTGCGCGAGCTGCCGGTTGAGTTCGGCCGGGGCCAGCACGAAGCCGACGCGTGCGCCGGCAAGCCCAAAGAACTTTCCGAGGGAGCGCAACACGACGAGGGCGGGGTGGCCGGCGTTGGCCGCCATGCTGGCCTCGGGCGTGGTGTCCATGAAGGCTTCGTCTACGAGCAGCCACCCGCCTCGCGAGGCGAGTCGCGCGTGTGCAGCTTCCATGCGCTTCGGCTCGATGATTCGGCCGGTGGGGTTGTCCGGGTTCACGACGATGACGATGTCGCTGGTGTCCGCCGCCTGCTCCAGATCTTCACAGCCGACCACCGACGCCTGGCGCGTGTGCCAGGCCCATGCGTGCTCCGCGTAGGTCGCCCCGAGAATGCTCACACGGTTGCCAGGAAGCACGTGCGGGAGTGCCTGTATTGCGGCCTGGGAGCCGGCCACCGGCAGGATGTGCGCGTCGTCGCACCCGTAATACGCGGCAGCAGCCGTTTGCAGACCGTCGTTGTCTTCGGGCAGGCGCAGCCAGCTGGAGGCGGGAATCTTCGAAGCTGGGTAGGGCTGTGGATTGATGCCGGTGGAAAGATCGAGCCAGGTCTCGAGCGCAATGCCGTATTGACGGGCGGCGTCGCGCAGACGACCGCCATGGTGAGGGCGGGAGGAGGGCAAGCCGTCAGAGCGCATGAATGAGCGTGCCTGTGGCGATGACTGCAAGCCAAAGCCAGGCGCTGTTGCGGACCAGGCGGGTTGCCCTCGTGATGCAGTCTGCGTCCGGCGGCTTGCCCGTGCCCAAGGTCGGACGGGTTTCGGTTCGACCCTGATAGGAGGCGGCGCCGCCGAGACAGACGCCGAGCGCACCGGCGCCCGCCGCCATCACCGGGCCGGCGTTCGGGCTGCTCCATGCAGGCGCCTGCTCGCGCCAGCACACGAACGCATCGCGTGTCCGGCCGAGCAAGGCGTAGCTCAGCGCGGTCAGCCGTGCGGGGATCCAGCCAAGCACGTCATCGCTGCGAGCTGCGAACCAGCCAAAACGCAGATAGCGCTGGTTGCGATAGCCCCACATGGCGTCGAGCGTGTTGGCGAGCCGGAAGAGCAGTGCGCCAGGCCCGCCGAGAAGACAGAACCAGAACAGGGCGCCGAAAACCGCGTCGTGCCCGTTCTCGAGCACGGTCTCGACGCCAGCACGAGCGATCGCCTCGGACGAAAGCGTCTGGGTGTCGCGGCTTACCACGAGCGCAAGACTCGCGCGGGCAGCCGGGAGGTCTTCTCGCGCCAGCGGTACGGCGATCGCCTCGGCGTGTTCGACGAGGCTTCTTCCGCCGAGGGCGAGATACAGCAAGCCGATATCGATGATCCAGTGAGCGCCTGGTACCGAGTCGCGCACGACCCAGGCCAGGATGACCAGCGGCAGTATCGCTGCGCCCCAGGCGACAAGACCGCTTGTCCGGCCCTCGCCGAATTGCGCTCGGACCCGCTTCTCGATCGCGCTCGCAAGCTTCCCGAAGCCGACCAGCGGGTGCCAGCGGCGCGCCTCGCCCAACAGGCGGTCGGCCGCCATGGCGAGCACGAGCTTCAGTAACAGTGACAGCATTGGATTCGGACGGGGATAATCAAGAGTTTCGCGGTTCGAGCAGACAGCGGACCACAAAGACGCAAAGCAGGGATTCTAAGCGATGACGGCGACAATCAGACTGATGGTTCAGGGCACGACCTCGGATGCGGGCAAGAGCACTCTCGTGGCCGGGCTTGCGCGGGTGCTTGCCCGGCGCGGCATGCGGATTGCGCCCTTCAAGCCGCAGAACATGGCGCTTAACTCGGCGGTGACCGCCGACGGCGGGGAGATCGGCCGGGCGCAGGCTCTGCAGGCGCTCGCCGCGGGGGTGGAACCGCACACCGACTTCAACCCGGTCTTGCTCAAGCCGTCCAGCGACATCGGCGCTCAGGTGATCATTCACGGCAAGGTTCATGCGCAGCTATCCGCGCGGGACTATCACGAGTACAAGCCGGTGGCGATGCAGGCGGTAATGGCTTCGTGGCAACGGCTGGTCCGTGATTTCGAGGGCGTTCTGGTGGAGGGGGCTGGCAGCCCGGCCGAGATCAATCTCCGTGACCGAGACATCGCCAACATGGGTTTTGCCGAAGTGGCCGACGTACCGGTGATTCTGATCGCCGACATCGACAAGGGTGGCGTCTTCGCGCACCTCGTCGGAACCATGGCCTTGCTGTCCGAGAGCGAGCGGGCGCGAGTGCTGGGCTTCGTGATCAACCGCTTCCGTGGCGACATCGGCTTGTTGCAGTCGGGTCTGGACTGGCTGGAGGCGCGCACCGGATTGCCGGTGTTCGGTGTGTTGCCGTATCTGCATGGGTTGTTTCTCGACGCCGAGGATGCGATTGATGGATCTCAGTCGAGCGGGGGGCAGACGCGGCTTCGAGCCATCTCGCCCGTGTTGCCGAGGGTGTCGAACCACACGGACCTCGATCCCTTGCGTCTGCATCCCGAAGTCGATTTTTCGTGGGTCGGCCCAGGCCAGCCCGTTCCGCCGGCCGATCTGGTCGTGCTGCCGGGTTCGAAGAGCGTGATAAACGATCTCGCCTGGCTGAGGCAGCAGGGCTGGGACGCCTACCTGCAGCGTCATCTGCGATATGGCGGCAAGGTGCTCGGTCTGTGTGGGGGCTACCAGATGCTCGGGCACTGGGTGCGGGATCCGCACGGGATGGAGGGCGAGCCCGGACAGACACAAGGGCTGGGTTGGCTCGATCTGGATACTACGCTCGAGCGGAACAAGCATTTGCGGCAGGTTGCCGGCAGCCTGACCCTGACGCCGGCAAGACTGAATGGGTACGAGATCCATCTCGGGGTCACCACGGGTGAGGCCCTGACCCGACCGCTCGTCCGGCTCGATGATGGACGAGCCGATGGGGCGATTTCAGAGGACGGCCTGGTGGCGGGTACCTATGTGCATGGCTTGATGGATCATCCCGAGGCCCTTGCTGCGGTGCTTTCGTGGGCCGGGATGGCAGAGGCTGTTACCGAGGATATCGGGGCGCGTCGCGAAGCCGACCTTGACCGGCTTGCGGATGCAATCGAGAGCCATCTTGATCTCGGGCGCTTGCTGCAAGCGTCGAGTTCTCATCCGCACAGCCCAAGGGAATAGGAGGGGTGGCCCGACTGGAGCCAGCCCCTGCCGGACTTCATTGGGCGGTTTCGTTTCCGACCGTGACCTGCTCGCGCACCTGCTCGAGTGAACGCTCCCCGATGCCCGGTACATTCACCAATTCGTCGACCGACTTGAACAGGCCGTTCTCCTGGCGATAGGCAACGATGGCGCTGGCCTTGGCGGGGCCGATGCCTCGCACTTGCTCCAGCGTGGCGGCGTCAGCAGAGTTGATATCGATCTGCGAAGATGCCATTGCGGCCAGCGGAGACAGGGAAAGCGCGAGCAATGCGGCAAGTAGAAGTTTTTTCATAAGATCCTCATTGATGACGTAGCCATATGGCAGGGGCATAGTCGCGCACACGAAGCAGGAATGTCAAGAGCATTTTGTCACCAGGCCCTCAATTGAGTATTCCAATATGCGGATACTCTGATATACTAAATAAGGTCTTAATGCTGAGGAGTTCGACATGCTTCGTTTCGATATCGCTCCGGTGTGCTCGAATGCCTACCGTTTTCAGGCCGCAGTAACACTCGCGGTGAGTGCGATCTACTTCTTCACGCCCTACAAGTGGGTCGCGGTGATCCTGATGTTCGGCGGTCTGCTGCGTGGCTTCGTATCACCGCACAAATGCCCCTCCTACAAGCTGTTCTCCGCGATCACCAAAAGAGTGGGTGTGGCCAAACCGGTGAATGCCGGTGCCAAGATGTTTGCCGACAAGTTGGTTGCGATCATGGGCACCATCATGCTGGTGACCTGGCTGATGGGTTCGGGGATCGGCAGCATTCCCGCGGTTGCGCTGATGGTCTTTGCGACCATTGATCTGGTCAGCGGCTTCTGCGCTGCCTGCTGGGCCTACACGATGTGGTACCGGGTGCGCGGCGCCTGAAACACTCGTTGATTCGCAACATTAGAAAGCCCGATTCTCCGATCGGGCTTTTTTCTATCCATCGTCCGGATGGGACTGGGTGATCGGATGTTCGTGGTCGGATGCCCTCGGCGAGGTCGTGGCCGCTGGGCGGGTCGCTCACGCTGTTCGGTTCTTGCAGGTGCGATGTGCTGCGCTCACCAAAGCGACCAGCGCTTGATCGGAATGACCTATGTGTGCGACCAACCACTTCTGCAGGTAATCGATGAACTCCCTCAAACCGTCAAGGTCCGGCGCGGATGTCCTCAATTCCTCCACTTTCGTGGCGAACGTACGGTGCTCGGCAATGTGCGCCGCCAGCTCCTTCGCGACGGACGGCAGACCGATTAGAAGGTTTTCCTCGGTGGCGAAGTGGAAGAGCGCATAGCCGCTCAGACGCGGCAACACCTCTTGCCAGGCCCGGTGGGGATTGCCGTCGTTCACACAGCGTTCAAGCTCGTTCGCGATCTCAAGCAGCTCCTGATGCTGCAGATCGAGCTCGCGAATTCCGGTTTCGAGTGACTTGTTCCACATTAAAGGCATCAGAGCCTGACTCGCCAAATAGTATCTGCACTAAGATCTTTGTTTCCCGTCCCATTCTAACGGAAACGCAGCTTTGACAGCCCTTCGTCAATCGGTAAGTGGCGGCGCCTTGCGACGCATCAAGATCCACGCGATGGGCCTGTTGGTTGCCTTCTTTCTCGCCTTGTCTTATTTCGCTGCTCAAGGCTTCAGCGAGAAGATCGGTGAGCGCGATACGGCCCGCGCCATTTACGGGTGGACCCAAACCGCAATCATCTTCAACGATCTGATCCACGAGCTTCAGAGAGAGCGGGGTTTGTCGAGCGGCCTGATTGTTGATTTCCACGCAGAACTGACCCGGGGTTTTCATCTAAAACTGACCCACCGGTTTATGCGTACAGTATAGCTACGCGGGGTTGGTTCCGGTTTCGGGTTGTGGTGTCTGTTCTCCTTGTGTTTTTGGGGTTCGAGTACGGCCCGGCTGCAGCCGGGCCGTACTTGTCTTGAAGCGCCAGGATTCGTTGCCGGTCTCGACGATATGGCAATGATGGGTCAGGCGGTCGAGCATGGCGGTGGTCATCTTCGCATCACCAAAGACGTTGTCCCACTCGGCAAAGGACAGGTTGGTCGTGATCATCACGCTGGTGTGCTCGTAGAGCTTGGAGAGCAGGTGGAAGAGCAAGGCGCCGCCGGCTTGGCTGAACGGCAGGTAGCCCAGTTCATCAAGGATCACCAGATCGACGTAGAGCAGCCGGTAGGCCAACTGGCCCGCCTTGCCGTTGGCCTTTTCCTGCTCCAGGGCATTGACCAATTCCACTGTTGAGAAGAAGCGCACACGCTTGCCCAGATGCTGGACGGCCTCGATGCCGATCGCGGTGGCCAGGTGCGTCTTGCCGGTACCGGGCCCACCGATCAGCACCACGTTGTGGGCCGCCGCGATAAACTGGCCAGCGTGCAGCCGACGTACCAACGCCTCATCGGCTCGCGCCTGCGTGAAGTCGAAACCGGCCAGATCCCGATGCGCGGGGAAGCGCGCTGCGCTCATCTGGTAGGCGATCGAGCGCACTTCGCGCTCCGCGCTC
>NZ_WTVM01000148.1 GCF_012910885.1 Azoarcus taiwanensis | reverse complement strand
ACCATCGGTTACGGACTGCCGGACTTCGCAGAGGAACTCAACTACGGAGTCGATCTATCAACCATCTGAGGGTGGTATCAGATTGATGGGGTGAAGGTGCCCCATCAACCATTAAATCCGTATACCCCGCTTTTCCAACTTCGCCCATGGCGAAACCATGGCCTTCGGCACGATGGTCACGATCCTCTTCACCTGGTGGCTGCAAGGCCTGGGGGTGAGCCTGGGTCCGCTGCCCACTGCGCTGCTCGCGCTGCCGCTGGGCATTGCCGTGACCATCGGCCTGATCCTGATCTGCGACCGCTGGGTGTATCGCTACCATCGAGGCCAGCGCGCCAAGCCGGTGATCTTTCTGATCGCCTCGCTCGGGCTGATGTTCATCTACAACGGCCTGGTCCGCATCATCATCGGACCGGGTGAGCAACGCTTCGAGGATGGCCAGCGCTTCATCATCACGGTGCGTGAGTTCCGGGAATGGTCCGGACTCACTGAAGGCCTGATGTTGCGCTCGAGCCAGGCGCTGACCATCGTCGTCACGCTGATCGCAGTGGCGGCGCTGTTCTGGTTCCTCGAGCGCACCCGCACCGGCAAGTCGATGCGCGCCTATTCCGACAACGAGGATCTCGCGCTGCTTTCAGGGATCAAGCCCGAGCGGGTAGTCCTCATTGCGTGGGTGCTCGCGGCCACCCTCGCCACGCTCGCGGGCGTGCTCTATGGACTGGACAAGGGCTTCTCGCCGATCAACTACTTCCATCTGCTGTTGCCGATCTTCGCGGCAGCGATCGTCGGCGGCCTCGGTAGCCCGCTGGGCGCAGTGGCCGGTGGCTTCATCGTCGCATTCTCCGAAGTGTTGCTGACCTACGCCTATCGCCGTTTCCTTTCCTACCTGCTGCCTGAGCCCTGGATGCCCGAGGGTCTGGTGCAATTCCTGTCGACGAACTACAAGTTCGCGATCTCCTTCGTCATCCTCGTGCTGGTGCTCCTCATCCGGCCTACCGGGATCTTCAGGGGGAAAACGATATGAACGCCGCGACCAGCAAAAAGCAAACGCTGCTCCTGTTCACCCTGATGGGGCTGGCCTTCGTCGTGGTCGGCTTCGTCCAGAGTTGGTCGCTTTCGCTGACCATCTTCAACTACTGCCTGATTGCCGCGATCATGGCGCTGGGCCTGAATATCCAGTGGGGTTACGCCGGCCTGTTCAACGTCGGCCTGATGGGCTTCGCCGCGCTCGGTGGCATGGCGGTCGTGCTGGTTGCGATGCCGCCGGTCGAGGAAGCCTGGAGTGCCGGCGGGTTCAGTATGCTCACCGCGCTGCTCTTCGTGCTCGCCACCGTGATAGCGGCCATCGTCGTTTACAAAAGGCTGCCCAAGGGACGCACTCGCAACTTGGCGATCGCCGCGATCCTCATCATCGGCTACTTCCTGTCACGCGCGTGGTACGAGCCTGCAGCGCGCGCGATCGAGTCGGTCAACCCGGCCCACACCGGCTACCTTGGCGGCCTGGGCCTGCCGGTGGCACTGTCGTGGATCGTGGGCGCGATACTCGCTGGCTGCGCTGCCTGGCTGATAGGCAAGATCACCCTTGGACTTCGCTCGGACTACCTCGCCATTGCCACCCTGGGCATCGCCGAAATCATCCTCGCAATCATCAAGTACGAGGAATGGCTGACTCGTGGCGTCAAGAACGTCAACGGCATCCCGCGACCCGTGCCCTTCGAGATCGACCTGCAGCAGACCGAATGGGTTCGGGACCTGGCGGTACGCCTTGGCTCCACCGCACCGGAAGTCGCGGCCCTCACCGTAAAGGTCGCCTACGCCGGCATCCTGCTGTCAATCCTCATCGTGCTGATGTGGTTCGCGCAGACCGCGCTGAACTCGCCGTGGGGCCGGATGATGCGTGCGATCCGTGACAATGAGGCCGCCGCCAGTGCAATGGGCAAGTTCGTCAAGGGGCGGCACCTGCAGGTGTTCGTGCTCGGCTCAGCGGTCGTCGGTCTGGCCGGCGCGCTGCTCGTCACCATGGACGGACAGTTCACCCCGGGCTCGTACATTCCACTTCGCTTCACCTTCCTGATCTGGGTAATGGTGATCGTTGGCGGCTCGGGCAACAACTACGGCGCCATCCTCGGCGGCGTGCTGATCTGGTTCTTCTGGGTCGAAGCCGAACCGATCGGTTTGTGGTTGGCGAACACGCTCACCTCTGGTCTCGCCGCGGATAACGTGCTTCGCACGCAGTTGGTAGAGGGCGCCGCGCACATGCGCCTCGTCGTGATGGGACTCGTGCTGCTGCTGACCCTGCGCTTCAGGCCCAAGGGCTTGTTGCCGGAGGTCTCGGCAAGACGACACTGACCCGCCGTCAGAGCTGCCCAGAGAAACGGCCGCGGACGAATCCGCGGCCGTTTTTTTGACCTCACTTCGCAGCCCCCTCGCCCATACCGAACTTACGGTTCTCGCGGTGAGTTGGCAGATGCCTGTGTCAAAAAAGCGAATGAGAGTTCTGGAGGATTTGTTCAGGTTGGATTATCCTCGCCTGTATCCAGAGCGCGCGCAAGCCTTGCGCTCCTTAGTCTTGCCCTTCTCACCTGAGACAACCATGAAGGCCGGCCTCCGCCATCTGCGTTTCGTCACACCGATGGGTCCGCTGCTCGCATTTGCCGACAGCGCTGGCCTGTGCGGCCTGTACTTCGAAGACCAGAAGGACTGCCCGTCGAGCGGGCAATCGAACGCAGACGACGCCGACCCGATACTGCGGCAGACACGCGACCAGATACTGGACTACTTCGCCGGGCGACTCGGCGCATTCTCGGTGCCGCTTTCGCCTGCAGTCACACCATTTCAACAACGGGTCCGTGACGCACTACTGAAGGTACCGGCAGCGCACACCACCACCTACGGCGCGCTGGCAAGAAGCATAGACTCCCCAAGAGGCTTCCGAGCTGTCGCACAGGCATTGGCTCGCAATCCGATCATCATCATCGTACCCTGTCATCGGGTACTTGCGAGCGATGGCTCGCTGGGCGGCTTCTCTGCCGGCCTGGCACGCAAACCAGCGCTTCTTGCTCATGAAGTGCAGCATTGGCCGCGCACTGAAAGCTAGGGCCTGCTCTCATACGCCATCACGAAGGCGAGAACCGCAACGACCGCCCATGTCCGACAGGCTGACAGTACTCAGCTTTCAACCAGTTCGCGAATGCGAGCGCGCACCGTGGCCACCTGAAACGGCTTTTCAATGAAGTCGGCGGCGCCCAGTTCTCTCGCTTGCGCCGCGACACTCTCTTCGGTTTCACCGCTGATCACCAGAATTGGTCGCTGAAACCCCTCTGACTTGAGACGTGCGATCAGCTCCAGGCCGCTCGTGCCCGGCAGGTCAACGTCCACAAGCAGCAGACCGCAGCCCGAACAATCACCACCCGTGGTAGCCAGGTACGCATCTGCCGAGTTGAAGATTCGCGCGGTCAGGCCAATCGATTCACAGACCACTCGCAGCAAATCACTGAGCGCGACCTCGTCATCGATGATGCAGACGTGGGTCAGGAGATTGGTTGCGCTCATCACAAAGATCGCCCAATCACTGGCGCAAACGAAGCTCTCCTCCCGTTCACGAGCGGCTCACGGCGATGAGAACGCGCGCCTGCAAGACTTTGCTGCCGACGACGTTCAGCAATATCGATTGCCTTCCTCATGTCATCTCCGGCGTACCTGATAAACCCCGTAACAAGCGAGGGTGAAGACAACGCCAGTTCGATATAGAATTTGACCTATATCAAAAACAACACACGGCACCGTCGTCTCTAAGTGCCTCGAAGCTTACATGGGTGACGTAACCCATCGATCGCTGCTCGGTGCGTTTTCAGTCACGGAATGTAACGTTATGAAACAGTCGTTTATTGCAATTCATGAGTTCTTGGACTCCGGAGGATGACACCGTGAGTGCGAGTGCCGGTCATGTATTCGTCGTCGATGACAGCGCGCCGATCCGCGAACTTGTCGAGACCTATCTTCGTGGTGAGGGTTTCGAAGTCACCTCTCTGGCAGACGGGCCGGCCCTGCGCGCAGCCATGACAGCGGGGGCCTCACCGGATGTAGTCATCCTGGATCTGGGGCTACCGGGAGAGGATGGTCTGTCACTGACCCGCTATTTGCGTGACCAGCATCATGCCGCCATCCTTATCGCCAGCGGCAAGGGCGACACCATGGATCGTGTAATCGGCCTGGAGGTCGGCGCGGACGATTATCTTGGCAAGCCTTTCGATCTTCGCGAACTATTGGCCAGGGTGCGCAGCCTGATTCGCCGACGCACGCACCAGGAGCCGCCCGCTCGGGCGGTAGCGACCACGCCAAATTCGGAGATCCGTCGCTTTGCGGGCTGGCGCATCGACCTATCCGCCCACAGCTTGCACGAACCGGACGGGCGCGAAGTGGAGCTGAGCACCGGCGAGTTTCGTCTGCTGCGCGAGTTCGTGCTCAATCCCAACCATGTGTTGACCCGGGACGAACTCATGGAGCGCTTGCACGGGCGGACTGCAGGACCTTTCGATCGCAGTATCGACGTACAGGTCAGCCGTCTGAGGCGCAAGATCGAGGTCGACCCCGAGCACCCGACACTGATCAAGTCGATACGCGGCGCGGGTTACATGTTCGTTGCACAGGTCGAGGCGGATTGATGGACATGCGATCGGGCGAAGGCGCCGAAACGAACCGCGATCACGTTCAGCTTTACGGGCTCGACTGCGAGGATTACCGCTGGCTGCTCGATGTCACGACGATTGCCATCGTGGTGACCGACGGTGACGGCCGTATCCGCCTGCTCAACGCCGAGGCAACACGACTGTTCGGCCATCGCGCCGACGCCTTGATCGGGCGTCATGTCGAGATGCTGATCCCGGAGCGTTTTCGCGTCGATCATGCGCGGCACCGTGAGGCGTACAAGAGCGCGCCGCGCCCGCGCGCAATGGGCGCCGGTGTTCAACTCTACGGTGTTCGGGCCGATGGCAGCGAGTTTCCGATGGAGATCGGCCTGACCCCGCTCAACACCCGCCATGGTTTCCTGGTCGCGACCACGATCATAGATGTCAGCGCCCGCGACCGCGCCGAACAGGCCCTGATGCAAGCCCAGAAGATGGAAGCCGTCGGACAGTTGACCGGCGGCATCGCACACGATTTCAACAACCTGCTGACCGTCATCAGCGGAAACCTGCAACTACTTCAGGAGCGACTCGCCGACGACCAGCTCAACCTGCATCTGGCCAATGCGGCGGCAGACGCGGCTTCGCGAGGCGCCGAATTGGTGCGCAGCCTGTTGGCGTTTTCGCGCAAACAAGCGCTCAAACCGCAGACGATTCGCTTGTCCGAGACATGTCGGCGGATGTTGCCCATTCTGGAGCGCACGCTTGGCGAGCACCTGACGATTCAACTTGTCGAACGCAACGAATGGGAGGCCGTCGCGGACGTCGCCCACTTCGAGTCGGCATTGCTGAACCTGGCGGTGAACGCCAGAGACGCAATGGAGAAAGGCGGCCAACTCATCATCGAAGTCGCCGACCACGTCATTGACAGCGCCGATGCGCTGGGAACACATGGCGCCTCGCCCGGCGACTACGTCATGCTGTCGGTCAGCGACACCGGCTGCGGCATGGACCTCGAGACCCACTCTCGCGCACTCGAACCGTTTTTCACGACCAAACCCGGTGGGCGTGGCAGCGGGCTGGGTTTGCCGATGGTTTTCGGTTTCGCCCGCCAATCGGGCGGGTTCATGCGCATTTTCAGCGAACCCGGCCAGGGCACGACGATTCGTCTGTTTCTGCCTCGCGCCAAGGGGCGGGAGCCGGAAGTGGTTGCAACTGCATGCACGCTATCGGACTACCGGGGTAGCGAAACCATCTTGATACTCGAAGACGACGAGGCGGTCGGTTCGCTCGCCGCGCAGTTGCTCGACAGCCTTGGCTACCGGGTTCTGCGCGCACGTAACGGCGCATCGGCACTTTCCCTCGCAGACGAAGGACACTCCATCGACGTGCTGTTCGCCGATCTGATTCTCGTCGGCAAACTTGATGGCATAGACGTAGCAAACGCACTTTGCGCACGGCAGCCCACGCTCCGCGTGCTCCTCACTTCCGGTTATCCGCAGGACGTCGTTCGGCGCGGCGGCCGGATCCCGGAAAGCGCCCGCCTTCTTCCCAAGCCGTATGATCGCAACCTCCTGGCCCGGAGCATTCGTGCGATTCTCGACCAAGGCTGACGAATCCGCGTTCTCCGTCAAGGGCGGCGACTGATCGTTATTCCCTCGCGATCGGTTTTTGTTGCAGCGGCCTGTTACGCACCGTAACCGAGCGTTCCCGTGCCGAAATCCCGGGGTTACGCGTTCGCTCCATCATTCAAGCGCGCAGGTAGTCGGGCTCACCCTCGCCTTGACCGTGCCGCTAACAATAATGGAGACACGCCATGGACATGACCGCTCAGTTTGACGTTCCGCAGTTGCTCACGGGTATCACGCTGTTCGCAGGATTGGACACGAGTCTGCTTGAAGATCTTGCGCAGCACGCGACTATCCGCCGTGTCGACAAGGGTGTCGTCATCTTTCGCGAAGGCGACCGCCCGTCGGCGCTTTACTTTCTTCTTGACGGGCAGGTTAAGCGCTCGGTCTGCTCCCCCGAGGGCGACGAGAAGGTGCTGGATGTGTATTACTCACGCCAGCTTTTCGGTGACGCGGAAGTCATGAGCGGTCGTTTATGCATGGCCTGCGCAGAAGCCACACACGATTCCATCCTGCTGGCCATTTCGCACAAAGCGGTGCTCGCACTCGTCAGCGAGAACATCGAAGTTGCAATGCGCCTGCTCCAGTCGATCGCACAACGCCATCATGCGCTCGAGCGCGATATCGTTTCACGCCGGTTTCAGAACACCACCGACCGCGTGCTCGAGTATCTTTGCGAACTGCCCAACGAGTGCGACTCGGTGGACACCGCAGAATTCGAACTTCGCACATCGAAGCAGGTACTGGCCTCGCACCTCGACATGACGCCGGAGACCCTGTCACGCAATCTTCGCCGCCTGATCGATGCTCGGCTCATCAGCGTCTCCGGGCGTCGCGTAAAGATTCATCGCCGCGCCGTCGCAAACCACCTGGCAAACGCAGGCTCACATGGCACCCAGGGCCGTTTCTTCGCACTGCGACACACGTCCACGTTCTGACGACCGCCCCGGGGAGTCTCTTCCCGGAAGCCGGTAGCGCTGCCACGTCAGCGAGATACGCTCCCGGCTGAGAGGCGGAGGGCCCTTCGCTGGCCAGCGAAGGGCTCGGACAGCCATGAGGCCCGCGAACGATCCCCGTGAATGACTGTCCGACCCGGCCATGGATACCCTCACCCACGCCCTGTCCGGGGCCCTCGCCGGACGCCTGCTTGCGCGCGCGCCCAGGACCGGCCAACCGCTGAGCAACCCGCCTGTCTGGCAAATGGTGACCGTCGGCACGGTCGCCGCGACCTTTCCCGACCTCGACTTCGTGCTCGGTTACGTGTCCGAGCTCGCCTACCTGCGCGGCCACCGCGGCGTCACCCATTCCCTGATCCTGATGCCGCTGTGGGGGCTGCTCATCGCCTGGGCGATGGCCGGCCTGTTCCGTGCCTTCGCGCAGCGCAGCGGCGGACCGGTGTTCGACTGGCGGCACTACTACTTAGTGGCCTGCGTGGCGATCTTCGTGCACATCGTCGGCGACCTGATCACGCAGTTCGGCACGATGATTCTTGCGCCTTTTTCGGACCAACGCTTCGGTCTGGGCACCACCTTCATCATCGACCTCGGCGTAAGCGGCATCATTCTTGCCGGCCTCATCGCGAGTGCGATCTGGCGAAAAACCCGCCTGCCGGCGGCACTGGCCTCGTTCGCGCTGGTGGCCTGGATCGGCAACAGTGCGCTCGCGCGCAGCGATGCGATCGACGCCGCGCGGGCCTGGGCAGAACGCGAAGGCGTGCCGGTCGTCTCGGTCGACGCTGCGCCCCGTCCGGCCTCACCCTACAACTGGACCGCGATTGTGTTCGACGGGCAGCACTACCACTACGCCCACTTGAACACCCGCCGCAGCGAACCACTGGTCGCCACCGAGAGCGACCACTTCATCCGGCGCTTTTCGGCCCCCTACCAACCCATCCACCTGGCCCAATGGGAAACCGCGCCACGCTTCGGCAACGGCAGCACCGCCGAACTGGCTCGAACCGTCTGGCAGGCCGAAGAGTTCGAGTTCTTCCGCTGGTTCGCGATGTTCCCGGTGCTCGACGAGGTCGAACCGGGGCACGGCGTCAACGGCGACTGCGCCAGCTTTCGGGATTTGCGCTTCGAGACGCCGGGGCGCGGGCACATGCCCTTTCGCTACGGTTTGTGCAACGGTGGCGGCGAATGGCGGCTGTTCGAGCAGACCCGCGATGGCATCCGCTGGCTGACCGGTTGAACCTGAGACCCCACATTGACGCCGAGATGCGCCAAAAAAGCCTCGGCCGCGGGCGAGAAGACCTTTCGCCGCCAATGCACCACCGACCAGACCGTGCGCACCGGAAAACCCTCGACGTCGAGTTCGACGAGGTCCTCCCCGCCGGCATGGTGCAGGGTGTGACGCGACACCACCGCGATGCCGAGCCCGGCCAGCACCGACTCCTTGATCGCCTCGTTGCTGGCGATCACCATTCTGGGCGCGAAGGGCCAGCCGTTTGCACGAAAGGCCCGCTCGATCGCAAGGCGAGTCCCTGAGCCGGCCTCCCGCATCAGCAGCGGCCACTGCGCGAGATCGCCCCAGGTCAGGCCGCGTCTGCCAGCCAGCGGATGACCCACCGGCGCGATGAACACCAGCGGGTTGTCTGCAAACGGGTGCGAGGAGATATCG
>NZ_WTVM01000147.1 GCF_012910885.1 Azoarcus taiwanensis | reverse complement strand
TGGTTTGCCACCTGCTGGCTGGGGGGTTGTTCTACCGGGGCGAACGCTGCAATCAAGCAAAAACGGGATGGCCGACCCTGCGACCATCCCGCATGTGGCTTACGCCTGCGAATCGAGCGCGTGCCCGTCTTGCATTCTTCAGCCCCGGGCTGTCAGATCCGGGACGCTGCGGCGTGCCGCACCGACATAGAGCTGACGCGGACGGCCGATCTTGTATTCGGGATCGGTGATCATCTCTTCCCACTGCGTGATCCAGCCGACGGTGCGCGCCAGCGCGAAAATGCAGGTGAACATGGAGGTCGGAATGCCGAGCGCCTTCTGCACGATACCGGAGTAGAAGTCGACGTTCGGGTAGAGCTTCTTCTCGACGAAGTACTCGTCCTCGAGCGCGATCTTCTCGAGTTCCTTGGCCAGCTTGAACAGGCGGTCGTTCTCGAGACCGAGCTCGCCCAGCACGTCGGCGCAGACTTTGCCCATCAGCTTGGCGCGCGGGTCGAAGTTCTTGTAGACCCGGTGGCCGAACCCCATCAGCTTGAAGCTGTCGTTCTTGTCCTTCGCGCGCTTGATGTACTCGCCGACGCGCGAGACATCGCCGATCTCTTCGAGCATGTTCAGGCAAGCTTCGTTGGCGCCACCGTGGGCGGGGCCCCAAAGGCAGGCGATACCGGCGGAGATGCAAGCGAACGGGTTGGCGCCCGACGATCCGGCCAGACGCACCGTCGAGGTGGAGGCGTTCTGCTCATGATCGGCGTGCAGGGTGAAGATCACGTCGAGTGCTCGCACCAGAACCGGGTTCGGCTTGTACTCCTCGCACGGTGTGCCGAACATCATGTGCATGAAGTTCGAGGTGTAATCGAGATCGTTGCGCGGATACATGAAGGGCTGGCCGGTGTTGTACTTGTAGGCCATGGCGACGATCGTCGGCAGCTTCGCAATCAACCGGTTGATCGAGATGTTGCGGTGCTCCTGATCGGAGAAGTCCATCGCCTCGTGGTAGAACGCGGACAGCGCCCCGACCACGCCGACCATGATTGCCATCGGATGCGCGTCGCGGCGGAAACCGCTGTAGAAGCGGGTAAGCTGATCATGCAGCATCGTGTGCGACTTGATCGTGGTTTCGAAGTCCTGCTTCTGCGCGGCGTTCGGCAGCTCGCCGTTCTTCAGCAGATAGGCCACCTCGAGGAAGCTGCACTTCTCCGCAAGCTGCTCGATCGGATAACCGCGATACAGCAGTTCGCCTTTGTCACCATCGATGAAGGTGATGGATGACTTGCAACTCGCGGTGGACAGGAAGCCGGAGTCATAGGTGAAAAGACCCGTCTTGCCGCCCAGCGTACGAATGTCGATAACGTCCTGCCCATGCGTGCCGGACATGACCGGAAACTCGACGGTCTTGCCATCGACGGTTAGCGTTGCGGTGCGTTCAGTGCTCATAGGTTATCCCTCGTTTTCTTGCCCGAATTGACTTCCAACTCCCTTGACGATCACCCGGCGCGCTGTGCGCGCAGCATCGCGATCATCTCCTCCCAGCGGCGCTCGGTACACGGCTTGCTGCCATTGACCATAGCCCAAAGATCATGATCCTCGCACTTTAGCAGGTCATCGAGATCCGCCAGCTGACTCTCGTCGAGAGAGTCGAAATGCTCTTGCAGAAAGCGCGTGAACACCAGGTCGAGTTCGAGCAAGGCCCGACGACACTGCCAGCGCACGCGCCCCCTGTTGATACTCATACCGCTCTCGCGACCATCATGTCCTTGATCTTGCCAATCGCCCGGGTCGGATTGAGACCCTTCGGACAGACGTCAACACAGTTCATGATCGAATGACAACGGAACAGGCGATACGGATCCTCGAGGTTGTCGAGGCGTTCGCTGGTTGCCTGGTCACGCGTGTCGGCAAGGAAGCGGTAGGCTGCCAGCAGCCCTGCAGGCCCGACGAACTTGTCCGGATTCCACCAGAACGAGGGGCACGAGGTCGAGCAGCATGCGCAAAGAATGCATTCGTACAGACCGTTCAGCTCTTCACGATCTTCCGGCGTCTGCAGGCGCTCGCGCTCCGGCGTCGGATCGTTGTTGATCAGGTACGGCTTGATCGAGTGATACTGTTTGAAGAACTGTGTCATGTCGACGATCAGATCGCGAATGACCGGCAGACCCGGCAAGGGCCGGAGCACCACCGGCTGGGGAAGACTCTCCAGATCGGTGAGGCATGCGAGGCCATTCTTGCCGTTGATGTTCATCGCATCCGAACCGCAGACGCCTTCGCGGCAGGAGCGACGGAATGACAAGGTGTCATCCACCCCTTTCAGCCGGACCAGTGCGTCGAGCAGCTTCTTGTCGGAAGCTTCGAGCTCGACCGAAATGTCCTGCATGTAGGGCTTCTCGTCCTTGTCCGGATCGTAGCGGTAGATCTTGAGTTGCAGCGTACGCTTCGTCATGTCTTGTTCTCCGACGCTCAGTAAGTGCGCTTGGCGAGCGCAATCGGCTTGGTGTCCGCGTTGAGCGGGTTGAGATTGACCGGCTTGTAATCCAGGCGGTTACCCTCGCTGTACCACAGCGTGTGCTTGAGCCATTCCTTGTCGTTACGGCCGTTCGGCGTCTCGGGCGTATCAGGCGCATCGTCGCGCACATGGGCGCCACGCGACTCCTTGCGGGCCTCGGCCGACACCATCGTCGCCTTGGCAACCTCGATCAGGTTGTCCAGCTCGAGAGCTTCCATGCGGGCGGTGTTCCAGACCTTGGATTTGTCCTTGATCTCGGTCCGCTTGGCACGCTCGGCCACTTCGTTGATCTTGGCGACACCTTCCTTGAGCAGGTCGTCGAAACGGAACACACCCGCATGCTTCTGCATGGTGCGACGCATCTCCAGGCCGACGTCGAAGACGCTTTCGCCGTTGGTTTGCGACTCGAGGCGCGACATCCGGGACAGGGAGTAGTCAGCCGCGTCTGCCGGCAGCTCGCGCAGCGGCAACGCGCCGCTGTTGAAATCCTCAACCACGGTCTCGCCGGCCGACTTGCCGAACACGAGCAAATCGAGCAGAGAGTTGGTACCAAGGCGGTTGGCACCGTGCACCGACGCGCAGGCGCACTCGCCGGCAGCGTAAAAACCGGACACCGCGCTGTTCGGGTCGCCGTTCTTCGGCACCACGACCTGGCCCTTGTAGTTGGTGGGGATGCCACCCATCTGGTAATGGCAGGTCGGCACCACCGGGATCGGCTCCTTGATCGGGTCCACACCAGCGAACTGGATCGCGATCTCGCGAATGCCCGGCAGGCGCTTCATGATCGTCTCGGGCGCAAGGTGCGTGATGTCGAGCAGCACGTAATCCTTGTCCGGACCGCAACCGCGACCTTCGTTGATCTCGGTGGTCATTGCGCGCGAAACCACGTCGCGCGATGCAAGATCCTTGAGGTTGGGCGCGTAGCGCTCCATGAAACGCTCACCGCTGGCATTGCGCAGAATGCCACCTTCGCCGCGCACGCCCTCGGTGATCAGCACACCGGCACCAGCCACGCCGGTCGGATGGAACTGCCAGAACTCCATGTCTTCCAGCGGAATGCCGGCACGCGCCGCCATGCCGGCACCGTCGCCAGTGTTGATGAAGGCGTTGGTCGAGCTGTGATAAATCCGGCCGGCACCGCCGGTCGCGAAGATCGTCGCGCGGCAGTGGAAAATCGTGACCTCGCCAGTCTCCATCTCGAGTGCGGTTACACCGACGACGTTGCCCTCGCTGTCGCGCACCAGATCGAGTGCCATCCACTCGACGAAGAACTGGGTATTCGCACGGACGTTGCGCTGGTAAAGCGCATGCAACATGGCGTGACCAGTGCGGTCGGCCGCTGCACAGGAGCGCGAAACCGGTGTCTGGCCATAGTTCTGCGAATGGCCGCCGAACGGACGCTGGTAGATCTTGCCGTTGTCGGTGCGGTCGAACGGCATGCCGTAGTGCTCGAGTTCGACGACGACTTCATTGGCCTTGCGGCACATGAACTCGATCGCGTCCTGGTCACCCAACCAGTCCGACCCCTTGACGGTGTCGTACATGTGCCAGTGCCAGTTGTCTTCGGTCGAGTTGCCGAGCGAGGCAGCCACACCGCCCTGGGCGGCGACTGTGTGAGAGCGGGTCGGGAAGACCTTGGTCAGCACGGCAGTCTTCAGTCCGGCTTCCGAAAGCTGGAGGGCCGCACGCAGGCCGGCGCCGCCGGCGCCGACGATAACGGCATCAAAGGTACGCTTGGCTACAGTCACGCTCAAAGCCTCCACAGAATCTGAGCCGCCCAACCGGCATAGCCGAAGAGCAGGAAGAGAACCACAACATGCAGCGCCAGGCGCAGGCCGGTCGGCTTGATGTAGTCCATGAAGATGTCACGCACACCGATCCATGCGTGATAGAACAAGGCGAGGAAGAACAGGAAGGTGAGGAAGCGCATCAGGCCGCCGGAGAACAGCCCGGACCACGCCTCGTAGCTCATTTCGGGGAGAGTGAGCGCGGCGATCGCGAAAATGACGGTATAGATCGCCATATAGACCGCGGAGGCCCGCTGGCCGATCCAGTCGCGCAACCCGTAGTGCGCACCTACGACGATACGCTTCACCATAGCATCACCCCAATGATCAAGGTCAGCGCGATGCTGACGGCGAGCACGATCTTGGAACTCTTGCGAGCCGGCTCGAGGTCGCCCCCGATGTGAAGATCGAGCAACAGAAAACGGATACCAGCACAGAAGTGATGCAGGTAGGCCCAGAGCAGACCGAACAACACCAGCTTGATGAACCAGTTCGAAACCACGCTCTGATACACCGCAAAACTCTCGGCCGAACCCAGGCTGCGGTCGAACAGGAACAGCAGGAACGGCAGCAGGAGGAACAGACCAGCCCCGCTGACTCGATGAAGAATGGACACGATTCCCGGCAACGGCAGCCGGATCTCGTGCAAAGCCAGGTGTTTCGGCCTTGGCTTGCGCGCTGTGGCTTCTGACATAGTGTTACACCCCTCGATGTGCGGCGAAGCGGCCGCGTTTCAAACAACTACCGACTAAATCTTTTAATTTTAGCCCAGAGCGAGGCGCATGACGCTGCACCCTGGTAACATCAATTCAGTTCGTTCAGATAGAAGTGGTCGTCAGTCAGGTACAAACCCCGGCGCCACTCGACCGGCTTGTCGCCATAGGTATAAGTCACCCTCTCGACCGACAACAGGGGCTTACCCTCCTTCACCTTGAGTATTTCGGCGGTTCCGCGATCGGCGGCAACCGCACGCAGGCGCTCCTGCGCCCGAATCATGCGCAAACCGAATCGCGTCTCGAACAGGCTGTAAAGCGAACCGCGCCAGTCCTGCAACATCTCCAGCGTCAGCCCCTGAAAGATCTCGCCGGGCAGATAGATCTCGTCCACCACCACGGGATCGCCCGAGAAGCGCAGAATTCGCCTCACGATGATGATCAGGTCGCCTTGCCGGATGCCGAGCATACGCGCCGCCTCGAGCCCGGCCTTGGCACGCCAGCACTCGAGCGGTACGCTTTCGGGGTGGGCGAGATCGCCATCCATCGGCACGAGCCGCAGAAATCGGAACAGCGCGCGAGGGTCGTGATGCGAAGCAACGTAGGTGCCCTTGCCTTGTTTGCGCACAAGGAGATTTTCGGCGGCAAGTTCGTCGATCGCCTTGCGGACGGTGCCCTGGGACACACTGAAGCGCGCAGCGAGTTCTTGCTCGCTGGGGATCAACTGCCCGGGACGCCACTCACCGGCCTCAAGCGCCTGAATCATCAGGTCCTTGATTTGCCGATATAGCGGGCTGAAGGTGGGTGCATCGACGCTCATCGGCGTATTTCAGCACAAAAAAATGAAGTCGTCTATCCATTGTCTTGTGTCTTATATAAGACATAAGACAGGATTTGACATTAATCCGCCCGACGTCTAACATCCTTGCGCCTCGGGTAACAGTCGGGGTTTGCCCGCCGTCCCCAGCGAGGCGAACTCAAGCTGCCGCAGGGGACTATACAGATCCATTCTCGACGCACCGTCGTCGCTTTTGAGGGAGTATCCAAATGAGCAAAGCCCCCGTACGCGTCGCCGTCACCGGCGCTGCCGGCCAGATCGGCTACAGCCTGTTGTTCCGCATCGCCAGCGGTGAAATGCTGGGCAAGGACCAGCCAGTCATCCTGCAATTGCTGGACCTGCCTCAGGCACAGAAGGCCGTGGGCGGCGTCATGATGGAACTCGACGACTGCGCTTTCCCGCTGCTCGCCGGCATGATCGCAACCGACGACCCCAACGTCGCATTCAAGGATGCCGACGTGGCCCTGCTCGTTGGCGCCCGCCCCCGCGGCCCCGGCATGGAGCGCAAGGATCTGCTCACCGAGAACGCCAAGATCTTCACCGTCCAGGGCGCAGCCATCGGCCAGCACGCCTCGCCGGACTGCAAGATCCTCGTCGTGGGCAACCCCTGCAACACCAACGCCTACATTGCGATGAAGACCGCCGAGAAGTACGGTCGTCTGAAGTCGCGCAACTTCCACGGCATGCTCCGTCTGGACCACAACCGCGCGCTTTCACAGCTCGCTGCCAAGTCCGGCCGTCCGGTTTCCAGCCTGAAGAATCTCGTCGTGTGGGGCAACCACTCGCCCACGATGTACGCCGACTACCGCAAGGTGACCTCCAACGGTGACAGCGTCAAGGACCTGATCAACGACGAAACCTGGAACCGCGACACCTTCCTGCCCACCGTCGGCAAGCGCGGCGCAGCCATCATCGAAGCGCGTGGCCTTTCTTCCGCGGCTTCTGCAGCCAACGCCGCAATCGACCACATCCGTGACTGGGTGCTGGGCTCCAACGGTGAATGGGTGACCATGGGCGTGCCGTCCGACGGTTCCTACGGCATCCCCGAGGGCATCATCTACGGCTTCCCCTGCACCACAGAGAACGGCGAATACAAGATCGTCCAGGGCCTGGAGATCGACGAGTTCTCGCGCGAGCGCATGACCCACACCTTGAACGAGCTGCTCGAAGAGCGCGACGGCGTGAAGGATCTGCTTGCCTGAGCAAGACAAGCACACGAAAAGAACGCACGGCCGCAGGCTGTGCGTTCTTTTTGTCCATAATCAGTAAACACGAAAGCAGAGGAGACCGTCAGGATGAGCGGCCTGAAGCGACCCGATGAAGTGCTGTTCGAGGGCGAAGCGCCCTTTCCCGCCCTCCCGGCCGTGGATCACTATGCCGGTTCGGAGAAGCTGATACGGAAAGCGCTCGCGCTGCAAAACGATATGGGCCCGGTCTTTGACATCACATGCGATTGCGAAGACGGGGCGCCAACTGGTGCCGAGTCAGAGCATGCGCAGATGGTCGCCAGCCTCATCCTTGACGGTGACAACCGCTTCGGTCGCGTCGGCGTACGGATACACGACATCACTCATCCACACTGGGTCGATGATCTCGAACTCCTCGTGCCGCGTGCCGGCGAACGGATCGCCTTCGTAACACTACCCAAGGTGCGCTCGGCAAAGGATGCCTGTCTGCAGATCGACACCCTGCGCAAGATTGAAGCCTCCGCCGGACAGTCACGGCCGCTTCCAGTGCATGTTCTTATCGAAACCCATGGTGCATTGCGCGAAGTGTGGGACATCGCGGCGCTCGCAGGCGTCGAATCAATCGACTTCGGGCTGATGGATTTTGTATCGGCACATCATGGCGCCATTGGCGCCGATGCAATGCGCAGCCCAGGGCAGTTCACTCATCCGCTCGTGGTTCGGGCCAAGTGCGAGATCGCGGCTGCGGCCCTCGCCAACGGTGTCGTCCCGTCCCACAACGTCACAACCGAACTGCGGGATCTGGAGGTGATTCGCAGCGATGCCCGGCGGGCACGTCGCGAATTTGGCTTCATGCGTATGTGGAGCATCCATCCGAACCAGATCCGCCCCATCATCGAGGTCATGCAGCCTGATTTCGCCGAAGTGCAGGACGCCACCGAAATTCTGCTCGCCGCACAAGCCGCGGACTGGGGGCCCATCCGTCACCGCGAGAGACTGCATGACAGAGCGAGCTATCGCTACTACTGGGAATTGCTTCGCAGGGCCCGTGCGACCGGCGTCGATGCACCGCCAGAGGCATCGAACCTGTTCGGCCCCACGAATTGAACTGGACGCAGCAAACCGCTGCGCCCGCTCATGAGAGCCTTATTTGTGACGGAAGCGAATTCTCGCCTTGGTCAAATCGTAAGGCGACAGTTCCACGCTGACGCGGTCACCGGCAAGCACGCGAATACGGTGCTTGCGCATCTTGCCCGATGCGTAGGCCGACACAGCAACGCCGTTTTCGAGTGTGACTCTGAACCGCGTATCGGGCAGTACTTCATCGACTACCCCTTCCATCTCGAGCAGTTCTTCCTTGGCCATTGTTTTCTCCTGAATTTCACGAGGCAAGAACCTGCGATCCTCGCTGTGGGCCGAGTGACGCACAGGCCGAGGCTGCAAGGCGCGATCGAATGCCGCGCCAAGCGGCAAGCGCGCACCAGAAACGTTTTGCCTGGCTGTAAAGCGGCAGCTTTCGGCTACCGAGACGCTGCAACACAAAGATCGCAACGAAGATTGGCGCAGGGCATTCGCCCGAGCCTTTGGGCGCAGAAAACCAAGGCTTTCTGCAAACTGAATATTTTTACATTATACACGATACCAAGCTTCCCGGCACCGGAGGCTTGACCGAACATCCGCTCTGCATTTGTTTGACTCGAACTGGCCCTTCCACCCTTAAACAAGCGCCGCAATTCCTTATAATTACGGGTATACGGATTTAATGGTTGATGGGGCACCTTCACCCCATCAATCTGATACCACCCTCAGATGGTTGATAGATCGACTCCGTAGTTGAGTTCCTCTGCGAAGTCCGGCAGTCCGTAACCGATGGT
>NZ_WTVM01000146.1 GCF_012910885.1 Azoarcus taiwanensis | reverse complement strand
CCCGCGGCGGCGTGGTTGCGCAGGCCGGCGGCTTCCAGCACCGCGTGGACGTGGGTCTGTGCCCCGGCGGTGCCGCCGTTGGGGCGCAGGTAGAGCGCGCTGGCGCCGCCGCCCTGGTCGAGTGTGGCGAGGCGTTCCCTTACCTCGGCGATCAGCGCTTCGGCGGCTTCCGTTCGGCCGATGCGTGCACCGACCCGCAGCGTACTGTCGAAGATGCCCGCCCAGTCGTCGGGAAACGGCACGGTGACGATGGCGATGCCGTGATGTTCGAACAACGCCGTCTGGTGGCGCGCCTGCCAACGCCGCGAGGCGAGCACGATGTCCGGGCGCGCTGCGATCACTTCCTCCGCACTGCCGCTGTTGGGCGCGAAGCCAGCCGCGCGCGCGGCGAGCGAGGAGCGCGCCGGATCCTGGCTGCGCGCCGACACCGAAACGATCTGCGCGGGGTCGGCGAGGCTGAGCAGCACGATGTCCGCGCACAGATTGGTCGACATCACGCGCGGCAATCCGCCTGCCGCCGCCGCTGCGGCGGGCAGGGTCAGGAGCAGCGTCGCGGCGAGGCGGCGCAGCATCAGAAGTCGATGCCTGCCTGGGCCTTCACCCCTGCCTTGAAGGCGTGCTTGCGGTCGGCGATCTCGCTCACGGTATCGGCCAGCTCAACCAGTTCCGGCTTTGCCGCGCGGCCGGTGACGATCACCGTCTGCATCGGCGGACGGGCGCGGATCGCGTCGAGCACCGCGGCGGTGTCGAGGTAGTTGTATTTCAGCATGTAGGTGAGCTCGTCGAGCACCACCAGGCTGAGCGCCGGATCGGCCAGCATGCCGGTGGCCTGCGCCCAGGCCTCGTCGGCGGCGCGCTTGTCGGCATCCCAGTTCTGCGTGTTCCAGGTGAAGCCGGTGGCCATCGCGTGGTAGCGCACCGCGGCGCTCGCCGGGTGTTGCTGCAGAAAGATCACCTCGCCGGTGGCCTGGGTGCCCTTGATGAACTGCACCACGCCGGCGCGCTGGCCATGGCCCAGCGCGCGATACAGGGTGCCGAAGGCGGACGTGGTCTTGCCCTTGCCGTTGCCGGTGATCAGGAGGACGATGCCGCGCTCTTCCTGCGCCCGGTCGATGGCCGCGTCGACGACCTCCTTCTTGCGTTGCATGCGTTCGTTGTGGTTTTGCTTCTTGTCTTCTTCCATCGTGCTGGCTCCTGCTGTTTCGGGGCCGGGGGAAGAAGGTAGCGACGGACTTGCTTCGCGGGTCGTGGGATGAGCGACTTCGCGAATCCGGGGCATATGCGCACCCGTGACCGATCGACACCCGCCCGCACCCCGGGGCGTTGTTCTGTCGTATCGAAGGGGTCGGTCTTCTGGCTCGCCGTCATTCGGTTGCCGCCGCCTTCCCGGGTGTGACCCAGTGGCTGGTATGGCGGTACCGTCAGGCTTACAGCAGCGGGGGCTGCGCCGGAATGGCGAGACTGACTCGCGTCACCGGACTTCCCGTTTCACCCCTGCGCGGTTTGCGCGGGGGTTCCCGAACGATGTGCGGACTATACGCCGATCCGTCATGCGACCGCAAATCGCCTGACCCTTGAAAACTGCGGCATGATCAAGGCATGTGTCTGAGTGAGACACCGAGAGAAGTCAGGGAGATTGCGCTTCGTCCGCTCCGTGCAACTCGCCGTGGCCGCGTCGCCACTGCCCGAACTCGGCTTCTTCCATCGGATGACCGAGCAGGTAGCCCTGGATGGTTCGGCACCCCGCCCCCGAGAGGAAATCCGCCTGTTCCTGGGTTTCCACGCCTTCGGCCACCAGGTTGAGCGAGAGCGTCTTCGCCATTGCGATGATGGTGCGCACGATGATCTCCACGCGTGGGTCGGTGCCGATCGCCTGGGTGAATGACAGGTCGATCTTCAGGGTATCCAGCGGGTAGGTCCCCAGAGCGGCAAGCGAGGAGTGACCGGTTCCGAAGTCGTCTATCGCGACCAGCACGCCGAGCGCGCGAAGCTCGGCCAGTGCGGATGCGGTATGTGCAGGGTTGCTCATTGCCATGCTTTCGGTGATCTCGATCTCGAGGTGTCCGGCCTGGAGTCCGCTTTCGTTCAAGGCGCTCCGGATCGTCGCCAGCAGGCCCCGATCGTGGAACTGACGTGGCGAGAGGTTGACCGACACCCGCACGTCGTGCCAGCCCTCGGCCTTCCAGCGCGCCGCCGCGCGACAGGATTCGCGGATGACCCAGGCACCGATCGCGTGAATGAGGCCGGTCTTTTCGGCGATGGGTATGAAGCGGTCCGGGGAGATGGTTTCGCCCTGATGTCGCCAGCGCAGCAACGCCTCCACTCCACGAAGCCGTCCGGTGTCGAGGTCGGCCTGCGGTTGATAGACGAGGAACAGCCCTCCGTCGGACAACGCGTTGCTCAAGGCGCTGCCCAGCACCAGGCGATCGCTCGCATTGGTCTCCATCTCCGGCCTGAAGTACTGGAATCCGCCGGATCCGGACGCCTTGGCCCGATACATGGCACTGTCGGCTCGTCGAAGCAGGACGTTAGCGGTATCGCCGTCCTCGGGGCTGACGGCGATACCCGCGCTCGCGGTCACCCTGAGTTCGCAACGCGAGACGGTGATCGGCTGCGCGATGGCCTCGAGCACCTTGCGTGTCACGATCGCCGCGTCGTGCATGTGTGTCAGGCCGGGAAGCAGGATGGCGAACTCGTCTCCTCCGAGTCGTGCGAGTTTGTCCTCGTGCCTGAGACAGCCGCGCATACGGTCGGCGATCGTTCGAATGAGAGCATCGCCGTCATCATGGCCAAGCGTGTCATTCACATACTTGAACTCGTCCAGATCCAGCACGACGACAGCGACATTGTCGGTTTCGGCTCCGACGCGGTTCAACACCTTGTCGATCTCCCTCTGCAGGCCGGAGCGGTTGGACAGGCCGGTCAATTCGTCATGGTGGGCCTTGTGCTCGAGTGCGTGCTCGATGCGCTTCTGCTCCGACAGGTCGACCAGCAGTGCGACGTAGCGCACCACAGCGCCCTTGTCATCGTGAATGGCCGATACGCAGAGCAGTTCGGGGTACTCCTGGCCGTTCTTTCGGCGGTTCCAGATTTCGCCTCGCCAGCTGCCACTGATCGAGAGCGTCCGCCAGAAGTTGGCATAAAAGGACTCGTCGTGGCGTCCCGAGCGAAACAGGGCGGGAGTGGCGCCCATGAGCTCATCCCGGGTGTAGCCGGTGATCCGGCACACTGCGGGGTTCGCCGCGACGATGCGTCCGCCGAGATCGGTGATGAATATGCCTTCGATCGCAGAATCGAACACCGCCGCCGCTTCTGCGTTGGTGCGTTCGTGTCGCTCGACGCTGGAAAGCCGCTCGAGAACAGCCAGGCAGCTTCCGATGCGACTTGCAGCCTCTTGCAGGAGCTTGACCTCGGTTTCGCGAAACCGGTATTCGATGGTGGTGCCGACGTAAAGCACGCCAACGCACTGTTCGCCGTCGAGCAGCGGCACAATGGCCAGTGCTTGTGCGGGTGCGACGAGAGCGGGTTCTGCCGGCGCGTGACGGGCAGTGACCGCCGTTCGGGTACGCAGGCAACGCAAGGACAGCGGCGTCCCGCGCATTCCGCGGCGGCCGACGATTGACCGGCCGGCAAGTTCGACATCGTAGCGCCCGGCGGAAGCGCGGATGCAAAGCGAGTCGGACGTCGTCGGCACTCCGATCCAGACGAGATCGTAGCCGAGTCTCTCGACGATCACCCCGCAGGCGCTCCGGAGCCGCATCTCCAGAGTGATACGGGGCGCGAGGCACGCGTCGCACAGGTCAAGCAACAGCGCGCGACAAACGCTGGGCGAAAGGCGAACACTCGCCCTTGGGTCGGTCTGCCCGCCGTTGCCCTTGCTTGTAACGCCCACCGTTTCTCCGTCGTGCGCAATCGTCCGGCGTGATGCTACGGACGGGGTTGCGGGGGGGCTAGTCGTGATTCGATGACGGCATGTAGGGCTTCGCCTACAGGCGTGACGCAACCGTCACAGCAGGTCGTGATCCAGCGCGTAGCGCACGATCGCGGCGTTGTTCTCGAGGGTCAGCTTGTCCAGCACACGCGCACGATACGTGCTCACCGTCTTCGCGTTGATCTGCATCTCCGCGGCGATCGAGGCGATGCTTCGCCCTCGGGCGAGGTTCATGAACACCGAGAACTCTCTCGGCGACAACCGCTGGTGGGCATGGGTGGGCGCGCCGCGCGCCAGTTCCATCAGCATGTTTCTTGCGCTGCGTGCTTCGAGCCACGCATCGCCTTGCGCCACCTTGCGGATTGCCTGGATCAGCTCACCGGATGAACAGTTCTTGCTCATGTATCCGAGAGCGCCGAGTCGTGCGGTCCTCGCGGCGTATTGCTCAGCCGGATACATGGACAGTATCAGGACCGGTGTGGTGTCGTTGCGCTCGCGCATCTGTTCGAGCACGTCCATACCTTCCATGTCCGGCAGGCGAAGGTCGAGCAGCATGAGATTCCAACCGCCATTGGCCAGAAGCGAGAGGGCTTGTGCCCCGCTGTCGGCTTCTCCCCCGATGGAAAGGTCGGACTCGCCGTCCAGAAGGCGCTTGAGTCCTTCGCGAAAGAGCCGATGATCGTCGGCTACGAGTATTCGTGTCATTCGCTCCCCTCCAGATCGCCGGCCGGCGCGACTAGCTTTACGGTCGTGCCACCGCTGGCGCTGGGGGCGATCTCGATATAGCCACCCATAAGCAATGCGCGCTCACTCATGCCCTGAATGCCCGATACCCGCTCGGCCCGCCCGAAACCGCGGCCATTGTCAGTGACTTCAACGACCAGCAACTCGTCGACAACGCGGGCATCTACCGAAACACGGTCGGCGCCGGCGTGCTTGGTCACGTTCGTGAGGCACTCCTGAACCACGCGGGAGACCTGTTCCGCATGGGTGGGTTCCAACCTGGAGATGGCAGGCTCGACCTTCACCGATACTGCGAGCGCGTGGTGTTGAGCGACCTCCCGGCCAAGCCAGGCGATGGCCTCGGGCAGACCCACCTCTTCGACGATGGCCGGTCGGAGGCCGGTAACGATCTGGCGGGCGGTGTCGAGCGAGTTGATCGCGACCTCGTGCATCACGGTCAACCGGTCGCGCAAGCGCGTGTCGTCGACATGGTCGAGCAACCACTCGATATCGTGTCGGAGTGACGCGAGCGAACCACCCAGCTCGTCGTGCACCTCGCGGGCGATGCGTTCGCGCTCCGATTGTCGCGCGTGCTCGATGTCCGCCGCGAGCTTCCGGATCTGATGCTCCATGTGCTTGCGATCCGTAATGTCCTGCTGGATCGCGACAAAGTGTCTTGTGCGCTGGTGCCGGGTGCGGATCGGTGTGACCACCTGGTATGCGGTATAGAGGCTGCCATCCTTGCGCCGATTCACGATCTCGCCCGACCAGGCCTGACCAAGCGTCAGGCTGCTGCGTAGCGCGGCATAGAAGTCTGCCGGTTGTGCGCCCGAGCGAAGTACCCGGGGCGTCTGCCCGATCAGCTCATCACGCGGGTAGCCGCTGAGTTCGACAAAAGCCTCGTTGGCCCACTCGATGACGCCGTGCGCGTCGGTGATGAAGATGGCGTTTGCCGCGGATTCGAGCGCTTTCCCGAGCAAGGCGAGGCGTTCGTCCTGCTCGGCGCGTTCGAGCATCAGGCCGGCCTGGCGGGCAAACTCGCCAATGATGTCACTGCCCTCGCGTCGTCCGGCGTTTGGCCACAGCAGTACCAGGAGCGTGTCACTTCGGGAGGCGCGGTGAATTCTGATCGCGCTGACCTGGACCCGGCGTTTGGCTCCGGGCAGCGCGATCTCTCCCGCGGCGATGCCGCTCCCATCGCCTTCATTCCGGAGCGCGGCTGCGAAGGTGTCGCAGGCGCCGACGCCGTGCCACCTCATCTCGCTCTCGATCAGGGTCTTGAGGGTCTGGCTGGCACCTCCGGCGTGCGCGACGATCTTCAGCGTTCCATCGGGCTGAGCGTGAGCCATGAATGCAAGGTCGAGCTCAAATGCATCGGCAACTGCCTCGCAGATCCGGACCGCAATCTCATCGCGGGGCATGGGTTCGGGCCATTCCAGCGGTTCCGTAAAGGCGCGCTGCAGACGCTCCCGGCGGTGTCGTTCCGTAACGTCGCGCGAGACGGTCACGATTACGGGAGCCTCCGGGACATCGTCCGCGCGTGTGGCGTACGTTTCGAGTACGCGGTGTCCGCCTGTCGCGTGTCGAAATCGGGCGCGAACGAATACCGGCGCGTCCGGTACGGCTCGCAGGCGCCCGAGTGCGGATTCGACTGCGGGCAGGTCGGCCGGATGAATGAGGTCTCGAACGTCAATGCCGGCGAGTGCGCTTTGTGGATAGCCAATAACGGCGTTGGATGCCGCATTGGCGTGCAGAATGTGCAAGTCTTCGGACAGTACGGCGACGAGATCGCTGGCTCGTCGGTCGATGAGCCAGGCAAGCGTTTCTGAGTGGTAAGGCATTCGGCAGTGCTTGATGAATTGCGTGCGGTTCGAATACCACGACTGCAAGCGAAGGACTCGCAGCGACCGCTTTCGAGCGGAACGAATGGTAGAGGCTCACACCCGCACTCGGGAAATCTTGCCGCAAGTATAAGACCAAGACTCCGCTTTGCACCTGTCGGGCGAGCACTCTGCAGTGCGCTGGACCGATAATCCGTGCTTTCAGCACTGAGGCGTAGCGATGGCGCCGAGGCGTCACGGCGAGCACGTCGGTGGCCGCAGCCGTGACGGTGCAGGAGCTGCGGGCCAGGGCGCAGAGCCGTTTGGCGGCGCGCGTAATCCGGAGCAGCGCGGACCCGCTCCATGCCGGGTATCCGGGGGCACCGCGTCAACCGGGGGTGCGCTACAGCGCGACCGGACGTCCGCCTCTTCGTTCGGGGACCGCAGTCGGCAGGCTCGCCTCACGGCGTTCGCCGTCGTGCCAGTAGTCTACGCGTGCGTGCTCGCCGGACGGTGTGGCGCGAACGTATTCGAGATACTCCATGGGAGTCGTGGGAACGCTTCCGTTGACTGAAAGCACCAAAGCCCCTGCGCCGATTCCGGCATAGGCCGCGCGGCCGGTCGCGTTCGTGACCAGCACCCCCGGGGTGTCCGGCAGGCCAAGCGCATCACGCAGTTCGTCGGTGGCCTCGACGACGGTGATGCCGATTGCGCTGACGACCTGGTCGTTGCGCAAGCCTTCGAACTCCATGCCGATGCCCGCCTGCAGCACCTTGGGTGCGACCCGGATCTCCGCGCCGCTCCGCGCGGCCAGTGCCAGCGCGTCGCTTGGGCGAGCATCGATGCGGACGAGTCGGGCGTCATCGCCCACGTTGACTTCAAGTGCACCGTGGTAGGTGCCGTCACGCAGGTCGTCGACTACGACGCTCACGAGCTTGCCCGACAGTTTGTCGATGACGTCCTGCAGCAGATCGTGCGTCATTGGTCGCGGTGTGACCACACCGTGCAAGGCCATGAGAATTGCGCGAGCTTCGGGAGGGCCAATGAATATCGGCACGACGTCTCCTGACAGCGGCTCTCGCAGGAGCACGACCGGAACGTTGCTGCCGCTGAGCATGGCAACCGTGGCCAACTCGACTGTAATCAGGCTTTCCGGCGTCACAGCCAATTCACGCGCCGCGCCGGGGCCGGCAAGCGTGAGCGCCAGCATGAGTGGCATCAGCAATCGTCTGGACATGATCTGGCTCCGGAAGGTCTTCCTGCGTCAGCGCGCCTGTGAGGTTCTGAGTCCGTTCGGGCGCGAGGGTTCAACTGCCGCGTAGCTCCGGTCCGACGACCAGCACCATCATCGCCAGCCAAAACACGATGCCGAGCAGCAGTGCCAGTGCAAGTCCGGCGATAACAACGCGCCAGCGGCGGCTCTGTGGGTCCGGCAGCGCACGCAGGGCGCGGAAGGACAGAGCGAGCGTCGCGCCAAGCAGCAGCAGAAGCAGGACGATGGTGGTCATGGGTCGAGACGAGACACGGAGGACAACGATTTCAGCATAGGGGGAATGCCGTCCGTTCGCCAATCGGCCGGCGGCTGCTCACAGCTTGACGGGAGGTACCGGCGTGTCATTTACTGAGACGTTGTTTCCACACAGACAGACGGAGGACGGGCATGGGCAAAGTCGTGAATTTCAATCGACCGGATGGCAAGACGGTTCAGGGCTATCTCGCGCAGCCGGCACAGGCTGACGGCGCACCGGGTGTCGTCGTGATCCAGGAGTGGTGGGGTCTCAACGACCAGATTCGGGGCGTGGCCGACCGTCTCGCGGCAGCGGGCTACCTCGCGCTGGTGCCGGATCTCTACCGCGGCAAGTCGACCGTCGAGGCTGAGGAAGCCCACCACCTGATGAGCGGGCTGGATTTCGGCGATGCGGCTTCGCAGGATATCCGCGGCGCTGTCCAGTTTCTCAAGGGACGTGCCGACAAGGTTGGCGTGACGGGCTTCTGCATGGGCGGTGCGCTGACGCTGCTGGCGCTGTGTAACGTACCTGAAGCCGATGCCGGCGTGGTCTGGTACGGGTGCCCGCCGCTCGAATACATCGATGCCGCGAAGATCACTGCGCCGGTGATGGGGCACTTCGCGACCCAGGACCAGTTCTTCTCGATCGAAACCATCGACGAACTCGAGGACAAGCTCAGCAGCGCCGGTGCGGACATCGAGTTTCACCGCTACCTTGCACACCATGCGTTTGCCAACGAGACCGCAGTCGGCGCTTCGCGTCTGCCGGCGACTCAGTACGACGCGTTCTGGGCACAGCAGGCCTGGGACCGGACGATGCGCTTCTTCGGGCGCAAGCTCGGCTGAGGACTCATCCCGTGCTCACGGCCTTGCGTCGCCACAGCGGCCACAGGCCGATGAGCCCGAGCAGCGGGCCGGGCAGCAATAGCCAGGCGACATGGTTGCCCCAGTCGGCGATCACCCGGGTGCCGATCGCGATCGACACCATGGTGATCGCGAAGCCGATCGCGTTCTGCAGCGCGAGGGCGCTGCCGACGATTTCGGGTGGGC
>NZ_WTVM01000145.1 GCF_012910885.1 Azoarcus taiwanensis | reverse complement strand
CGTCCCGAGTGATCGCCATCGCATGCCGACAGGTCGGGTCGGCTTCGTCGAGCTCGATTTCTGGCGGCACTCCCTGCTCTTGCACGAATACGGTCTCGCGCACCGGCATTACCTTGTCACGGGCCTCATGCCAGTCCGCAATGCATATTCTCGGCTCGTCCATGACCGTCACCCCGTGATGTCAACAACCGTGCCCACCGGCACACGCTCGAACAGCTCGATCACATCGCGGTTTCGCATCCGGATACAGCCGTGCGACAGCGGCACGCCCATAGGCTGATCGTCCGGCGTCCCGTGAATGTAGATGTAGCGCCGCATGGTATCAACCGCACCGAGCCGGTTGCGGCCGGACTCGCAACCGCTGAGCCACAGGATGCGGCTGAGGATCCAGTCGCGCTCGGGAAAGCGTGCCGCCAACTCCGGTGTCCACACCTCCCCCGTCGGTCGTCTGCCACGAAACACCGCTCCGGAGGGCGCACCCGCACCAATGCGCGCACGCACGACGTGCCGCCCCCGTGGCGTGCAGCCACTGCCCTCGATCTCGCCGGGCCCGTTGAGCGCGGTAGAGACGGGATACTCTGCCGACAACACACCATTCTGATCCAGCAAGGTCAGGCGCTGCGTACCGATGTCGATCTCGATCTGCATCAGGCTCATGCGATCGCCGTGCGTCCGCGGCGGGCAGCGAAGAAGGCGGAAAGCATCTGACCGCATTCGTCGGCGAGCACCCCCCCGACGATCTCCGCATGATGATTGAGGCGGCGTTCGACAAAAAGGTCGACAACACTGCCGGCGGCACCGGTCTTGGGGTCTCGGGCGCCGAATACCACACGGGCGATTCGAGCATGCATGATTGCCCCCGAGCACATGACACAGGGCTCGAGCGTTACGTACAACTCGCAACCCGGCAGACGATAGTTACCGAGCCGCTTGGCGGCATCGCGCAAGGCCATGATCTCGGCGTGAGAAGTCGGATCATGGCCGCGGATGGGTTGATTGAAGCCCCGACCGACGATCTCGTCACCCAACACCACGACCGCGCCCACCGGCACCTCGTCGAGGCTACCGGCCAGACGGGCCTGCTCGAGTGCAGCCTGCATGAAGTTTTCTTCGCGTGTCATCTTGGTCTAGAGTGCCGACTTGTGCGGACGTTTCAGTCTACCCGAGCACAGGCGGATTCCGAAGGGCTCAGCCCACGGTGCGAAGGCGTCAGACGATTGTGCTGCAACGCAGCAATGAACCGTTCTTTGCTATCATCGCGACAAATTGCGAGAGATATCCAGTGGCTGAGGAAAACCAGTTTTTTCGTCCGGTAACGGATTTTTGCCGCCGCGGCGTCGTCACCTGCGGCGCCGACGACAAGCTCGTCGACGTTGTCGCCATCATGCGCGAGCGCAACATCTCGAGCATCGTGGTTACCGCAGGCGACAAACCACTTGGCATCTTCACCGACCGCGACCTGCGCAACAAGGTCGTCGCCCTAGGGCTCGACCCCAACACCCTCGCAGTACGCGACATCATGAATGCGCCGTTGGCTGTCATCCGTGAAGACGACTTTCTTTACGAAGCCCTGTATCGCATGTCGCGCGCAGGCATTCACCGGCTCGGAGTGGTAGATCGCCAAGGCGCGCTGGTGGGCATCATCACCGACACCGACATCCTCAAGCTGCAGGCTCATTCGCCTCATCAACTCGTTCTCGACATCGAGAAGGCAGAAACGCTCGACGATCTCGCCGTACTGCACAAGCGCATCGAGGCTCTCGTGGTTCACCTCTCGGGCACCAATCTGCAGACGCGCGACATGGTCCGGCTCATTGCCAATCTGAACGACCAGATCCTGTTGCGCCTCATCGCGCTGTTGCGCCGCGAGCGCTTCGCCGACCTGCCCGAGGGCTTTGCCTTTGTCGTCATGGGTAGCGAGGGTCGCAGTGAGCAGACGCTTTCGACCGATCAGGACAACGCGATCGTCTATGCCGATACGCTGGGCGCCGACGAGGTCGCACAAGTCGAAGCATTCTCCCAGGCGCTCATCAACGCGCTGATCGAGATCGGTGTCCCCCCCTGTCCCGGCGGCATCATGGCCAAGAATCCCGAATGGCGCCGCAGCCTGGGCAAATGGAAAGGCGAGATCAGCCGCTGGTTCGACACTCCGACCCCGGACAACATCATGATGGGCAGCATGTTCGTCGATCTGCGATTGATCTACGGCGACGCTGCTCTGGTCGAAGCACTCAAATCGCACATCTTCACTCATCTCGCTAAGGATCGCGGTTTCATCATGCGCATGGCGCAGAACATGATGGGTTTCAAGCCACCGCTGGGCTGGTTCGGCAAGATCAAGAGCTCATCCGATCCGGCGCATCGGGGCGAGATCGACATCAAGAAGGCCGGCATCTTCGCGATCACCGACGGGATCAAGGCCCTGTCTCTTGAGGCTGGCAAGCTTGATGGCGGCACGCTGGACCGGATCGACTCCCTTCATGCCGGCGGGGTGCTCAAGAGCGAGATGGCCGAAGACCTTGACGCCAGCTTCGAGTTTCTCGTCCATCTGCGCCTGCGCGGTCACGTCGAAGCCGTGACTGAAGGCCGCACAACCTCGAACTACATCCGTCTCGATGAATTGAACCGCATGGAAAGCGCCCGCTTGCACAGCGCACTCGAGGGTGTTGCCCGCTTCCAGCAATTCATCCAGCACCACTTCAGCCTCAACCTTTTGCGCTAATGCGCCGCTAAGCCCATGACTATCTCTCTTGGCCCTCTCCTCGCACTCCTCGCCGGCATTCTGATTCTGCTGATTCCCCGCCTGTTGAATTACATTGTCGCGATTTATCTGATCATCGTCGGCGTAGCCGGACTGCTGGGCGTAGGAACCATCAACATCAGGTAGGCCACACCCTGTTGTAGTCAGCCGGCGTGAAGCGTGGCGGCAAATCACAAACGGGGTGCAGGAGTCGGCGCTTCATGCGCTGGCTATCAAGAAATGCCGGGTTAGGACAGTCCGTCAGGCACGGATGAATCGTCAAGATCGATTTCCGACAGTGCACACAGCGCCAGTCCATTCTCAGCCGGCGCGATCGCACAGCCGCCGTGCTCGCCCACGACGCGGTAGCGAAAACTCCCGCACTGCACGCTGACCCCTTCGTAGATCGCCTGCTCCGCGACGACGCGGGATGTCTTGGCCAACTCGATCTTGCTCCCGATCGCCGTGGCCTCATCGCGCAATGCCTCGATCTCAGCCGACAGGGTCGCTGCCGTATTGCGCGCGCGTTCCACTGTCTCCGGCGGAAGCCGCCCCGGCTGACTCTGCGCAAAAGCGAGGAGTTTGCTGATCTCGAGCAACCGGGTTTCCTTGCCATCCCGTGCTTTCCCCAGTTCGACAATCCGTTTGTGCATCTCGGGGCCCGCACCGATTTCGAAGCGTGTGACGATTCGATTGGGCGAACCCAGCACCTTTCCGGTAATAGACAAACTTGCCAGCAATCGCCCGAAGCAAGGACCTGATCGCTCTCCATGGTCTCTCCCAGTCACCTGCACACCGCCTGCGTCAGTATCAGGCCATATCGGACCAGCATTCAAGCCTTACGCCCCGACGTTCAGACTCATACCATGTTGGAAAAGACTAAAGCTTGTATGCACCAAGCCCTGTGATCATAATCGTGCGATGGACGAGATCGACACTTTTGCTTCGGGCGACCGTCCGGACACCTCTGATGATGCAATCCCGCTTGCGGGGCTCAGCGCACTGACCGGCATCCTTCGCAAGTGCGGCGGCGTCGATTTCTCCGCGTACAAGGAGACGACTCTTTCTCGCCGCGTTCGGCGACGCATGGAACTGACCGGTTGTGATGCGCTGGTGTCCTATCTCGAACGAATCGAGGCAGATCGAAGCGAGTGCGAAGCGCTCCTGCAGGATCTGCTCATCAATACCACCGGTTTTTTCCGCGACAAGCCAGTTTTCGAACTGCTCGCCAACGAGGTTCTACCGGATCTTCTTCGCGGACGGGACCCGTCCGACGAACTCCGACTCTGGTCGGCAGGCTGTTCGACCGGCGAGGAAGCCTATTCCCTGGCCGCTCTCGCACTCGACGTAGCGGGCAGGCTTGGTTTCCATGGAAACATCAAGGTGTTTGCCACCGACATTGGCGGCCCGGGGCTGGCGGCTGCGTCGGAGCGGGCTTTCCCGGACGCTCTTGTGCAAGAAGTGCCCGAAGCATTGCTCAGGCGCTTTTTCCAGCGCGAGGACGAAGGCTGGCACCCGGACAGCAGCCTGCGCCGCCATATCGTCTTCGCACGGCACAACATTCTGACCGACCCTCCCTTCACCCGCATTGACCTCGCGCTCTGTCGCAACCTGCTCATTTATCTCAAACCCGAGGCACAGCGGAAGGCGCTGGCACAGCTGCACTTTGCCCTGAGCCCTCAAGGCTTGTTGTTGCTTGGTCTGAGCGAAACGGTCGGCGAACTCGAAGACCACGCCTTTAGTACGGTCGACCGCTCCTGCAAACTCTATCGTTGTCAGGGCGACTCACTTCCACGCGGCCCCGGTTCGGTGCCGCATCACAAGCGCACCCTCTTGCACTTAGACGAGTCCGGCGACGCACGTCCGACCACCCCTGAGGATCTCGCTACCGAACTGAACTCAACACGCGAACAGCTCCACGAGGCCGTGCTCGAATTGCGCAGCAGCCATGAGCGCATCGACCTCGTCAATGAGGAACTCACCGCCTCGAACGAAGAGCTTCAAAGTGCAAACGAGGAGCTGAAGTCGGTCAATGAAGATCTCTACACCCTCAACGCGGAGCTGGAGAGAAGGAACGAGGCGCTTACCAACCTCAATCGGGACTACGACCACCTGCTAACCAGCGCCGAGGTTGGTACCGTTTTTCTGGATGCGAATCTGTGCATCAGGCGTTTTAGCGCTACCCTGCACGACTTTCTTGCATTGCGCAGCCAGGACCTCGGCCGGCCGATCTCCGAGATTACCTACCGGCTCGGGGACGCACGTCGCTTCCTGGTCGACTTGCAACACGTTGCGACCACGGGAGAGCGGATCGAACACGAAATCGAAACCGAATCCGGGCTCTGGTACCTGGAGCGGATGCTACCCTTTCGCGGCGAACAAGGCGTCCGTGACGGCGTCGTCCTCACCTATACCAATATCAGCAGCGTGAAGACCGCACAGGCGGAGGTCGCCGCGCTCGCACGCGAGCGCACCCAGTTGCAGAACATCCTCGACGCGATGCCCGACGGCATCTACATCGTCAATGCAAAGCACGATATTGAGTATCTCAACCCTGCGCTTGAGCGAGAGTTCGGACCAACGGGCAATCGCAAGTGCTACGAGTACTTTCACGGTCTCGAGCAACCCTGCGATTGGTGCAAGAATCCCGCAGTGTGGGAGGGAAAGTCAGTCCATTGGGAATGGACCTCACCCATGGGACGGACTTTCGACCTTTTCGACATGCCTTTCCGCAACCCGGACGGATCAATCAGCAAGTTCGAGATCTTCCATGACATTACTTTGATCCGTCAGAGCCAGCAGCAGCTGTCCGAAGCGGCTGCGCTGGCCCACGTCGGCTACTGGGAGTGGCAACTACCAGACGGGACGCTCAACTGGGGTATCGAGACCAGCCGCATCCTGGGTTGCAAGCACGACAAGGAGACGCCTGGCTACAAGACCTTGGTCAAGCGTATCTCCCCCGAAGACCGACGACGCGTCGCACGCGAGCTGACGCAGGCGGTTCAATCCGGCCGGGAATTCCGGACTGAGTTTCGTTTCGTCCGCGGTGACGGCTCGGCCCGAGTCGCCCGAGCAATGGGACACCTGCAACACAATGCCGATGGTCGACCGCTGATAATGTCTGGAGCGATTCAGGACGTCACCGAAATGTGGCTCATGGAACAGGAGCTTCGGGCGAGCGAAGAGCGCTTTGCGGTCGCTTTCATGTCGGCACCCTTCGCCGCTTCAATCACGTCTGTGAAAGAAGGCAGGATCATCGAGGCGAACAATCGCTATGCAACCCGGTTTGGTTGGCAACGCGAGGATCTAATCGGAAAGACCGTGCTGGAACTCGGCATGTGGCCTGACGGCGCATGTCGGGAGCGCTGGCTGTCTCAGCTGGAACGCGACGGTTCGGTGCTCGACTACGAGGCAGTTGGGCGAGACCGGGCAGGCAACGCGCGTCACATTTCCTTGTTTGCGAGCTATGTCGAAATCGGCGGCGAGCGCCACATCCTGACATTTGTGAACGACATTACCGAAAGGAAAGAGGCCGAGGCTCGCATCGAATACTTGGCGCACCATGATGCGCTGACCGGACTGCCGAACCGCGTGCTGTTCCGCGACCGCTTCGCCCTGGCAACCGCCTGGGCCGACCGTTCGGATGCGAAGATTGCGCTGCTGTTCATCGACCTCGACCATTTCAAGACGATCAATGACACGCTCGGCCATCCCGTCGGCGACAGTCTGCTCAAGCTGGTTGCTGAGAGGCTGCGCCACTGCGTACGCGAAACAGATACGATCAGCCGACTGGGTGGGGATGAGTTTCTCATCGCACTCACCGACGTGCGCGACAGTGAAGCGATCAACCACTGTGCCAGCAACATTCTCGAAACCTTGGCACGCCCGTTCGAGCTTGAGGGGCAGGCGCTGACAAACACACTATCAATCGGTATCGCCGTGTGGCCCGACGATGGCGAAGATTTCGACACACTCCTGAAAAAGGCCGATACAGCCATGTATCAGGCAAAGGATGCCGGACGCAATACCGCACGCTTCTACACCGAGCAGATGAACGTCGATGCGATCGAACGCCTGCAGATCCGCACTGCGTTACATCGCGCACTGGACAACGACGAGTTCACGATTCACTACCAGCCACAGATCGAGCTGGCGAGCAATCGGGTCATTGGCGTTGAGGCGCTGCTGCGGTGGAACCGGGAAGGTCGTGAACTCGTGCCTCCCCAACGTTTCATCCCGGCCGCCGAGGAAAGCGGCCTCATCATACCAATCGGCGACTGGGTTCTCGCCCAGGCATGTCGTCAGGCTCAGCAATGGGTGCGCGAAGGCCTGCCGGAACTTAGCGTGGCCGTAAATCTATCCGCGATACAGTTTCGACGTGGCAGTCTGGAAGACAGCGTCGCAAAGGCACTTTCGGATTCCGGAATCGACCCCACCCGACTCGAACTCGAACTGACGGAGTCCTTGCTGCTCGACAACAGCGTCGGCATTCTTGATACGCTGAGGAGGCTGAAATCACTTGGCGTCCGGCTTTCGATCGACGACTTCGGCACCGGCTACTCGAGCCTTGCCTATCTGAAACGCTTCGCGGTCGACAAGCTCAAGATCGACCAATCCTTCGTACGGGATATAGCCTCAGACCCCGATGATGCCGCAATCGTACGTGCAATCGTCAGCATGGCACGGACCCTCAAGCTAAAGGTCCTCGCCGAAGGCGTAGAGAGCGAGGATATCGCGCGCTATCTGCGCGTCTTCAACTGCGACGAAGTCCAGGGCTATCACTTCGCCCGCCCGATGGATGCGACGGCTTTGGCCGATTGGTTAAAGGCGAGGCAATGATTCCAATTTGACAACAGTGTTCTCAACGTCTGTTCTCATTCGCCATGACGAAAGAGAACAGACGCTTGCCGACGAAGATCTGCAACCAGACCGAAGGAGCCGAATCACTCCCACTCGATCATCAACAAGCCGCCTAAACCCGCGTGGTTAAAGGGATTGGCTGTGATCAACATAGGGCGTTACCGTCACTTTTACCGTAAGAAGCGCGCATCTTTTGCTGGCGCGGGAGATGGAGCGATTTGCGGGGCGGCGACTCTGGCAACACCATCATCAATCAATCCGAAGGATACAGGACTGGGAATGCAGCGTCAGCGACACCGTTGACAGCTGAGGGGCAATCCCACAGTGGCTACGGGTGCTCCCCTGCTCTCTCGTGCTCCCAGAATCGCTGCATCGCTTCAAACGCCTTTCGCTCTGCGTCCAGAACCCTAGCAATGTCAGCAAACTCTGGAGCAGGACGGAATCCAGTCAAGGCTGCCTCAACCTCTCGCCGAGCAGCTAGCCATGTTTTTAGCAAAGGTTGCCACTGCCTGTCCCAGTAGCCGAACGGACGAGAGTCAGGCGATTCAATTTTGCGCAGGGCGCTGTGCATGACCGCCCCCGCAGTCCGCGCGGCGTCATCCCAACGCACCGGGATGCGCCAACCAGCATCACGGATACCACCTGGACTCCGCATATCGGGACCAACAACAGCAACCGGCACACCATCGACCGTACCGAACCCGAAGATCCTGTGATCAACACGATCGCCTTCCTCAAACGGGCACTCCTGGTTGCTGGACATAATCGTTCTCCGTCTTCAAGTTCGGTCGTAGAGGTGGCGCCCTTCCCCTTGATGATCACTACACACGTACCGGCAGCGTGACCTTCGGCTGAATGGGGACAAGTGTCTTCGCGAAAGCGCGCAAGATGTCGTTGTAAAGGTCTGCGTGCTTGGGTGCCTCAACGGTGATGATCAAGGCGTAGCGGATCTTCTCGGCACTCGTCGTTGGCCCACCAGCTTCGCGTGCGTTGTAGTGGATGTCGAATACAGGGTTGTCGAGACTACTGCCCCGCATGGACTTATTGCCGTGCAGAACCGTCTCCCACTTGCCCATGTCGGAACGGCGCTCCTCCTCCGTGGCGTACTTCTTCATATCGAAGAATCCCTTTGTTTCGGCGTTGGCCTTGCCTTCCTTTACCTTCTTGTCGCTGGGCCGAAACACGATCTCCAAGCCCGCCCTCGTATATGCAACGGCATCCTGCGGGTCCGTCGGCGAGGCATAGCAGAAAGTTGCCTTCAAGCGGACATTTCCTTGCAGGCCACCAACAGGAAGCGGGAGCGTCGCACGCAGGTATTTCCCCGGCTTCAGCTCACCCTGATAGACCACTCTCGCCACGCCTGTCGGACATGTGATGATCTCCATCAAATCCTCCGGCACCTTCCCCCAGCCCACTTCGACCTTGTCGTGGGTTGATGAG
>NZ_WTVM01000144.1 GCF_012910885.1 Azoarcus taiwanensis | reverse complement strand
CGGACAGCAGCCAGTGGCACGGGTGACGAAGCGCTCGTCGATCACAGTTGCGGGGGCAGCTCCGGTTTTGAGGTCATCGACCCGGTACCGGATTCCCTTTCAATCCCCGGAAGGGGAACCATCAACGAGGTGAAGTCTAGCTTCGTCGCAATGCCGTCGTCAAGGGGAAGTTACTAGATGTAGTGTGTTGTATGCGCAAAATGTCGATATGTAGGGCTGTGCGGTGTAATCCTCGTCGGTGGTCGCATATCTATCAAGCGCAGTAAATCTGGACAAGTTGCCAGGTTTACGCGCAGGAACGGGGCTCCCGGCCGGCGTCCGCGGCATAAGGCTCGAACCAACTGCGATCAGGGTCGGCAACCAAGCGCGTTCCGATCGACGGAAAAGCGCGCTGGGGGCAGACGAGGCGGTCGCAGATCTTGCAGCCGGCGCCTATCGGGGTGCGCGCGTCGGGGTCGTCGAGTGGTAGACCGCGGGAGTACACCAGGCGGCCGGCGTGGCGCAGGTCACAGCCCAGGCCGATGGCGAAGGTCTTGGCCGGAGTGCCCCAGCCGCTGCGCCGGTGAGTGACAGTCCGGGCGATCCACAAATAGGCACGGCCGTCTGGCATTGAGGCAAGCTGGGTCTGGATCTGGTGGGGGTGGGTGAATGCTTCATACACGTTCCATAGCGGACAGGTGCCGCCGACCCGCGAGAAGTGGAAGTCGGTGGCCGACTGACGTTTGGAGATGTTGCCGGCGCGGTCCACGCGCACGAAGATGAAGGGCACACCGCGCGCCTGCGGACGCTGCAGCGTGGACAAGCGGTGGCAGACGGTTTCGAAACCGACGCCGAAGCGGCGCGCAAGGCGGTCGACATCGTAGGCGAGCGCTTCGGCCGAGGCGAGAAAGTGCCCGTAAGGCAGGATCAGCGCACCGGCAAAGTAGTTGGCCAGCCCGATGCGCGCCAGCACACGGGCTTCCTCGCCGAGAAAGTCGCCTTCGCCGACTTGTTGCTCGATGGCCTCGCCGGCTTCCAGCAAGGCCAGTTGGGTGGCCATCTGAAACGCGCGTTGTCCTGCATCGAGCAGCGGTGACAGGTAAAGGATGCGTCGCTGTGCGTCGAACTCGCGCAAAGGTGCGAACTCGGCCTCGACCGACCAGGCGTCGCCGCTGGCGGCGCCACTCACGGTGATACCGTGCTCGCTGGAGAGCCGCGCCGCCAGCCCCTCGTCGACCCTTCCTGCGGCAAGCGACCAGTCGGCAAAGCAGCGCTCTGCGAGGGCATCCAGACTGGCGACGTGGTTGTGGCGGGCGTAAAAGAAGTCGCGCACCTCTTCGTAAGGCATCGGTGCGCTTGGAGTTGACTGCCCGCGCGTCTCGCCGAGGCGTTGGGCGTAAGTCGCGAGTCGATCGTCCGCTTCGCGGCAACGGCGGTCCAGCGCCAGCAGTGCCCTGGCGATCGACGGCATCTGGCTGGCGAGTTCGCGGATCTCGGCCAGCGAGACGGTTTCGCCACCGGGTAAGCTGCGGCCGGTGTCGCCGAGCACGTCGCGCAACTCGGCGACCAACCGGCCTTCGTCGTCGTCAGAGAAGCGCTGGACGTCGACACCCAGGGCGGCGCTGATACGCAGCAAAACCGGCACGGTCAGTGGGCGCTGGTTCTGTTCGATCTGGTTCAGATAACTGGGGGAGATCTCCAGCAGCCTGGCGAGCGCGGCCTGGGTCAGACCGCGCTCTTCGCGCAGGCGGCGTAATCGCACGCCGGTAAAGACTTTCTTCATCATGGCTCCAGAGTATCGTTCGCAAAATTTGCAGAACTGGATGATTGCATTCGCAAAACGTCGCTAATTCAGTCAGTTACGTATTCTGTTTCGTGCGTATATTGCGAACAAACGCGGGTAAATGCAAACCCGCGCACCCTTCACCCTTGTTCGCCTGGAGTCCCGCATGAGCACACACGCCGCCGAATCCACCTTCAAACCGAAGAAGTCCGTCGCCCTCTCGGGCGTCACCGCCGGCAACACCGCCTTGTGCACCGTCGGCAAGACTGGCAACGATCTGCACTACCGCGGCTACGACATCCTCGACCTCGCCGAGCGCTGCGAATTCGAGGAGGTGGCCCATCTGCTGGTGCATGGCAAGCTGCCCAACAGGGCCGAGCTGCGCGCCTACAAGGCCAGGCTCAGGTCCATGCGCGGGCTGCCCGCCAGCGTCAAGGAGGCGCTGGAGCGCCTGCCGGCCTCCGCGCATCCGATGGACGTGATGCGCACCGGTGTGTCGGCGCTGGGCTGTGTGCTGCCGGAAAAGGATGACCACAACGTCGCCGGCGCGCGCGACATCGCCGACCGTCTGATGGCCTCGCTCGGCTCGATGCTGTTGTACTGGTATCACTGGTCCACCAAGGGCCAGCGCATCGAGGTGGAAACGGACGACGACTCCATTGGCGGCCACTTCCTGCATCTGCTGCACGGCGAGAAGCCGTCGGAAACCTGGGTGCGGGCGATGCATACCTCGCTCAACCTGTACGCCGAGCACGAGTTCAACGCTTCCACCTTTACCGCGCGGGTGATCGCCGGAACCGGCAGTGATGTGTATTCGGCCATCGCCGGTGCCATTGGCGCCCTGCGCGGCCCCAAGCACGGCGGCGCCAACGAGGCGGCCTTCGACATCCAGAAGCGCTACGACACGCCGGACGAGGCCGAAGCCGACATCCGCCGCCGGGTCGAGGCCAAGGAGGTGGTGATCGGTTTCGGCCACCCGGTGTATACCGTGAGCGACCCGCGCAACGTCGTCATCAAGGACGTGGCCAGGCGCCTGTCCGACGAGGCCGGTTCGACCAAGATGTACGACATTGCCGAGCGCCTGGAGCAGGTCATGTGGGAGGTCAAGCAGATGTTCCCCAACCTCGACTGGTTCAGCGCGGTGAGCTATCACATGATGGGCGTACCCACGGCGATGTTCACCCCGCTGTTCGTCATCTCGCGCACCAGCGGCTGGGCGGCGCACATCATCGAGCAGCGTATCGACAACAAGATCATCCGTCCCAGCGCCCACTATGTCGGTCCGGACGATCAGCTGTTCGTGCCCATCGAGCAGCGGCAGTGAGGCGAGGAGAAGATGAATAATCGTTACCGCAAAGCCCTGCCCGGTACCGGCCTGGACTACTTCGATGCCCGTGAGGCGGTCGATGCACGCTACCCCGGTGCCTGGGCCAGGCTGCCCTATACCGCGCGCATCCACGCCGAGAACATCGTGCGCAAGGCCGATCCCGCGATCATCGACGCCTGCCTGCAGCAACTCGTCGAGCGCCGTCGCGAGCGCGATTTTCCGTGGTATCCGGCGCGCGTCGTGTGCCACGACATCCTCGGCCAGACCGCGCTTGTCGATCTGGCCGGCCTGCGCGATGCCATCGCCGACCAGGGCGGTGACCCGGCTCAGGTCAATCCGGTTGTGCCGGTGCAACTCATCGTCGACCACTCGCTGGCGGTGGAGTGCGGCGGCTTCGACCCCGACGCCTTGCGCAAGAACCGCGAAATCGAGGATCGTCGCAACGCCGATCGCTTTCACTTCATCGAGTGGTGCAAGACCGCCTTCGACAATGTGGACGTGATCCCGGCCGGCAACGGCATCATGCACCAGATCAACCTGGAGAAAATGTCGCCGGTCATCCACAGCGACAACGGCCTGGCCTATCCGGATAGCTGTGTCGGCACCGACTCCCACACCCCGCACATCGACGCCCTGGGCGTGATCGCGGTCGGCGTCGGCGGCCTGGAGGCCGAGAACGTCATGCTCGGTCGCGCTTCTTGGATGCGCCTGCCGGACATCGTCGGCGTCCGCCTGAACGGCCACCGCCAGCCGGGCATCACCGCCACCGACGTGGTGCTGGCGCTGACCGAGTTCCTGCGCCAGCAGCGTGTGGTCGGCGCCTATCTGGAGTTCTTTGGCGAGGGTGCGGCCAGTCTCACCATCGGCGACCGCGCCACCATCTCCAACATGGCCCCCGAGTATGGTGCCACCGCGGCGATGTTCTTCATCGACGGACAGACGCTGGACTACCTGCGCCTGACCGGGCGCAGCGACGAACAGCTTGCGCTGGTCGAGACCTACGCCAAGGAGGCCGGCCTGTGGGCCGATGCGCTGGCCACCGCCGAGTACGAGCGCGTGCTCGAGTTCGACCTGTCGAGCGTCGAGCGCAACATGGCCGGCCCCAGCAATCCGCACCGCCGCCTGCCGACCGCGCAACTGGCCGAGCGCGGTATCGCCGGCAATCTCAGACAAGCCCTTGATCAGGAGGCTGCCGGGCAACTGCCCGATGGCGCGGTCATCATCGCCGCGATCACCTCCTGCACCAACACCTCCAACCCGCGCAACCTCATCGCCGCCGGCCTGCTCGCGCGCAAGGCGCGCAAGCTGGGCCTCAAGCGCAAGCCCTGGGTCAAGACCTCGCTCGCGCCGGGCTCGAAGGTGGTGGAGCTCTATCTGCGGGAAGCCGGCTTGCTGGAGGACCTCGAAGCGTTGGGATTCGGCATCGTCGCCTTCGCCTGCACCACCTGTAACGGCATGAGCGGTGCGCTGGATCCGAAGATCCAGCAGGAGATCATCGATCGCGACCTCTACACTACCGCGGTGCTGTCCGGCAACCGCAACTTCGACGGCCGCATCCACCCCTATGCCAAGCAGGCTTTTCTTGCCAGTCCGCCGCTGGTGGTGGCCTACGCCATCGCCGGCACCGTGCGCTTCGACATCGAGCAGGACTGGCTCACCCTCCACGCCGGCGAGGCGGTGCGCCTGAAGGACATCTGGCCCACCGACGAGGAAATCGACGCGGTGGTCGCCCAGGCGGTCAAGCCCGAGCAGTTCAAGCAGGTGTACATCCCGATGTTCGCCAGGACCGGGGTCGAACGCACCGCTTCGCCGCTCTACGACTGGCGTCCGCAATCGACCTATATCCGCCGCCCCCCCTACTGGGAGGGCGCGCTGGCCGGCGAACGCTCCCTCAAGGGCATGCGTCCGCTCGCCATCCTGCCGGACAACATCACCACCGACCACCTGTCGCCGTCCAACGCCATCCTGCTGGATTCGGCCGCCGGCGAGTATCTGGCGAAGATGGGCCTGCCCGAGGAGGACTTCAACTCCTACGCCACCCACCGTGGTGACCACCTCACCGCCCAGCGCGCCACCTTCGCCAACCCCAAGCTGTTCAACGAGATGGTGCTGAACGACGACGGCACGGTGCGTCAGGGCTCGCTCGCGCGGGTCGAGCCGGAGGGACAGGTGATGCGCATGTGGGAGGCCATCGAGACCTACATGCAGCGCGGGCAGAACCTCATCATCATCGCCGGTGCCGACTACGGCCAGGGCTCCAGCCGCGACTGGGCAGCCAAGGGGGTGCGCCTGGCCGGTGTCGAGGTCATCGTCGCCGAGGGCTTCGAGCGCATCCATCGCACCAACCTCATCGGCATGGGCGTGCTGCCGCTGGAGTTCAAGCCCGGCACCACGCGCAAGACGCTGGGGCTCGACGGCACCGAAACCTATGACGTCATCGGCCAGCGCCGGCCGCGGGCCGAGCTCACCCTGCTCATCCACCGCCGCAACGGTGAGACCATAGCGGTGCCGGTGACCAGCCGCCTGGACTCCGACGAGGAAGTGCAGGTGTACGAAGCCGGTGGTGTGCTGCAGCGCTTTGCCAAGGACTTTCTCGAAGGACGAGCATGACCGACCCACAAGCCCAAGTCAGAATCCCCGCCACCTACATGCGCGGCGGCACCAGCAAGGGCGTGTTCTTCCGCCTGGACGACCTGCCCGAGCGCTGCCGGGTGCCCGGTGAAGCGCGCGACCGCTTGTTCCAGCGCGTCATCGGCAGCCCGGACCCCTATGCCGCGCATATCGACGGCATGGGCGGGGCGACCTCGAGCACCAGCAAATGCGTGATCCTGTCGAAGAGCTGCCGGCCGGAGCACGACGTCGACTACCTCTACGGCCAGGTGTCCATCGACCAACCCTTCGTGGACTGGTCCGGCAACTGCGGCAACCTGACCACCGCCGTGGGCGCATTCGCCATCCATGCGGGGCTGATCGATGCTGAGCGCGTACCGGACAGCGGTGTGTGTGCAGTGCGTATCTGGCAGGCCAACATCGGCAAGACCATCGTCGCGCACGTTCCCGTCACCAACGGCCAGGTGCAGGAGACCGGCAATTTCGAGCTCGACGGTGTGACCTTTCCGGCGGCGGAGATCATGCTCGAGTTCCTCGACCCGTCCGACGACGGGGAGGCGGGCAGCGCGCTGTTCCCCACTGGCAATCTGGTCGACGACCTCGCGGTGCCGGAAGGCGTGGTCAAGGGCGGGGTGCTCAAGGCCACGATGATCAGCGCCGGCATCCCGACGGTGTTCGTCAACGCCGCGGACATCGGGTACACCGGCACCGAGTTGCGCGAGCACATCAATGGCGATCCGCAAGCCCTGGCACGCTTTGAGCAGATCCGCGTCGCCGCCGCGCTGCGCATGGGCCTGATCGCCAAACCCGAGGATGCCGCCACCCGCCAGCACACCCCCAAGATCGCCTTCGTCGCCCCGCCCAGGGAGTACACCACCTCCAGCGGCAGGGCGGTCGCCGCCGGCGATGTCGATCTGCTGGTGCGTGCGCTGTCCATGGGCAGGTTGCACCACGCCATGATGGGCACCGCGGCAGTCGCCATCGCCACCGCCGCGGCCATTCCCGGCACCTTGGTCAACCTCGCCGCGGGGGGCGGCGAGCGCAAAGCGGTGCGCTTCGGTCACCCCTCCGGCACCCTGCGCGTCGGCGCCGAAGCGCGGCGGGTCGACGGTCAATGGACCATCACCAAGGCCATCATGTCGCGCTCGGCCCGCATCCTCATGGAAGGCTGGGTACGCGTGCCCGGCGACGCCTTTTGATTTCTGGTCGACCGTTCAGGCTCAAGCTGTCTATGCCGACTCATGGCGAACGGACTCGAACCAACTCGAAGCAACTCGAACCAATTTTCCCCAGGAAGCCCCATGTCCACTCGCAAGCAACTGAAAACCCTCGTCGAAGCTCGTCGCGGCGTGATCGTGCCGGGCGCCTTCAACGCGCTGTCGGCCAGGGTCGTCGCCGACCTCGGCTTCGAGGCGATCTATGTCACCGGCGCCGGCGTCACCAACATGTGGTTCGGTATGCCCGACCAGGGCTTCATGGGTCTGGCCGAAATTGCCGACCACACCGCGCGCATCCGCGACGCGGTGGAGGTGCCGCTGATCGTCGATGCCGATACCGGCTTCGGTAACGCGGTGAACGTCTATCACGCCGTGCGCACGCTAGAGCGCGCTGGTGCCGACTGCATCCAGCTCGAAGATCAGGTCATGCCCAAGCGTTGCGGCCACTTCAATGGCAAGGACGTGATCGCCACCGAAGAGGCGGTCGCCAAGATCAAGGCCGCCGCCGACGCCCGCCGCGACCCCGACCTGCTCATCATGGCCCGCACCGACGCCGCCGCCGTGCACGGCTTCGAGGCTGCTGTCGAGCGTGGGCAGAAGTTCGCCGAAGCCGGCGCCGACATCCTGTTCGTCGAAGCCGTGACCAGGGAAGAGGAGGTTCGTGCGCTGCCGCAGCGCCTCGCCAAGCCGCAGCTGATGAACATGGTCATCGGCGGCAAGACACCGATCTTCAACGCCACCGAACTGGGCGAGCTCGGCTTCGGCATCGTGCTCTACGCCAACGCCGCGCTGCAGGGCGCGGTGATGGGCATGCAGAAGGCGCTCACGGTGCTGCGTGACGAAAAGGAGGTCAAGGAGTCCAGCGGCCTGGTCACCCCCTTCGCCGAACGCCAGCGCCTGGTCGGCAAGAACCACTGGGATGCGCTGGAGCAGCGCTACCGCTGAAATCGGCGTTTCGGTATCGCGGCTCGGCCTGCCGTCCGGGCCCCATCACAAATTCACGGAAACGCCCCGTACGGAACCACTGAAAGCATGAACACGAGGAACGAAGACTGGTTGCGCCCGCGCGCCCTCTACGAAGGGGTCGCCGAATCTGTGCGTGCGCGCATCTTCGCGCATGAGTTCGCACCGGGCTGCCCTCTGGACGAAGCGGAACTCTCGCGCAGCTACGGCGTGAGCCGTACCCCGGTACGCGAGGCCTTGAAGGTACTGGGGCGGGCGGGGCTCGTGGAGCTCGAGCCCCGCCGCGGCTGCTGCGTCGCCGAACTGTCCGCTCACGATGTCGACTCGCTGCTCGGCGTGATCGAAATGCTCGGTCAGCATACCGTGCGCGAGGCCGCGCGCAAAGGCATTGCGCCGGCCGACCCGGCGGGCCTTGCCCAACTGTTCGACTGCGCCAGCAACCGCCACCTGACCGGAGCCGCGCTGCACCTCAACGACAAGGTCAGGCTCGCTTGCGGGCCGCAGTTCGACGCCGCCGACATCGCATTGCTGGCCGCTGCAATGCCTGGACTTGCCGCCTCCCTGTCGGCACGGCAGCAAGTCCAGGCGGAACAGCTGTGGACCGCGTTCGCCCAAGCCCGACGTCGGTTGGCAGCTGACTACGTCGCATTGCACGCCACACCATAGGTCGGCAGCGGGACTGGTCCTTACACGCCGGGGATTGGTATTTCTCGAAACCGATGAAGGATTTCCCCGCAACATCCGGAACGTTCGAACGCCGTGGAGACCGTGCGGCCTCAGCGGTCATTCGCCTGGAGCCGAAACGCGCTGCAAATGCGCGGGCTACCCGTGACTCGCGCGCTCGGTAGCAAAAAGCAACACGCCGGATGAAGCGACCAAGGATCGAGCCGGAGCGGAAATCGGCTGCTGTCGGGTGCAAAGCCGAACGCGCTCTATTGACCCAGGTGTGGAAGTTCAATGAATCTGGAAGGTGGTCATCCTAACGACTGTTGATCGGCCAGTGCTGTCGTTGGGCCACTGGCCCGACTCGGGCGGCAATACGACGGTTACCTGTCATTCCCCCGCCTATGAGGGCCAATGACCGCTTCTCAGTTCAGGCTACGGCCGGATTCGACCCAGAGCTGAAGTAGCCATTAAGTTGCTCAACGACAGCAAAGCAGGGATTCCCGCTGTACTCGGCTACAAGGTCACGCAGTCAGCTCTCGCGTTAGTTCAGGATGCCTGACAATCAGGCGTAG
>NZ_WTVM01000143.1 GCF_012910885.1 Azoarcus taiwanensis | reverse complement strand
CAGCAGCGTCAGCCAGTCGCGAATCCGCGCAGCGGAGTAATAGTGGCCGCGCCACGGCTGACGACCACCGCTTCTTGAAAGCGCACGCCGCAAACCAAACAGGCTGAACGGGTTCAGACCACTGATCAGCACACTACCCTCGGGCACCAGCACCCGTTCGACCTCACGCAGCACTTCGTGCGGGTGGCGACTGAACTCGAGCACATGCGGCAGCAACACAAGATCGACGCTCCCGCTGGCCAGTGGAAGCGCGAATGCTTCGCTGCGCAAAGTCGCCGGCCCCACGGCATCGAGCTCGAAACGATAGGAGATGCGGCTCGCCCGCAGGAACGGATGGGTGGGCAATCCGATCTGAACTGCGTTATAACCAAAAATATCCGCAACCAGGGCATCAAAGTGCGCATGCTCCCAATCGAGCACGTATTGTCCCTGCGTAGTCTGCAACCACACCGAGAAATCTTCAGGCGCATGAACACTCGACATACTGATACACCGACTCCGGAAATCCTGCCGCTACCGGCATTCAACGACAACTACATCTGGACCCTGCGCGCGGGGAAGAACGTTGCGGTGGTCGATCCAGGCGACGCAGCCGTGGTGGAGGACTATATTAACCGACACGGCTTGAGCCTCACGGCGATACTCATCACCCACCATCATGCAGACCACACCGGTGGTGTCCTCGCGCTCACCGCGACACGCGGCATTCCGGTCTTCGGGCCGGCCAGCGAAGACATCGCGGGTGTCACCCACCCGGTTTCCGAGGGTGGTCGTGTCTCACTCGACGCACTGGGAATCAGCTTCGACGTACTCGAAGTACCCGGCCACACGAGAACCCATATCGCCTATCTTGCCCCGGGCGTCCTGTTCCCGGGCGACACTCTGTTCAGTGCCGGCTGTGGCCGCTTGCTCGGCGGCACCGCCGAGCAACTCCATGCGTCGCTGCAGCGACTGGCCGATCTGCCGGCGCAGACCCGCGTCTATTGCACGCACGAATACACCCTGGCCAATCTGCGGTTTGCGTGCGCCGCAGAGCCAGAGAATGCCGAACGCGACGACTGGCAACGGCACTGCGAACGAGAGCGGGCCGCCGGAAGACCCACGCTGCCAAGCACCATCGGGCAGGAGAAGCTGATCAATCCTTTCTTGCGCACCGACTCCGACCAGCTCCTTGGTGCGCTCACCGAACACGTCGGGCATCGCCCCGCGAACGCCCTCGAGTGCTTCACCGAATTGCGTCGATGGAAGGACGTCTTCTGACTACGCGGATCAAGCGCGTGCGGCCAGGCTGCGCTCCACGGCCGCCAGAACCTTGGTGGTGTTGAAGGGTTTGACCACGATGCCGCTCGCGCCCTCCTTGATCATGTTTTCCACCGCTTCGCGATCGGTGTGGCCGGTGATCATGATCACTGGAATATCTGGCGTCTCGCGCCGTAGTTCGGCAAGCACATTCATGCCATCGAGCTTGGGCATCACGACATCCAGACAGACCAGGTCGGGCTGAAGTCTATCGACCACTTCGAGGCCGGACAAACCATCGCGGGCCTCGCCGATCACTTCGTAGCCGGCGTTTCGCAGAATCGAGCGCAACAGCGTTCGACTGAGCTCGTTATCCTCGATAAGTACAATTCGCGGCTTTGCAGTCTTCATTTTCAGGGGGCGATGTCCACACTTCGTTGCGCCACAACGACGCGGTTTCTACCGCCACGCTTGGCCTCATACAGTGCCTTGTCCGCTTCACTCAGAAGCGACGCAGGGCTGGCTCCCGGTTCGTCGCCGGGTACACAACATGCAACACCCAAGCTTAGCGTGACATGATCCGCCGAACTTGAAGCACTGTGCGCCATCGCCAACTGGGCCACCGCGTCACGCATGAGCTCCGCAACCGCACGGGCGCCCACTTCGTCGGTGTCCGGCAACACTACTGCAAACTCCTCTCCACCGTATCGCGCCACGAGGTCTGTCGCTCGATGCAGGCACGCGGCCAACGATTTGGCGACGGCCTTGAGGCAGTCGTCACCCGCTTGGTGGCCATAGGTGTCGTTGAACTCCTTGAAATGATCCACATCTGCCACGAGCAGAGACAGCGACTGGCGATTTCGCAGCGATCGTCGCCACTCACGTGCCAGGGTTTCGTCAAAACAGCGTCGATTGGGGATACCGGTCAGACCGTCGACCGAAGACAAACGGGTCAACTCGCGGTTGGCCTCATCGAGCTTTCTGGTGAGAACCAGCAACGAATAGCGCATCTGCGCGATTCGTTGCATCGCCCTCACCTTGGCCTTCAGCACGACTTCGGACACCGGCTTGACCAGATAATCGTCACCGCCAACGTTGATCCCTTCCGCAAGGTCCTCGTCGCTCGCGCGCGCAGAGAGAAAGATGATCGGCGTCCACTCGCCGTCCTTCTCGAGCTGGCGAATGCGTCGCGCAACCTCGAAACCGTCCATCCCGGGCATGATGATGTCGAGCAGCACGAGATCAGGTCTTTCCTGCTTGAACATCTCGATACCCGAAAGCCCATCGCTCGCACGAACGGGCACCAGCCCCATCTTGTCGAGAAGGTGGCAGATGAGCGTGGCGCTCGTCACCGTATCTTCGATGACCAGGGCTTTCACGAAAGCTTTCGGGGTTGTTCTGACATGGTTGAATCCTATCAATTTCCGCCCATCTAAGGCGCAGAATGGATCACGGCAAGCGTAACTTTTACGCACAACCTGTTGTTAACTTCACACAGTTTGACCGGGAGCACCGGCTCGCATAGACTCCATCGATTAAACTGAATCCAAACCGCCTCCGGCCACATGGCAGCAGCTTCGCTCCCCCGCATCGGCGTCTTGGTCATCGTGTTGTGTCTTTCCCTGCACGCCACCGCCGCCGAGCAGGACTCCTCCGCACCGCCTCTGCCGGCAGACACGGGAGCGGTCGTGCCCTTCCTGTTCCAGCCGGAACCCATTATCGTGGAACTACCGGTGCATCAGGAGCGAGTGCTCAAGCTCGATCTCACACGTGACCCCAACGACATATGGGATCGCTTACGTCGCGGTTTCGCCATGCCCGACCTCGACAGCAATCTCGTCGTCGAAATGCAGGGCTTTTATCTCAACCGACCGGGCTTCCTGCGGCGCGTTTTCGAACGCGGCGGACAATATCTCTATCACATCGTCGACGAGATCGAACGACGCGGCATGCCGACCGAAATCGCGTTGCTGCCGATGGTCGAGAGCAACTTCAACCCAATGGCCTACTCCCGGGCGCACGCTTCAGGGATGTGGCAGTTCATCCCTTCGACCGGGCGCAACTTCAACCTGGTGCAAAACAGCTGGGTGGATGAACGTCGCGACGTGATCGCCTCGACCAATGCGGCACTCGACTATCTCGAGTATCTGTACAACATGCATGGCGACTGGCATCTCGCGCTTGCTTCGTACAACTGGGGCGAAGGCGCGGTCGGTCGGGCAATGCGACGTAATCGGGACGAAGGTTTACCGGCGGAATACTCGCACCTGCGCATGCCGGACGAGACGCGTCGCTACATTCCCAAATTGCAGGCGCTCAAGAACATCGTCGCAAGCCCCGAGCTTTTTGCTTTTGAATTGCCCTTTGTGCCCAACGACCGCATGTTCACCACGGTCGAGGCCCCTCAGGGAATCGACCTTGCAACCGCTGCCGAACTGGCTGAAATGCCGATCGAAGACTTCATCGCCCTGAACCCGGCCTACAACCGCCCGGTGCTCGGCCTGTCGGGGCAGTCACTGGTGGTACCGCTCGACCGGGTGACACCCTTCCGCGAACGCCTTGGCGATCTCGAAAACGAAGCAGGACGCTGGAAAACTTACGAACTCCGTCGCGGAGAGGATCTCGGCGCCGTAGCACGGCGTTTTGGCCTGTCTGTCACCCAACTCAGGCAAATCAACAGACTTTCCGCCAATAGTCGCATCACACCAGGCATGACGCTGTTGGTGCCGGACGGCATCGACCCGTCCGGGGCAATCGAAGCGGCTCGCGCGTTGAGTAGCGGGCGACGCTAGGGCCGGTTCGACCAGCAATGGTCGGCCGACCCGGACCCGCGCTCAGTGGTGATGACCACCCGGGCCATGCACGTGGCCGTGAGCGATTTCTTCGGCACTGGCCATGCGCACCTCGGCCACGCTGCCGTCGAACACCAGGGCGACACCCGCCAGCGGGTGATTGCCGTCGACGACGACCTTGCCCTCGGCGATATCGGTGATGCGGTAGACCATGTCGTCCTCGCCATCTTCTCCGACGCGCTCGAAGGACATGCCGACTTCGATGTTCTCCGGGAACTGGCTGGCCTCTTCGACGAGTACGAGTTCCTCGTCGTAGTCACCGAAAGCGTCTTCCGGCTGCAACTTGACGGTGAACGCCTCACCCACTTTCTTGCCGTGAAGCGCTTCCTCGAGCATCGGAAAGATGCCGTCGTACCCGCCATGCAGGTAGATCAGCGGATGCTTGCCATCATCGATGAGATTGCCATCCGAATCCTGCACGGTGTAATTGAGAGTAACGACGCTGTTTTTGACGATTTCCATTTGAGAGCCCGATTTACAGTTTGCTGACCAGTTTGAATACTTCCGCCGCGTGACCACGCGGTGAAACATCGCTCAGTATATGTCGAACGACGCCCTGCTTGTCGATGATGAAGGTGGTGCGTACCAGCCCGCTACGGGTCACACCGTCGATCACCCGTGACTGCAACACACCGTAGAGCTGACACACTTCCTTGTCCTCATCGGACAGCAGGCGCACCGACAAGCCGTGCTCGTCGCGAAATTCAGCATGCGTCAGACAGTCGTCGGGGCTGACACCGACGATGATGCAGTCGCACTTGGCAAAGTCGGTTTCGTGGTCACTGAAATCCGCAGCCTGCAACGTGCAGCCCGGCGTGTTGTCGCGGGGGTAGAAATAGAGCACCACATGATGCCGGCCGATCTCCTCCGCGAGATCGAACAACTCCATGTCGGCATCCGGCAGGGCGAATACCGGTGCTGAATCACCGATTCGAATCATCTCTTGTCTCTGGGGGTGCCTGGGAGCCCCGGATTCTAGCCGAGAGCCGTGGCTAACACTACCGCCAGCGGGCAGAGTGGGCTGCAGTGACATGGCGTGTCTCCGTGTTGTCTTCTATATGGGTAGACCACCGCGCGGTGCGACTCAAGGCGAACTGTGCAAAAGGCGGTGCAGGCCAGTTTCGACGAACCGGCTTGCAGTCCACTGGAAACTGTTCAAAAATACAGTACCAGGAGAAACCACCATGATCAACGACCTGACCCAGCGCCAGCGCGAAATCCTCGACTTCATCCGCGAGACAGTGGATAACGAGGGGCGCCCGCCCACCCGCGCCGAGGTCTGCCAGGCCTTCGGCTTCCGCTCGCCCAACGCTGCCGAGAGCCATCTGCGCGCGCTCGCCGCCAAAGGGGCGATCGTGATCGAAGACGGTCGCGCACGCGGCATCCGCCTGACCGACAACGGCGGTCTGCCGCTCATCGGACGGGTCGCTGCCGGCAGCCCTCTGCTCGCCATCGAGCACATCGAATCCCGCCACCCGGTCGACCCCGCCCTGTTCTCTCCCCGCGCCGACTACCTGCTGCGTGTTGCCGGCATGAGCATGCGCGACGCCGGCATCCTCGACGGTGACCTGCTCGCGGTGCATCAGACTCCGGAAGCGCGCAAGGGCCAGATCGTCGTCGCCCGGGTTCAGGACGAAGTCACGGTGAAAACCTTCTCACGCAAAGGCCACGTCGTCAGCCTGTTGCCGGCCAACCCGGACTTCTCGCCCATCGTCGTCGACACCCGGCGCGAGCCGCTGGTCATCGAAGGCATCGCGGTCGGCCTGATCCGCAACGGCATGCCGGTCTGAGCACACTGGTCACACGAGCAACATCATGCCGGCAGCAAACATCGTATCGACACTGATCGAGGCCATGCCGCCGGGTCTGGTCTGGACCGGCAGGCGCATGGCGGCCAGCAGTGCCTCGGGCTGGTCGACCGGCTTCGCGGCGCTCGATGCCGAACTCCCCGATCGCGGCTGGCCCCGCGGCACCATCATCGAACTCATCGCCGCCCGCCCCGGCATCGGCGAACTCGGCCTGCTGCAACCCATGCTGCGCCAGACACCACGCAAACGCTGGGTCAGCTGGATCTCGCCCCCCATGCTGCCGTATGCACCCGCATTGGCCGAGGCCGGCATTCCGCTGTCGCGCATGATGGTGGTCGACACCCGCGACAACGCCGCCTCGTTGTGGGCCTGTCGCCAGGCGCTGGGCTCGCGCGCCTGCCACACCGTGCTCGCCTGGTTGTCGCGCATCGATACCTCCGGCCTGCGCAGACTGCAGCTCGCCGCCGAAACCTCGGGCACCCCGTTGTTTCTGTTCCGCCCGGAGCATGCCGCAGTACAGGCTTCCCCGGCCGCACTCCGCCTGCAACTCGAAGCCAACCCGGACGGCCTGCGCGTTCGCATCCTCAAACGCCGGGGGCCACCGACTGCCGACGTTGTGCACCTCAACCTCAACGCTCACACCCATGCTGTGGATCGCGCTGACCCTGCCGGACCTGCCGCTTCAGGCCATTACACGCGCTGCGTCTGAATCCGGCCCATTGGCGGTGACAGGCCCGAGGGCGCGCCTGCTGTCGGCCAATGCAGCGGCTCAGGCGCTCGGCGTACGGGCCGGCACGAGCGTGACCGACGCACTGGCGGCCGCGCCGCAACTCGAACTGCGCCAGTGCGACCCCGCGCTTGAGCACGAAGCGCTGAACACGCTGGCCATCATGGCGTGTAGATTCACTCCCTCGGTCAGCCTCCAGGCGCCCGACACCGTACTCATCGAGGTGTTGTCCTGCCTGAAGCTCTTCGGCAACGTCCGGACCATCATCCGGCAGGCGACAGAAGCATGCCAGGAGCTTGGTCTGGACGTCGTGCATGCCGCTGCGCCGACCCCGCTCGCCGCCCACTGGCTGGCGAACTATGCCCCCGGCCTTGTCGTCGAGCCTCGTCCGGGCTGGCAGGCCGTGCTGGACAAGCTGCCGGTTCAGGCGCTGGCATGCGGCGCCCAGGTTGCGGAATCGGTCATCGACCTGATCACCGGTGTCGGCATCGACACCATCGGCCGACTGCAGGCCCTGCCACGCGAAGGGCTGGCCCGCCGACAGGCCCGCAGCGTGCTCGACACCCTGGCCCGGGCTCAGGGCCACACGCCCGACCCACGCCGCTGGTTCACCCTGCCCGCGCGCTTTTCAGCGCACATCACCCTCCCCGCTTCAACCCAGGATGTCGAACCCCTGCTCTTCGCCTGCGACCGTCTGTTCACCGATCTCGCCACCTGGCTGAAGGCAGGCCATGCCGCCACGGACCAGTGCATGCTGCATCTCGAGCATGAGCGCCATCCCGCCAGCAAATTCGAGATCATCGCCGCCGCGCCCACCCAGGACAAACGCCGTTGGCTAACGATCGCGCGCGAGCGGCTCGCCGTGACCACGCTGGCCGCACCGGTCGAAATCCTCCGCCTCGAAGCAGAAGGCACACTCAAAATCCAGCAGGCTTCCGCCGACCTCTTTGGCGACCCGACGCAGGACGACGAAGCAGCCGACCACCTGCTGGAGCGCCTGCGCGCCCGTTTCGGCGCCCAATCGGTGCACGCCCTGCGCACCTGGCCCGACCACCGCCCGGAAAAGGCCTGGCGCTGCGCAGAACCCGGGACCGACTACCCGACCCTGCCCGGCAAGCGCCCCCTGTGGCTGCTGCCTCAGCCCAGGCCGTTGCAAAGCGTCGAGGCTTTTCGCATCGAAGCCGGCCCGGAGCGTATCGAAACCGGCTGGTGGGACGGAGAGGAAGTCCACCGCGACTACTACGTCGCCCGCGCCCCCGACGCCTCACGTCTGTGGATCTTCCGCGATCTCAGAACATCCCGGGATTGGTTCGTGCACGGCTATTTCGGTTAGTTCGGCGTTTCCGATAGACTTGCAAGCCTTCACTCACCCAGCACCATTCCATGCCTTTCCTGCCCCAGCGCCTCGAAGGCGAAGCCGACGGCGACCTGTTCCGGCGCCGCGCCCGTTTCACCGGCATTCTTTTTCTCGTCTTCCTCGCCAGCGCGATCTGGCTGTTCGCCCGCTCCGAGTCAATCTGGCTGCGCATCATGCCGCTGGAAGGCGGCATCTTCCTGCTCGCCTCGGCCTTGTTCGGTGGTCTGCTCGCGATCACGCCGGTTGTGTCGCTGGTCTTTCTGCTGATGACCGTCTGGTACGGTGTTGAGAGCGTGTTCCGTCAGCGGGCAAGGCACACGCCACTGCTCGACATGGGCATCATCGCCGGCGGCGTGCTGGTATGGTTTTCTCCGGGCCTCGCGCTGGTCGCCGGCGCCGCACGCGCTGTCCTCACCGGCTCCATCGCCTTTTCGCGACCGCAACGGGTCTACTTTCTCGAGAGCGACCCGATCGCCTTCTGGCAAAGCATCGGCTTCATGCTCATCGTCGCCGCTGCCCTGTCCTACCCGGCTTGGCAGTATTGGAAAACCAAGTACGCCAACCGTCGCACAGCAGGCTAAAGCCTAAGCCTCGCGAAACACCAGCACCGTGCGCTGCGAGCGGCTGCAACGCCCCGCGGGCCCGGGCTCGAGCACCATGCCCTCCGGTGGGGCGATCCGGTTGGCCTTGGGCATCAGGAAGCCGAACCACAGGCCACCACTGAGCGTATTGCACACATCCGCCTCCAGCGGCATCGTCTCGTGGCGCCAGGCCTGATCGGCATCCGGACCGGCGCGATGCGCCTGCAGGTCGCGTTCGGCCACGTCGAGCACCGCCTGCGCCTTGTCGGCAAGCTGCGAATCCATGAAGGTCATGACCATCCACACCACCCACGCGAACAGCGCCAGCCGGACCAGGCGCGCACGCTGGCTGACCTTTTGCGTGCTCTTGTCGTCCGTCATCGCCCGAGCCACCCCTTGCGCAAGGCCACGGCCGCTTTCGCCGCCGGGTGGCGTGCCGACAGCTTGACGCTGTTAGCCGGCGCGGGCGCGAGCGTGACCTCGAAGCACATCAGTTCATCCCGCCTGAAGGCGTGAATCGTGACCTTGTCCCCCGGCTTGCGTCTGGCGAGCATGGGTTCGAGCGTGCCATTGCCCACCCGCAAAC
>NZ_WTVM01000142.1 GCF_012910885.1 Azoarcus taiwanensis | reverse complement strand
TCGAAGAGAAAACGGGGCGACACCGCAGAGAAAAGCGGTGATTTGCCGGAGAAATTGAACCGAGTTCGGTCGCTGTCATTGTTTGGCGGCGGGATTCAACGAAAACCTCGCGTTATTCGAGGTGCCCATAAGCAAAGGCCGCATGGCGAAAGAAAGACGGCAAACCATCGTCGAACTGGCGACGCTTCTTTGCCAAGTTCAAGGCTGGAAATTTGAGGAACAGACCCATGAAAAATAGTACCGATTTGCACGCCGATGGCTGGCAAGGCCGCGTCACAGTTGAAGATGACGTGGAACCCCCCATGCCCAAGCAATACGCCCGCGCCAAACTGGCGACTTCGACCGACGTAAGCCGGGAGCTTGCCAAGCTGTACCGCGAAGCCCGTAGCGGTCGAATCGACGTTGCCGACGCTTCGCGCCTTGCCAACATGCTTTCGATTCTGTCGCGCATCCTGTCGGACAGCGAACTAGAAGCGCGCATCGAAGCCTTGGAACAACGCGGGGGCTTGCACTGATGGCACGCATCGGACTTAAAGCCCGGCTGTCGAAGCTGGAAAAGCAACGCCGCAAGCCGTCGCCGAACCGGGTTCTTCACTACAACCCCGCCGACCTTGCAGGCGGCCCCGTAAGCGCCGATTTGCCCGTTCGGGTGGTTGGGTATTGGCGGGCGGGCGAAAACCCCGCCAGCGGGCCGCTGCGCGCGTTTGCGGGCCGGTTTGCCCTTATGCCCGACTTCGGTTCGGCTGCGGAATGGGAAGCGGCGGCAGAACGGCAGCAAAAGGAACTGTTGGCAACTGCCCGCAGCCGCACCAACGAACCGGCGACCGAAGCGCCCGATATTGTGGGCACCATCGCCGAAGACGTACCCGCACCGACGCGCAAAGGCGAAAAGGGCGCGCGCTTCGTTGAACTGGCAGACGGTCGCACCTTCGACCGCACAACCGGCGAATTCGTCGAATAGGGGGCTGATGACGCGAACCGTTCAGGCGTCGGCGCATTCCGCGCCGCAAACTTCGAAGGAATTTCACCATGAACCAAACGACCAACGCCGCAGCCCCGGCATACACGAACAGCCTTGTTCAGACGCCGCAAGCAAGCGGCTTTCTCGAACTGGCAGCAACCGAAACGGGCCGAAAAGCCTTCCTTGGCGACCCCGAAAAGTTCGACAGCGACGTAGGGCCGGACATTCTGAACGCACAAATCGCGCTGCGGGATGGCGTCGAAACCATCGCCCGACTGTTGAAGGACGAAACCCGCAACGAAGTTCAGCGGCACGAAGTCGCGGGCGTTGTTGCCGCGCGCACCGTGGAAGCCTTGGAAAAGTCGAAAGCCGCCATCGAACGCCGGGCCGAACTGCTGTACAGCGACGGCGTAGCGCAGGCCGAACGGGAGTTTTCGCCCCGTGCCAGCCATGCCGCGCTTGAAAGCGAAATTCGCAGCTACATTCGGGAGCTTGCGAACAAGGCCGACGGCCCTTCGAAGATTCGTGCGGCCATGCTCGAAAGCAAGGACGTTGCCGCCGTTATCTTCCATTCGCCCGGCTTCCTTGTGGGCATCAACCCCGAAACGCATTCGAAGCTTCGTTTCGAAGCGACCGAAAAATGGTTGCCCGACGCTTACAAGCGCATGACTAGCAGCATTGCGCTTGCCGAACTTGCGCCGAAGTTCGCCAAGGCTGCGAACAGTGTTCGAAACAGCTTCTACAACCCCACACTTGCCGCGAAGGCTTCGACGCGCGTTCAGTTCTAACCGAACCCCAGTGCCATGGGACTTTTGCCCGGCCTTCGTGCCGGGTTTTTTTTTCGTTAGCCGTTCTGGCAGTTGATCGGGCGACCGCGATAGATGATGTTCATTCCGGTCGTTACGTTCTGCGTTCTGACAATCTGCCCGTTTTGGTAGAAGAACCAAAATTGTTGGTTGCCGGTGTATCCGCCGTAAGAGTTCTTGGCGTTCACCAGAACGCACGACGAATAGCCGTAGATTGCGCGCTTGTTCGCTATGGCGTGTTCTTTGCGCGGCGTGCTGAATTCGGCGTACCTCGCCGATTCGGGGTCTTTCAGCGTCTTCGTCATGTACGCCTTGATTAGCTCTTGGTAGTTGTCGGGATAGCTACCATAGTCGGCGTTTGGTTCGGGTAGCGTTGCCTTGTATACGTCAAAGGCTTCGTCGGCTTTCTGCGCTTGGGTGGCGCAACCGGCAAGAAGCGCCGTTGCGACCGCTAGAACTGCAATTCCTTTCATGGTTTCCCCTTTCTTGTTGTGCGTCCGATGCGGCTTCATGCCAGCGGTGCCAGCTTCGCCCCTCATTGACAGTTTATGCGAAAGCCGATACGTGCGAAAATGCCGCGTTTGGTGTCGGCAGTTCCAGACCATCGCACAGGGTATCGAACGAAATTGCGGGTATCCAAGCGGGTATCAAGCCCGGAAAGCTGGAACTAAAGCCTTGCAAATCAATAGGATACCGTCTTTATGCTGCTGATGATCGACAACTACGACAGCTTCACCTACAACCTGGTGCAGTATTTCGGTGAGTTGGGTGCCCGCGTCAAGGTCTACCGTAACGACGAGATCACCGTCGAGCAGATCGAACACTATGCGCCGGCGCAGCTGGTGATCTCGCCGGGCCCGTGTTCTCCGGCACAAGCCGGCGTCTCGGTCGCGGCGATCAAGGCCTTTGCCGGCCGCATTCCGATCCTCGGTGTGTGCCTTGGCCACCAGAGCATCGGCGCGGCCTTCGGTGGGCGGATCGTGCACGCCAAGCGCTTGATGCACGGCAAGACCTCGCCGGTGCATCACAACGGTGAGGGCGTGTTCCGCGACCTGCCGAATCCGCTGACCTGCACCCGCTACCATTCGCTCGCAATCGAGCGCGAGAGCCTGCCGGAATGTCTGGAAGTCACCGCGTGGACCGACGATGGCGAGATCATGGGTGTGCGTCACCGCACGCTGGCGGTGGAGGGGGTGCAGTTCCACCCGGAGTCCATCATGAGCGAATGCGGCCATGCGCTGCTCAAGAACTTCCTCGATACGCGAATCGGCCAGCCCGCCTGAGCGGGGCGATCGGACAAACACAGGAGACCGGACGATGACCATAACCGCACAGGCCGCGCTGCAGCGCACGATCGAGCATCGCGAGATCTTTTACGACGAGATGCTGTCACTGATGCGGCAGATCATGGCCGGCGAGATCTCGCCAGTGATGACTGCGGCCATTTTCACCGGCCTGCGCGTCAAGAAGGAAACCATCGGTGAGATCGCGGCTGCAGCGACGGTGATGCGCGAGTTGTCCACCAAGGTGCGCGTCGATCCCCCGCATGATCACTTTCTCGATGTGGTCGGCACCGGTGGCGACGGGGCGCACACTTTCAATATCTCGACCGCGACGATGTTCGTTGCCGCCGCAGCCGGTGCCAGGGTAGCCAAGCATGGCAACCGCGGTGTGTCCTCCAAGAGCGGTAGCGCCGATGTACTGGAGGCCCTGGGGGTCAACCTGTCGCTTACGCCGGAGCAGGTCGCGCAGTGCATCGAGGCCACCGGCATCGGCTTCATGTTCGCACCCCACCACCACGGCGCGATGAAGAATGTCGCGCCAGTGCGTCGTGAGATGGGGGTGCGCACCATCTTCAACATTCTGGGTCCCCTGACCAACCCGGCTGGCGCGCCGAACACCCTGATGGGCGTGTTCCATCCCGACCTTGTCGGCATCCAGGCCCGGGTCATGAAGCAGCTCGGTGCCAACCATGTGTTGGTGGTATACGGGCTCGACGGTATGGACGAGATCAGTCTCGGCTCTGCGACCATGGTTGCAGAGCTGCGTGACGGTGAGATCATCGAGTACGAGATTCACCCGGAGGATTACGACCTGGCCATGGCCGGCAGTCGCAACCTGCGGGTAGAGAACGCCGAGGAGTCGATGAGCATGCTGTACGGCGCGCTCGAGAACAAACCGGGTCCGGCGCGTGAGATCGTGATCCTGAACGCGGGCGCGGCGCTCTACACCGCCAACCTGGTGCCGTCCATCGGTGATGGCATCCATCAGGCTCGCGAGCTCATCGCCAATGGTGCAGCGCGCGCCAAGCTCGACGAGTTCGTCAAGTTTTCGCGCAGTTTCGGGTAAGCGGAAGATGAGCGACATTCTGGACAAGATTATCGCGGTCAAACGCGAAGAGCTGGCCGCAGGTCAGGCCGAGCGATCTCTCGCGGCCATCGGCAATGCCGCAGGGGCTGCACCCGTGGTGCGGGATTTTGCCGGTGCGATGCGTGCGAGCATTGCCGCCGGGCGTTCTGCGGTAATCGCCGAGATCAAGAAGGCGAGCCCCTCCAAGGGCGTCATTCGTGAGGACTTTCGCCCCGCCGAGATCGCTGCGGCCTACGCCCGTGCGGGCGCGAGCTGTCTGTCGGTGCTCACCGACCGTCAGTTCTTCCAGGGTGATCCCGCCTATCTGCAGGCCGCCCGCGCCGCCTGCGCGCTGCCGGTGTTGCGCAAGGATTTTCTCATTGACCCCTGGCAGGTCTTCGAGGCGAGGGCGATGGGGGCGGATGCGATTCTGCTCATCGTCGCCGCGCTCGATCTCCCGGTCATGCGCGAGATGGAGGCAGTCGCCGAGTCGCTTGGCATGAGCGTACTGGTGGAAGTGCACGACGCTGCCGAGCTCGACATCGCGCTGCAGCTGCGCACACCGCTGGTCGGCATCAACAACCGCAATCTTCGCACCTTCGAAGTCAGCCTGCAGACCACACTCGACCTGCTCGAACGGATCCCGGCCGGCCGCATCGTGGTCACCGAGTCCGGCATCCTGACCCCCGCCGACGTCGCACTGATGCGCGAACACCAGGTCCGCGCCTTCCTGGTGGGTGAGGCGTTCATGCGCGCCGAGGATCCGGGTGCTGCGTTGGGTGCGCTGTTTCAGCCTGCCCTGGGGTGATCGTGCGGCGCATGTCACGTTTGGGTTTGGAATCCCAGGAATGATCTGCGACGGCGCATGTCACAGTGACATCTCATCCAGCAGGAGCCATGCATGTCGGACAAGGAGTTGAGCGCAGCATCGGAGACCGCCATTCTCGGTGGCGGTTGTTTCTGGTGCATCGAGGCAGTGTTCAAAGATGTCGAAGGGGTGCTGGGGTTGCAGTCGGGCTATTGTGGCGGCCATGTTTCATCCCCGAGCTATCGTGAGGTCTGCGGTGGAGGCACCGGCCATGCGGAGGTGGTGCGTATCGAATTCGATCCTGACGTCATCAGCTACCGCGAGCTGCTCGAGATCTTCTTCGTGGTGCATGATCCGACGACATTGAACCGTCAGGGCAATGATGTCGGCACCCAGTACCGCTCGGCGATCTTCCCGACCAGCGAGACCCAGCTGCACACCGCGCTGGCTCTGATCGAGGAAATGGGGGAGGCCCGCGTGTTTCCCTCGGCGATCGTTACCAAGGTGGAGCCGGCGGCCGAGTTCTGGCCGGCGGAGGACTACCATCGCGACTACTACGCGAACAACGCCGACCAACCCTATTGTCAGTACGTGGTCGCACCCAAGATTGCCAAGTTTCGCGAGCATTTTCCGCAGCGACGCAAGCCGCGCCGCTGAATTTCAATCTGCGCGGATCGGATTCCGCGCCAGCAAGGAGCTTCACGCATGAGCGAACAAACCCGGGCCGACGGCCTCGTCATTGAAGATATCGAAACCGGCGAAGGCGCGGTCGCCGAGAAGGGCAAGAAGGTGTCGGTGCATTACACCGGCTGGCTGACCGACGGCCGCAAGTTCGATTCCAGCAAGGATCGCAACGACCCCTTCGTCTTTCCGCTGGGTGCTGGTCACGTCATCCGTGGCTGGGACGAGGGCGTGCAGGGCATGATGGAAGGTGGCCGCCGCAAGCTGACGATCCCGCCCGAGATGGGCTACGGCGCCCGCGGCGCCGGCGGCGTGATTCCGCCCAACGCGACCCTGGTGTTCGAGGTCGAGTTGTTGAAAGTGCTTTGATTCAATGGCCCCGCGCCGCAGCGGGGCCTTTCGGCAGGCAGTCTTCGCGCCTCACGGCGGTCTCACAGGCAGTGGTGTCCGCGTTGCCCAATGCGCGTCCATCACCTGTGGGAGCGGCGTAAGCCGCGAATGTCCGGAGCCAAGCCGGCCCGGTGCAAGTTGTTGCCGCTGAAGTTCGCCGCTCACGCGGCTCCTACAGGCAGTTGGAGCCGCCCCGCGATGTCGAACCCGGTCACACAGTCTCTTCCACCAATCGCAGAATCGCCTCTCCATACGCCTCCAGCTTGCGGTCGCCGATGCCGTTGATGCCCGATAGCGCGGAGAGCGTTTCCGGTCGATGGATGGCGATTTCGCGCAACGTCGCGTCGTTCAGGATCACATAGGCCGGTACGTTGCGTTCGCGTGCGGTCTCGGTGCGCCAGGCGCGCAGGCGATCGAACAACGTGGTCGGAATCCCGCCCGGGATCTCGAGACGGGCCGCGCTGCGGCGCTTGCCACGGCTGCGACTGCGTTCGGATTCCACCCGCAGCATGAATTCCGCCTCGCCGCGCAGCAGTGGTCGGGCGTGCTCGGTCAGCGTCAGTGCGTTGTAGCGTTCATGGTCGACCGCGAGAAGCTCGCGCGCCACAAGCTGCCGGAACACTGTCCGCCAGCGTTTCTCGTCCAGCTCCGCGCCGATGCCGAAAGTGCTGAGCTGCTCATGTGCGCGCTCGACGACTTTTTCGGTCAGCTCGCCGCGCAACACGTCGATGAGGTGTCCGGCTCCATAGCGTTGGCCGGTGCGATACACGCAGGACAGCGCCTTGCGCGCGGCTTCGGTCGCGTCCCAGGTCTGTGGTGGGCTCAGGCAGTTGTCGCAGTTGCCGCAGGGTTCGGCCTGCTCGCTGAAATAGGCGAGCAGGTGTTGACGGCGGCAGGTCGTCGCCTCGACCAGGCCGACGAGCACGTCGAGGCGGTTCCGCGCGAGGCGCTTGAACTGCTCGCTCGCCTCCGACTCGTCGATCATGCGCCTTTGCTGCACCACATCCTGTGCGCCCCAAGCCATCCATGCCTGTGCTGGCAGGCCGTCGCGGCCCGCGCGGCCTGTTTCCTGGTAGTAGCCCTCGATTGAGCGCGGCAGATCGATGTGCGCGACAAAGCGCACGTCCGGCTTGTCGATGCCCATGCCGAACGCGATGGTCGCGACCATCACGATGCCGTCCTCGCGCAAAAAGCGGGTCTGGTGTTCGGCGCGTTGCTCGGACGACATGCCCGCATGGTAGGGCAGAGCGTTGATGCCGTGTTCACACAACCAATTGGCGGTGTCCTCGACCTTGCGGCGGGACAGGCAGTAGACAATGCCGGCCTCTCCCAGGCATTCCTCGCGGATGAAACTCAGCAGCTGACGGCGCGCGTCCTGTTTTTCGGTGATGGTGTAGCGGATGTTTGGCCGGTCGAAGCTGGAGATGAACTCTCGCGCGTCTTCGAGCCTGAGCCGGGTGCGAATCTCCTCGCGCGTCTGGCGGTCCGCAGTCGCGGTGAGGGCAATGCGTGGAATCGACGGGTAGCGCTCGGGCAGGATGGAAAGCTGCAGATACTCCGGGCGAAAGTCGTGCCCCCACTGCGAGACACAGTGGGCTTCGTCGATCGCGAATAACGCCAGTTGCCGCGTGTCCCGCAAGTGGTCGAGCTGGTCGAGAAAGCGCGGGGTCATCAAGCGCTCGGGTGCGACATAGAGCAGGTCGAGCCGACCTTCATGGAGATCGCGCTCGACCGTGCGCGCAGTCTCGATGTCCAGGCTGGAATTGAGAAAGGCCGCAGATACGCCAGCCTCAACCAGCGCACTGACCTGGTCGTGCATCAGCGCGATCAGCGGCGAAACCACGATGGCGGTGCCCTCACGCAGCAGCGCCGGAATCTGAAAGCAAAGGGATTTGCCGCCCCCGGTCGGCATCAGCACAAGCGCGTCGCCGCCTCCGGCCACATGCTCTACGACAGCCTCCTGCTGCCCCCTGAAGCCTGCATAGCCAAACACATGCTCAAGTACATGCAGTGCGCCGGGTTGGTCGACAATCGTGTTCATTCCCGGCATTTTACCGGCAACACGAGCCGGACAGGGGTGCGAACCGGGGAGCGCCGAATCGGCGGCTCGTACACCTCACGATTCCGGTGTTCGCCTTGGCGAATGAAAAGGAGCGCTGAGGCGACAAAGGCGGACCGTTGCGCGTTTTCGCGCAATAATCGCCGTATCGACCACGATTTGCCGCGTCATCAAGACGTGGAGTGAAGGAGACAAAAGATGCCGAGAACCGATACGACGCGACTCTACGCAGCACATCCTCATCTGGTGCGCATCGACGAGTTGTGGGGACAGAAAGCGTGTCGCGATCTGCTGACGCACCTCATGACCGAGACTCGCGACGGGGAACGTGCCGGTTTTTGCGAGGAGAATGCTTCCACGCTGCTGAAGTTGCTGATGGAGCACGACCGCGCATTCCCAGAGTTCGACGACTCTGGAAAGATTGCGAGCTGGGGCGAGCGTCCGAGCTGAAGTCAGAGTGAGCGAATGCGTTTGAGCAGATCGGTGGTCGAGCGCGCATGCTCGAACGGGATTGAATGCACGCTGCCACCCCAACCGGCAACCTCGGTTGCGCCCACGATGTGCTCCACCGCCCAGTCCCCTCCCTTGACCAGCACGTCCGGTCGCGCGTCCAGTATCCGCGCGAGGGGCGTATCTTCGTCGAACCAGGTCACCAGGTCGACGCAATCCAGCGCCGCCATCACTGCGAGGCGGTCTTCCAGTGGATTGACCGGACGGTCGGCGCCCTTGCCGAGACGCCTGACCGACGCGTCGGTGTTCAGTGCGACGACGAGCGATGCGCCGAGCGCGCGCGCCTGGGCCAGATAGGTGACGTGCCCTCGGTGCAGGATGTCGAAACAACCGTTGGTGAACACCAGCGGGCGCGGCAGGTGGGCCACGCGTTCGGCAAGCTGATCGGGCGGACAAATGCGGCGTTCGAAGTCGGGCGGGCCGTATTTCATGGTGGCAGTGGAGGGTGGGGCGGAGGTCGCACTATAGCGCAGACAGCACCAGACCGAGGCGCGAAGACAGTGCTGGCCTATGGCAATCGCGTTGCCGGTTGCGTCGCATATTTCGCGGCTTACGCCACTCCCACAGGTGATGGACGCGCACTTGGTATGGCGTTGCCACTGTTTGTGAGAGCGCCGTAAGGCGCGAAGGCAGCGCTGGACTATGACAAGCGCGTTGCCGGCTGCGTTGTCTATTTCGCGGCTTACGCCGCTTGCACAGGTGATCGACGAGCACTGGCAAGGCGGTGGCCACGGCTTGTGGGAGATGTAATGGACGCCTCCCTCCCCTCTGGGGTGGTGTGAGGCTGCAGGGGTTCAGCAGAGAGGAGCCCTCACGTTACCTGACGGCATCGATGTGCCAAAGTGATGGTGTTGAAACATTCACA
>NZ_WTVM01000141.1 GCF_012910885.1 Azoarcus taiwanensis | reverse complement strand
ACCATCGGTTACGGACTGCCGGACTTCGCAGAGGAACTCAACTACGGAGTCGATCTATCAACCATCTGAGGGTGGTATCAGATTGATGGGGTGAAGGTGCCCCATCAACCATTAAATCCGTATACCCGGAATTTCGAGATCGACCTGCAGCGCCTGAACCTGACCTACTCGAACAATTTCTCGGATACGGGAAATCTGCTGGCGGTCGCCTACCAGTTCGACGACGAGACGGAGTTCTGGGTCGCGCCGATCCGTTTCAGCGGTACAGGCGTGCCGGTGGGCGATAACGAGGTCGATCGCTACCAGCATATCAACGACTACAAGCAGCAGCAGCGGGGTCTCAAGTTGGAGGTACGGGAGTCCTTCGGTCGCTGGGGCGTCATGGGCGGGCTGGAGATGCGCAGGAACACCTTCGACGAGATCTCCGTCGTCAAGGAAGACTACAAAAACTCGCCGGCACCGGCCGCACCGGTTTTCCTCGCCGGAGATGTCATGTCGGACTCCTTTCGCAAGGAGCGCACCCGGGCAGCATATATCGAGGCGAGTCTTGGTGTGAGCGATGCAACTACGCTGACAACGAACTACCGCCTGGATCGTATCGATCTCGAGGACGAAGACCGGATGACGGCTTCCCAGGGGAGCAAATCGTTGCGTGTCCATTCCTGGCGCGTGGGTTTGGACCATCGACTGAGCGATCGAACGGCGCTTTATGGGGGAGTCTCGACCGGTTTCCGAACGCCGACGCTCACCGAGCTTGCTGGCAACCCCGACCTTGAACCCGAGCATACCCTGACGTACGAGATTGGCATGCGCTCGAGTGTCGATCTGCTGGGCTGGAGAACGCATCTGAATGGCTCTCTGTTCCACATCGAACGCAAGGACTTCATTCTGAGCAACGTCGGCCAGTATGTGAGTAACCGCGTGGGTGGTGACATCTTCCATGACAACGTCGGTCATACAGTGAGTCGGGGGCTCGAACTGGCCCTTCAGACCGAGGTCCAGCACCAGCTTGGGTTCGATGTCGCCTATACGTACCTGCACAACCGCTTTTCGCGTTATGACGACTACCATCTGGCGCTGGGCAACGCCCAGGGCGGGACGAAGGTGAACTCGTTGGCGGACCTGACCAATCCGCTCACGCAGGTCTACTTCCAGCACTACAACAACAAGGGCAAGACGGTTCCCAGGAGTCCGGAGCACACTGTGAACTTCCGCACCCACTGGCATCCGGCGGATGGTTGGCGGCTGACCGCGGAACTCGATCACCGGAGTTCGAGCTATGCGGACGAGATCAATCAGGAGAAGAACCCGGCGCGAACGTTGCTCAACCTGATGCTCTCCTTCGACCGCGACGTGCGCGTGTTCGGGAACGAACGGTCGCGGCTGAGGGCGTTCGTGAAGGTCGACAACGTCACTGACAAGCGCTATTGGCTGATCGCACGCGGCCACCATGACGCCAACCGTGACGGCGTCTACAACGCTGAGGACCTTTCCATTGTGCCGAGTCCGGGGCGCACCTGGTCGGCAGGACTCTCCCTGAAGTTCTAAGGCGGGGCCGTTCGTGCGCCCTCGCGCGGCCTTGTGCTCGTGAGGGCGCCTCGCCCCGACGCCTTCGTTGAGTGAAGAAGGCAGTCCTGAATTCTCTCGTGGAAGCACACATGAACAAACTAGCGATTCCTTCGCGCATACTCGCGGCCGCCCTGGGTGGCTATGCGCTGGCAAACAGTGGCGCGATCCTGCTTGCCGCGGCCCTGCCGGGTGGGCAGGCCGAAGCGGTGACCTGGGGGTTGCTTGCGAGCTTCCTCATCTACACCGCCGCAGTGATGTGGGTATTCTCGGTGCGATCGGCCTTGCGCGCATGGCTTGGCGTGCTCGTGCCTGGTTTTGTCTGCGGAGCACTTGCGTGGATTCTGATGCAAGGAGGTACGCCATGACCGGGCACTTTCGTCAGTCAATGGCCTGGCTGCATACCTGGACCGGATTGGTGCTCGGTTGGGTTCTGTACTTCGTGTTCGTGACCGGGACCTTGGGCTACTTCGACACCGAGATCGATCGCTGGATGCAACCGGAGTTGCCTGTGGCTACCGAGATGGCCGATGCGCGGGCGACGGTGCGGGTGGCGCAGGACTATCTGGAGCACCACGCACCGGGTCATGCGCGCTGGTTCATCAGCCTGCCGACCGATCGCAACTCCCCCTACCTCTCGGTATTTTCCCAGCAGGGGCGGGCGCACGGTGGTCCGGGGATGCATGCCGACCGGGTTTTGCTGGATGCGGAAACCGGGCGGGCGCTTCGGGCACGTGACACCGGAGGAGGGCAACTGCTCTATCAGATGCACTGGAAACTGCACTACCTTCCCGAGATCGTGGGGCAGTGGACCGTTGGAGTGGCGACGATGTTCATGTTGCTGGCGTTGATTACCGGCATCGTGGTGCACAAGAAGATCTTCAGCGACTTTTTCACCTTCCGTCCGGGCAAAGGCCAGCGTTCGTGGCTGGATGCCCACAACGCCACCAGCGTGATCTCGCTGCCGTTCCAGCTCATGATCACCTACTCCGGTCTGGTGTTTCTGATGACCGTCTACATGCCGATGATCGTGTCGGCCTTCTATGGTTCGGACGACGCGGCGCAGCGTGTATTCCGCGAAGATCTTGCGTCGCGACCGGCACTGGTGCAACCCGCTCGTACCCCGGCGTCGCTGCTGCCACTTGACCATATCATTGCCGATGCGCAGGAGCGTTGGGGCGAGGGCGCGATCGATGCGCGGGATGTCCGTCATCCGTACGACGCCCATGCCCGTGTGATCGTGCGTGGCAGTATTGCGGCAGGACCGGTTCGAGCCGCCCCCAGCCTTGTCTATGACGGGGTGAGTGGCGAGTTGCTCGCGGAGCAGGCTGCACGCACGTCGGCGGCGAAGACCACGCGCGACCTGTTGCTGGGCTTGCATGAAGGAATGTTCGCCGGTCCGGTAGTCCGCTGGTTGTACGTGCTGTCCGGCCTGCTCGGTTGCGCGATGATCGGCTCCGGCCTGATCCTGTGGATGGTCAAGCGGCGACAGCGCGAAGCCAAGCTGGGCGGCTCTGCGTATCCGGGGCTGCAGTTGGTGGAGCGGCTCAACATCGCAACCTTGGTTGGGCTGCCCGTAGGCATTGCCGCGTACTTCTGGGGAAATCGCCTGCTTCCGGCTGAACTGGCTGAACGGGCCACATGGGAAGCCAACATTCTGTTTCTTGCGTGGGCGGCGATGGCCGCACATGCCGTGTGGCGTCCGGTGGCGCGTGCCTGGGGCGAGCAACTGTGGCTGGCCGGTGCGGCGTATGCACTGTTGCCGATGCTCAATGCACTGACGACCGAGCGTCACCTCGCGAGAAGCCTGCTTACTGGAGATTGGGTGTTCGCCGGGTTCGACCTGACGATGCTTGCCGTGGGTGTGATGTTTGCGTCGGTGGCGTATGCGCTTGCTCGTCGTCAGCGCCGGTTTGCTGCACGACAGGTGATCGATTCACCTCCCCCGTCGCACATCGTCGCCACCCGCGCGGAGGAAACGGCATGAGTGCCACTCTCGCGGTATCCGCCGTGTTCCTGTTGGCATTCGCCGGCTATGTCATGTTGGCGCATGCAATGGATCGGCACTTCCGCCAGCTCCGTCCTGGTCGGCCCTTACCCGGCCGCGCCCTGCGCATGGGTCTTCGCTCGGCGGGTTGGCTTCTGCTGGCCGTGTCGTTCTGGGTTGCGGTGCAGGCCTGGGGCGTCGGAAGCGGCGCCGTGGCCTGGTTCGGCGTTTCGAGCATGACCGCCGGTATGCTGATTGGTTTGTTGCCGTACCGACCACGCTGGATTGCTCCGATTGGCCTGTGCTTGGCGCTGCTGGGGTTGCTCTTGTTTGCGCCGCTCGCAAATGCGGCCCCCAGGGTCGCGCTGTTGTCGACCTCCTTCGTGCTTGAACGCAAGTTTGCGCTACTGGAAGAGGCCGCAGCGCGCGAGGGGGTGGACCTGGCCTGGGTGCAGGTGGATCGGGCAGATGAGACGGCTATACGCCGGGTGCTGGATGGGGCTGACCTGCTGATTGTCGATACGCCGCGTAGCGATGATCAGGCGGCGCTGGAGCAGGCCGCCGGCGAAGCAGTTCGTGCCGCTGGAATCGCGTCAATCCGCATCCAGGTGATGACGCCGACTCAACGACTGCGTGCCGAGGATGTGCCTCTTACGGTGGCCGAGGCGGTGCACGCCTATTACGTCAGTGGCAGGACGGTGAACCACGAACGCCTGTTTCGCTACCTGAAGGCCTTCATCGAGGAAGGTGATCTGGCCGCCGTGCCGCCACCGAGTCCGCTTCCGGATGGGGGTATCTACCATCCGGAAGCGCCTGATGCGGTGTTTGCGACATTGCCGGACTATCTCGCATGGTGGTCGGCTCGCAAGGAGCAGCCGTGGGAGCGACGGCCGGTGATCGGCATGGAGATGTCTTCCAGCTATATCGCTGACGGACAGACGCGCATGCTCGATGAGACGATACAGGCGCTGGAGGGTGCTGGCGCGGTGCCGCTCGTGTTCTACCGGACCACCCGGCTCGCCCGTAGGCAGGCAGAAGCCGGTGGGCGCCGTCCAGCAACCATGGTCGCGGAAGAGCCTGCGGGCTTTCCGAATCCGCAAGCGCGCCGAGTGGCGCGGATCGACGAGCCAGTGATCGAGCTCGACGGGCGTCCGGTTTTCGACGTACTCATGGTCAACACCTTCCTCGGTAGTGATCCGGAGGCACGCAAAGCCTGGCACCAGGAGATGGACCTTCCGGTTCTCAACGTCATCCACTACCGGAGTGGGAACCGTGCCGATTATCTGGCCGATACAGCCGGCATTGGTACCTTTTTCCTGCCTTTCACGCTGACCACGGCCGAGTACGTTGGTTTGATCGATCCGATCGTGCTCACCAGCAATGAGGGCGGGGAGCTGGTGCCGATGCACGAGCAGATGAATATGTTGGTCGGAAAGGCAATGAAACTCGCTGAACTTCGGCGAAAATCAAATGCGGAGAAGCGTCTTGCACTGATGTTCTGGAACCACCCGCCCGGCGAGCATAACCAGGGGGCCTCTAATATGAACGTGCCACGCTCCCTGGAAATCCTGTCCGCGCGCCTGATCGCAGAAGGTTATGCCGTTGAACCGCTGGCCGAACAGCAGATGATCGATACCGTTCCGATCCTGCTCAAGCCACGATATCGGCGCGATGGGTTGCCGGTCCTGATGCAGACGCCGCACTGGGACAGATTTCCGCTGACGCAGTACCTCGACTGGTACTCGACGCTGCCCGCTACGGTGCGGGAGCAGATCGAGGCCTACTGGGGGACTCCTGAGCAAAGCCACTGGGTGGCCGAGGTAGATGGTGAGATGCAGTTCGTCATCCCGCGCATGCGCATGGGGAATCTGCTCGTGATGCCGCAGCCGGCCCGCGGCGAGGGACATAGCGAAGAGGAAGAAAAGCACCTGTTTCACGATAGCAAGGTGCCGGTCCACCATGCCTATCTCGCGACCTATCTCTGGGTGCGCGAGCATTTCGGGGCCGATGCGATCATCCACTTTGGTACCCATGGCAGCCAGGAGTGGTTGCCCGGCAAGGAACGGGGGCTTTGGGCCTATGACGATCCCAATCTTCTGGCTGGCAGCACGCCGATCGTCTCGCCCTACATTGTCGACAACATCGCCGAGGCCATCCACGTCAAGCGTCGGGGACGTGGAGTCATCGTCAGCCACCAGACGCCACCGTTCTCACCGGCCGGACTGTCCGACGACTTTGTCGCGATCAATGACCAGATCCGCGAATACCAGTCTGTGGACGAAGGGCTGGTCAAGGCCAACAATCGGGCACTGATCATCGACCAGGCGGTAAGGATGAATATCCATGGTGATCTCGGCTGGAAGGTCGCCGATCTTGAGGCCGGGTTCGACGAGTTCCTGCGCGAGATCGAGGATTACCTCGAAGAACTGGGCATGGCGATGCAACCGCTTGGCCTGCACAGTTTCGGGCAGACGGCACTGCCAGAACATCGGGTGAGTACCGTGATGCAGATGCTCGGGCAACAGCTGTACGAGCACCTTGGCGTCGCACCCGGCGAAGTCTTTCGCGACGACTACCGCTCGCTTCTGGAAAGCGCGCCCTACCGCTTCGTGCTCGAGAAAGTGTTCTCGGACCTTGCACCGGACGCCTTCGATCCCGATGCGCGTGTGTTGGTCGAGCAAGGGCGCACCTTCGACCGCATGCTTGATGCTGAAACGGAAACCGAGGGGCTGTTGCGCGCGTTGTCCGGACGCTGGGTCGACCCCTCCTACGGCGGAGATTCGGTCCTCAATCCGGATGCGCTGCCGACAGGACGCAACATCTACGGTTTCGACCCCACCCGAGTGCCGACGCGCGCGGCCTGGGATGCGGGCGTGGAGGCAATGCAGGGGCTGATCCTGTCTCATCAGGCGACCCACGGTGAGTTTCCAGAGAAGCTGGCGTTCTCACTTTGGAGCACCGAGACGATGCGCCACCTTGGGATGCTGGAGGCGCAAATCCTCTACGCAATGGGCGTGCGTCCTGTGTGGGATGCAGGTGGCCGAGTGGTCGGCATGGAGCCGATTCCGCTGGAGGAGTTGGGGCGCCCGCGCATCGATACGGTGATCTCGCTGACGGGCCTCTATCGGGATCAGTTTCCGAATGTGATGGAGTGGTTCAATCATGCGATTGTCTTGCTCGCGGAACTTGATGAGCCACAGACCGAAAATCTCATTCGTCGCAACAGTCTGGCGCTTGAGCAGCGATTGCGCGAGCTTGGCGTGCCCTCTGAGGATGCGCGGCTGTTTGCGTTGACCCGGGTGTTTGGTAACGAAAGCGGTGATTATGGCACTGGACTACCCGATGGCACGCTCGCCTCGGACCAGTGGGAAGAGGGAGATGGACAACTTGAGAACCTCTACCTGTCGCGTATGTCCTGGGCTTATGGTCCAGACGCGACGCGCTGGAGCGAAAAACTGTTTGCCCCGGATGGCTCGTTGGTAAACGCCTATGCCGAACACCTGCGCGGAACGAGTGCGGCGGTTTTCTCTCGCTCGTCGAATCTGCGCGGACTGCTGGACACCGATCATCCCTTCGAATATCTCGGCGGGATCTCGATGGCAGTGCGTCACCTCGATGGCAAGGCTCCGCAACTCTACATCTCCAATATGCGTGATCCCCTGCGGGCTCGCCTTCAGACGGCAGAGCGATTCCTGTCGAGCGAGCTACGCTCGATCTACCAGCATCCAAACTGGTTGAAGGAGATGCAGGCCGAGGGATATGCCGGAACCCTGCAACTGCTCAACGCCGTCAACAACTTCTGGGGTTGGCAGGTGATGGATCGCGATGTGGTGCGAGACGATCAATGGGACGAGTTTCATGCGACCTACGTAATGGATCGATACGAGCTCGGCATGCGGGAGTGGTTTGAAGCCGCCAATCCGACAGCTTTGGCGCAGATCGTCGAGCGCATGCTGGAAGCCGTGCGCAAGGGCTACTGGGAAGCCAGTGAGCAGACCGTACGGGAGCTTGTTGAAACCTACGTCGATATTGCCGAACGGCATGACGTGTTCACTGCCAACCGGACCTTTACGGCCTACGTCGAAGAACTCGCGGCGGGATTCGGTTTGGGCGTCGAGCCGGTAATTGAAGCATCGCAGAATCAGCCCGAAGCCTCCGAGCCAGATAACGCACCGTCCGAATCGCCGATGGAGAGTGTTTCGGGGCAGCGGCTAGAGCAGGTCGAGCCCCCTGAACTCGCCGCCTCCGAACTGCCCGCTGCATTGTGGCTCTTGGGTCTGATCATGGTCATGGGAGCCTCCCATCGCGCCTGGCAGACTCATCGCCACACGCCAAACGCTTGATTTTCTTGAAAGGAAGCAGGTTATGAATGCAATTGAACAACTGATGTTTGATGTCTCCGGCTTTTTCATGTTGCCGGTACTACTGGTCTTGTGCGTGATGTTTCTACATGCACTGTACTCGATGGGCAGCTTTCTCTATGACTTGGGAGCAAAGCGCTTCTTCGGACGCCGATATGCACCCCTCAGCCAGATTGCGGCTCAGTCACCGACGATTACGCTCGAAGACCTTGAACTGCGCTTGCTCAAGGAGCTTGAGGCGTTGCGCATCACAAGCCGGGTCGCACCGTTGCTCGGTTTGGTGGCAACCATGATTCCCATGGGGCCCGCGTTGATTGCGGTTGCAAATGGAGACTCAGTCGGAATGGCAGAGCAGCTGGTGGTCGCGTTTGCTGCAGTGATCGTCGCGCTTCTTGCAGCGGCGATGACTTATGTGGTTTTGATGGTGCGTCGCCGGTGGCTGCTTGCTGAGATAAACGATTGGCTCGCGGAACGGGAGCGCACCCGAACCGCACGACATGCATCCGAAGCGCTCCATCCGCAACCTGCTGGAGTGAGAGCATGAGCACCTTGGAAGGGCGGAGTCGCCTTAACATTCTTGGCGAGGATGATCACGATGATCCAATCCTGAGCGTCGTGAATCTCATCGATGTATTCCTGGTGATCATCGCCGTCCTTCTTATCGTTGTAATCGAGAATCCGATCAACCCGTTCTCGTCTGATGACGTCGTCGTGATCAAGAATCCGGGTACTGACGAGATGGAGATGATTGTCAAACAGGGCGAGGAACTCACGCACTACAAGAGCAGTGGTGAAATCGGCGAAGGGAAGGGCATCAGGGCCGGTGTGACCTATCGGCTGGACGATGGCACGCTGGTCTACGTACCGGAAGACTGACTTGATCTGATGGGTGGGATGCCAGCCGGCTGAGGGCTGGGATGAGTCCGAGACTTGTTGGTCCCCTCATGTGCGTGAGGGGACCGTTGGCCCAACGTTTCGTCGCCAGGGGTGTCACATCCCCTGGTAAATCGGCCCCTCGCCGCCCTGTGGGACCACCCAGTTGATGTTCTGGGTCGGGTCCTTGATGTCGCAGGTCTTGCAGTGGACGCAGTTCTGCGCGTTGATCTGCAGGCGGGGGCCGGCCTCCTCGCGGACGATTTCGTACACGCCGGCTGGGCAGTAGCGCTGTTCGGGCGCGTCGTACTGGTCGAGGGTGATGCGGATCGCCACCGACGGGTCCTTGAGCTGCAGGTGGCAGGGCTGCTCTTCTTCGTGGTTGGTGTTCGACAGGAACACGGAAGAGAGCCGGTCGAAGGAGATCACGCCGTCGGGTTTCGGGTAGTCGATCGGCGTGCATTCGCTCGCCTTCTTCAGTGCGCTGTGGTCTGCGCTGTTGTGCAGGGTCCACGGTGCTTTGCCGCGGAACAGGATCTGGTCCATGCCGAACAGCAGCGATCCCATCCACAGGCCCTTCTTCATAAGCGGCTTGAAGTTGCGAGCCTTGTAGAGTTCGTCGAACAGCCAGCTCTGGCGGAAGGACTCGGGGTAGGCGGTCAGTTCGTCGCGCGAGCGCTCGGCCACCAGCGCATCGATGGCCGCTTCGGCGGCGAGCATGCCGGACTTCATCGCCGCGTGGAT
>NZ_WTVM01000140.1 GCF_012910885.1 Azoarcus taiwanensis | reverse complement strand
CGGACAGCAGCCAGTGGCACGGGTGACGAAGCGCTCGTCGATCACAGTTGCGGGGGCAGCTCCGGTTTTGAGGTCATCGACCCGGTACCGGATTCCCTTTCAATCCCCGGAAGGGGAACCATCAACGGGGTGAAGTCTAGCTTCGGCGTGATGCCGTCGTCAAGCCAAAATCACTATATGTAGTTGATCACGCATGTAACACACCAATATGTAGTGCCGCGACGTGCATTCCCTCTCAAGAGTGGCAGACGAGTCACGTGCAGCGAATACGGTCAGAACATCTGCTTTCTGCAGCACACGAATTTCTTATTGCGAACGTTTCTCATTCGCGATAATCTGTTCGCCATGGTTGCGGTGCAGGCACCACGACCAACCCAGACCCAGGAGCCCGATGATGGAATTCGACACCGAGGAGCGCCAGACCCCTTGCCCGCTGGGGCTCATCGCTGCCACCGTCGCGCTGATGACGCGCTACGCCGACCCCACCCCCGGGCAGACCGCCTCGGGTCCGTGTGACGTGCATCCGCTCCTGGCGAAGAAGATCGCGTCCAACCTCCTGTTCCTGCAGCACCACCCGGAGCTCCCCGTGCAGTTCGGGCAGGTCATGGCGCAGGCCCGTGCCCAGTGGTGCGACATGGTCGAGCGCGGCGCGGGCAACGCGCCGCTGCCGATGGCACACGCCTGCCCGTCGATGCGCCACTGAGCGCGCGCGCTGCTCGACTGGAACCTTACCGAGCGCGCCATCCAACCCGATACGAGGAGTGTTCGTCATGCAAGCCGATCTCCAACCCACGCAACAGGATCTGATGAGCGCCGTGATCGGCCATCTGGGCCGACTGGCACAAACCGGGTGCCCTCGCGCGAGCCATCGTGCCCGCCTGCTGATCGACCATCTCGGCGAAGGCGACACCGACCAGGACGGAACATCGACCATGCTGCGCCAGTTGCTCGAACATCTCGAACCGCGCCCCCGTCGATGACGGACACGCCCGAGGGACCGGATGGAGGCTTGACATGAACGAACAGGCATTCGACCAACTCGCCGGCGAGCACCGCGTGCTCATCGCGACCCACGGCAGGGCCCAGGCGCGCTGCAGCGACCTCCTCACCCGCCAGGCCGGCGAGATCCAGGCGCAGCAGGCCGAAATCATGCGCCTGCGGGCGGAAGTGATCCGCCGCGACACGCAGATCGCGCTGCTTCGTGACGAACGTGCCGAGCTCGAGCGGACCCTTCCCGGCCTGCCGACCCGCCTCACGCTCGCAAAGAAGGTCCGCGTGTTGATGGAACGCATCCAGGACCTGATGCGCGAGCGGCATGCATGCCAAGCTCGACCCGAGGAGGATCGGCCGCTCCGTCTCGAGCAGGCCACGATGCTGAGCCGCCTCGACGACCGCTCGGTCCTGTGCCTCGGCCGGGACGCATCCGCGGCGCGCTTCATGATGCGGCTGGTCGAGATGGCTGGCGGACGTTTCACCCATGATCCGGCCGACGACGCGGAAGACCTCGCACGCATCGAGCACAGCATGCGCGCGGCCGACCTGGTGATCTGCCAGGCCGGCTGCATCAGCCAGAACGCCTACTGGCGCGTGCGCGACCATTGCCGGCGCACCGGCAAGCACTGCCTTCTCGTGGAGCGCCCGAGGGCGATGCCCGAGGTTCAGCGCTGACGCCGACAGACTTCCATGCCTTTCCCACTCAACCAGGAGACAACCATGACTGCTGAAACCAAACCCACCTCACTGGTGCGCGACCGCCTGTTTCGAACGGGCCTGTGGTCGACAGCCCTGGCCTTCGTGGCCTGCCTCACCACGCATGTCGTCACCCTGTTCGGCATCGTCGGCGCGGTGGCCTGGCTATCCACCGTCGAACATGCGCTGATCGTGGCCGTGGTGGGTTTCGCTGCCTTGACCGTATATGCGGCCTTTCGTCATCGGCGTTGCGCTCGGAGTGCGGGGTGCGCGCACGAACCGGGTTCGGAGCGTGCATAGATTGGCGCTGAGCACAGCCGTCCAAGTCTCGCTGAATGTGCTGAACGACGGAGGCGAATCAAACCGGGAAAGTCCCGTTTCTCATTTCCTGTCGCAGTCCTGAACCCTATGCGTTGCACTACCCGCCTCATGAACTCCTGGGGCGCCATGCAATGCAACACCGTCCTTTCGTTGCCTCCATACGACTGCCTCTGCTCGCATCTCTCGCCGCCGCGACGATCCTTGACGCAGGCGTCGCGGCCGCGGAAACCTGGGTCATCACCGACCAGTCGCATCCAACCGTCGGAGATGCGGACCGGCATATCCTGCTCGATGCCCCCACACGACTCGAGATCGAACTGGCCTCCGGACTGCCTGCCGCCCCTGGACAGGCGACGGCTGTCGTCCAGCGCCGCCTGAAGCAAGGCGGTACCGACCTGCAGCGCAGGATCGCTGCGGCCTACCAGGGCGTCACCGACGCCTGGAGCCTGGGTATCATCAAGGTCCCTGCCGTCGTGGTGGATCGCCGCTACGTGGTCTACGGCGAGGCCAACGTGGAACGCGCCGTCGCCCGCATCGAGCAGCACAAGCGGGAGCAGCCGTGAAGCCCCGGCTGCACACTGCGTCCCGGCGCCTGCGCCTCGCCATCGCCTCGGTGCTGCTGGCCAACTCCGCGTCGTCCTTCGCCCTGAACACCGCGACTATCGTCGCTTCCGCCTTGTCCCCGGACTGCCTCGAATACCGCGTCACCGGCATCTGCTACTGGCTCTACTGCACCTTGACCGGGTGCACGGTACGGACCTCGGTCAAGGTGCGCCACTACGTCCCGGATGCCGTCGTCTCGAGCTACTCCAACACCGGCGAGAACCCCTGGATCGAAGTACGCGCGATGAGCCTGCCCAATCCCACCGCCCAGGCCGGCGGCGACGGCACCACCAACGAGGCCCACGAGAACAACCTGGCGAAGTTCAAGAACGCGGACGTGATCGGCCACCCGGGTGGCCATGTGTTCGGCCAGTTCGCCAGCGCATTCGGCTACAACTGCGCGGGGGCCGGCACGGCCTTCATGCCCTACCTGCTGAGCACGCTCGACACGGTGGCGTGGCGCTACAACGTCCCCGAGTCGCTGTACCCGGAGGCCCTGATCCCCGGCCTGCGCGAGATCGGCACGCGCACCGCGATGAACCTGTGGGGCAACGTCTATCCGCGCGGCGGCTTCCTGCACCAGGTGGACGACCACAAGGCCGCGGCCGTGGTCGCGCAGCGCGCGGGCGACATCGTGACCCGGCGCAACCAGATCCACGTCTACCGGCCGCTGCTCGCCAGCCCGCGGACCGGTTACTGGCCGGCTGGCGCGCTGATGGAAACCGATCCCTCGACGGGCAAGTGGCAGGAGCTGACGCCGACCCTCTCGAACACCTGTGCGGTGTTCCCGCACGGAAACACGCGCGCGCAGGCCCGGCAAGGCGACTACGCCTGGGCGCTGTGGCGGCCCTATAGCTGCTGCCGGCGCCGGGGGCAGGTCTTCCTCGGCAGTGTGGATTTCATGTGAGGTGTCTCCAATGAAAGCCCCCCTACCCCGCCTCGCCCAGCAGGCCAGGCCCCACATCCTGGCCGTCGCGCTCGTCTGCGCGGCAACGATCGCGGCGGCTGGCGTCGCCTGGGCACAGACCCTCAGCGGCGCGCAGCACCAGGGCAGCGTCATCGGCGACGACGTGCTCTACAGCATCGGCGGTGGCCGTGCGGTGTCGATGGGCGGTGCGGCTAACATGCACTCAATCGGCGTCGGCGTGGGCTGGAACAGCAACCTGATCTGCGGCGACATGAGCATCACGACCACGCTGCAGAACCAGTTGAACGGCATCACCAACGGCTTCCAGGCCATCATGTCCTCGGTGATCCAGAACGCCACCGCGGCCGTGGCGTCGCTGCCGGCGCTGATCATCCAGCGTGCCGATCCGGGGCTCTACAACCTGCTGACCAACGGCGTGCTGCAGGCACGGCTCGATTTCGACCGCAGCAAGCTGACCTGCCGCGCCATCGCCAACCGCATGGCCGACATGGCCGGCGGCCAGCTCGGCTGGGACCAGCTCGCCGAAGGCATGGCGCTGAAGCAGTCCGTCGCCAGCACCGACGCCGTGTCGGCGATCGACGAGGCCGAGGCGAACCGAGGCAACAACGGCGTGCCCTGGGTGGGCGGCGACAATGCCGGCGGCGCCGGCCAGCCCCCGGTGCGCGTGGTCGGCGACGTCACCCGAGCCGGGTACAACCTGATCAACGGCCGCAGCGTCACCGACACCAGCTCGATCGCGCCGTCCAGTTGCAGTGGCAACCTGGCCTGCCAGACCTGGAGCTCGCCCGATGCCGCTGCGGCCTGGGCGGTGCGCGTGCTGGGTGAACAGGAGCAGCGCACCTGCGATGCCTGCACCAAGACCGTGACCACGCCGGGCGTGGGCCTGACCCCGCTGATCCAGGAGGAGTACGAGAGCAAGCTGGAGGTCCTGCAGGAGCTGGTGGCCGGCAGCCGCCCCACCGGCTTCGACAACCTGCAGGCCGCCGGCAGCGCGTCGCTGCCGATCACGCGCGGCGTGATCGAGGCGCTGCGCGACGAGCCCGACCAGGACCTCCTGGCGCGGCGCCTGGCCTCGGAGGTGGCGCTCGCCAGCGTGCTGGAGAAGGCCCTGCTGCTGCAGCGCACGCTGCTCACCGGCCGCAAGGAGCCCAACGTGGCCGCCAACGAACTGGCCCAGAAGGCGGTCACCCACGAGAGCGACATCCTCGACCGCGAGATCCACAACCTCAAGACGGAGCTGGAACTGCGCCGCGAGCTGGCGAACAACTCGCCGATGTCGATCATCCAGCGCCACGGCACGCGCGCCGCCGGTTCGCGTGGCGTCTATGAAGGCGACCCGGTGCGCAACCGGCTCGACGAGCTGCAGCGGCCGCCGTCCGGCGGGAGCAACCCTTGAGCGCGGGATGGTGGCGCCTGCGCTGGCTGTTCAACCGGCGCGTGGGCCTGACGCTGCTGTGGACGGCGCTGCTGCTGATCGCGGCCGTTGCCGTCAATGTGGTCGGCATCCAGATCGCCGGCGGCATCGAGGGCTGGCAGCGCTGGATGGACGCACACACCGGAGCCTCCCTGGCCTGGCGGCTGCTGCTCTATGCCGGCACCGTGTGGTGCTGGCTGTGGATGCGCCGGCGCCTGCGCGCACGGGAACCCGAAAGAGCCGCCGCCCAGCGGCTGCTGCGCGTGGAGATCGCGGCCATTGTCGCCGTGTTCGCGCTGGAAGCGAGCCTGCTCACGCAGGTGGGGTGACCCGGGGTTTGTCATGACGCTCATCACGACCGATTACCTTGAGTACTACCTGACGCTGGTCTCGTGGATCGTCCACAACGGTATCTGGGCGGTGCTGGTCGCCAGCGGCGTGTTCGCCATCCCGTTCCTCGCCATCGTGATCCAGGAGTGGCTGAGGGCCCGCGCGGAAGGCGCGGACGAAGGCAACAAGGGCGTCCTGTCGTCGGCCCGCATCGAGAACCGCGTGTTCGTCGCCATCGTGGTCATCATGTTCGCCGGCATTCCGTTCATCGACGTCGATTTCAACACGATCCGCTACGACCGCTCGCGCTCGGCGCAGTGCCAGGTGAATGTGCCCGAGCCGACCGACACGGGCTGGTCTCAGTCCTTCAGCACGATCAACAACCAGTCGGCCAAGGTACCGGTGTGGTGGTTCGCGATGCACGCGCTCTCGCGCGCGATCACCGGCGCCTCGGTGGCGGCGATCCCGTGCGGCACGGACCTGCGGCAGATCCGCATGGACATCGACGCCACCCGTATCGACGACCCGGTGCTGGCCCAGGAGGTGAGTGATTTCACCCGCGATTGCTACGGGCCGGCGCGTGCCAGGCTGTTCATGACCCGGCCCAACCTGAGCGAGGAGCAGATGCACGACGTGACCTGGATCGGCTCGAACTACTTCGTCGGCACCCCGGGTTTCTACGACAGCTACCGCTCCAGGACGCCGCGCGATGCCTGGCCATACGACGCCACCCGCGATGCCGGGCTGGCGCAGGTGCCCAGCGGAGGTGGCTATCCGACCTGCCTGCAATGGTGGTCTGATGGCGGCCAGGGGCTGCGCGCGCGGCTGCTCGCCCAGGTCGATCCCGGCCTGCTGACGCGACTGGCGGGCTGGGCTGGCTTCCTGAGCCAAGCCGAGGTGGGCGACTCCGTGATCCGCGCGATCGCATCGCCGCGCCAGCAGAAGCTCAACCGGGGCGCAATCTATTCGGACTACGGCGGGCAGGTCGACATGACCCTGTCAAACGTCGTCACTCGCGCCGCCGGCGACGTCGGCCTGACCATGGGGTCCCTGGGCTATTTCCCGGCGATGGACGTGGTTCGCCAGGCCCTGCCCATGGTGCTGGCCCTGCTCAAGATGGCGGTGGTGATCTGCATCCCACTGGTGCTGCTGATCGGCACCTACGACCTCAAGACGGTGGTCACCGTGAGCGTGGTGCAGTTTGCGCTGTTCTTCGTGGACTTCTGGTTCCAACTCGCGCGCTGGATCGACTCGACGATCCTCGACGCGCTCTATGGCTCGGGCTTCGGCTGGAACCGGCCGCACGCCAACTTCGATCCGCTGATCGGGCTCAACAACGCCTTTGGGGACATGCTGCTCAACTTCGTGATGGCTGCGATGTTCATTGTGCTGCCTGGGTTCTGGATTGGTGCCCTTACATGGGCTGGAATCCGCGCAGGAACCATCGCAAACAGCTTCTCGGAAGTCACCAAAGGAGCAAGCAACGCCGGCGGAAAAGGCGCTGGAGCAGTCTCGAGCAAACTGAAGTAGGGAGGCCCTGGGCCTTAATCCTCCTCGTACATCTCGTGCGATGTGTCGTTGTAGAGGTTCGGGTCATACCCAGGTTTCTTCCTGAGTGTCTCCAGCGTCGTGAACGAATGCTCGTCCTCGCGATCTGTGGAGGTTTGCCCAGCCGTCCAAGCGGCAGCTACGACAAACACCAGCAGCAGCGCGATCCAGAACGCGGCGTACAGCAGTGCTCCAAGCACGGCCAGCTTGACGATCCACAGCAGCGCCGTGGCGCTACCTGCTGGCATGCCTCGCGCAATCAGCCAACCGGACACACCTCGTTCTTGACGCATGAACCCACGCCACAACCCGCCCAGCCAGCGGCCGAGGCGCTCTGCATTACCTGGACGGGTTTTCGTGGTCATGGGCCTCACCTGCTACATGCGTGATCCAGTTATTCCGTTTTGCTCCAATCCTGCTGGCTGGCTGCCATCAACGCGTTCCAATCGTCGGGCGGATTGCCCCGCCCCAGCATCTTCTCGAAGACCGCATACGGATCGGACTTGCTGCCCGCCGACCGCAGGGTCTGCTCGTCGTTGACCCAGGCGTAGACGATCACCTTCGCCTTGGAGTCATAGCGGAAGAACAGGCGGAACCGCCGTCCGATCTTCGCACGTCGCCAATGCCGGTACGCAGGTCCCAGGGTGTTGCCCTGACGGAACTCGTCGCGTGCCGGATCGCTCGGCACACCGTCCATGATCAACTGGCTCAGCGCGCGGAACAACTTGACGTTGGCGTTGCCTGCGAACCCCCGTGGGTCATTCCGCTCCGCCCGCTGCGCCGCCGCGTGCAGTTTGCGCAACTGCTCGACCACACCCTCGTGGAACAGCAGCGTCCAGCCGTGACACTCCATCAGAGCGCCACTTCCCCATCGATCTCTTCATCGAGGTTCACGGCGTGGCCGGCATTCGCCAACATCGCGCGGGCGAGATCGTCCGGCAAGGACTGCAGGTGCCTTCCGGCGCGGATGTCGGCTTCCAGCAGCCCCAGGAATGCACCGATCGCCGGATCTTCGTGTTCGAACTCGGCGCGCGTGACGACGACTTCGCCGCCGCGCAGCTCGAATGCCACCTTGCCGCCGGTATCGACGCCCAGCGCCTGCCGGATCGACTTGGGTAGGGTGATCTGTCCCTTTGACGTAAGTGTGGCGAGTTCGTGGATGCTGGACATGGCCAAGCTCCTGCTCTCAGTAGCGACACCTTCAATGTAAGGATAATTCCTTACCACGTCAACCGGCGCACGTCCGGACATATCCTGTTTCAGCGCGTCGAGCATGATGTCGGGCCTGCAGTGAGAAAGATCTCATCGTAGGCGCGGCACAGCCAGCCTTCCGCCCTCAATCCGGAAAGGGCCAACACCGCATTGGCTGTAGTTGGACGAGCGTGGCTGTCATATACCCAAACGGTTCCGGTAGGGGTGGAAAGGCTGGGAAGGGGCAATGGAAGGGGAGCAAGGGGAAAGGCCCTACCCGAAAAGGCCAAAAGGCCAAAAGGCCCGCCTCCCTGCCATGACCTCAGGGATCGTCATCATGCTCACGCTGTTCCGGCGCCAGAAGGCGCCGCCATCGGCTGGCACATCGCCATCCGGCCCTGCCGATGCGTCCAAAGGGCTGACGCGGCCGCAGTCGGCGGCGGCACTGCTGGCCACGCCGCGGCGCCAGAAACTGCTGGAGCACATCTGGCAGCGCACCTCGCTCTCCCGGCGACAGTTCGCCACGCTCTACCTCGCTCCGCTGGAACGCTACGCCGAACTGGTCCAGCAGTTCCCCGCCTCGGAAGCGCATCACCACGCCTATCCGGGCGGCATGCTGGATCACGGCCTGGAGATCGTCGCCTACGCGCTCAAGCTGCGGCAGTCCCACCTGCTGCCTGCCGGCACGACACCGGAGGCCCAGGCCGCCCAGGCGGAAGCCTGGACCGCAGGCACCGCCTACGCGGCTCTTCTGCACGACATCGGCAAGATTGCCGTGGATCTGCATGTGGAGTACGCAGACGGCACGACCTGGCACCCCTGGCACGGCCCGTTGCAGCGGCCGTACCGCTTCCGCTACCTCAAGGAGCGGGAGTACCGGTTGCATGGCGCCGCGACCGGGCTGCTCTACGCCCGGGTGCTCGACCCGAACATCTTCGATTGGCTCAGCCTCTATCCCGATCTGTGGTCCGCGCTGCTGTACGTGCTGGCCGGCCAGTACGAACACGCCGGCACACTCGGCGAACTGGTCGTACAGGCCGACCAGGCATCGGTCGCCCATGAACTCGGCGGCGACCCTGCGAAGGCGATGACCGCCCCGAAGCATGCACTGCAGCGCAAGCTCCTCGACGGCCTGCGCTTCCTCCTGCGCGAGGAGTTCAAGTTGAACCAGCTCCAGGCGTCGGACGGCTGGCTCACCCAGGATGCCTTGTGGCTGGTCAGCAAGACCGTCTCCGACAAGCTGCGCGCCCACCTGCTGTCGCAGGGCATCGACGGCATCCCGTCGAACAACACGGCGGTGTTCAACGTGCTGCAGGATCACGGCATCGCGCAGCCGACCGCGGACGGCAAGGCCATCTGGAAGGCCACCGTCACAAGCGACGCTGGGTGGTCGCACAGCTTCACGTTTCTCAAACTGTCGCCGGCACTGATCTGGGATGCCGGCGAGCGGCCGGCGCCGTTTGCGGGAACGGTGCGCATCGAACAAGGCGGCCTCGGGCGATGCCTCGCCTTGTTCGATGCGCACCTGTCTCTTATACACCTCTCCGAG
>NZ_WTVM01000013.1 GCF_012910885.1 Azoarcus taiwanensis | reverse complement strand
CGACGAGGCCAAGCGGCTCGGCATGGACCAACTCGTGCTCAATGCGCAGCTGACCGCCGAGGGTTTCTACGCCCGCTTCGGGTTTCAGCCTGAAGGCGAGGTATTCATGGAGGCCGGCATCGCCCATCGTGAGATGCGTCGACGGCTATGAATTGCGCAGGCCTGGGTCAGGATCGGCGTGTGAAGCGGTGCTCGACCTGGCTTTCGACCTCGCCCTCCGCGTTCCAGGTCCATTCGCTGAAACGAGTGTTGCCGTCGTGTCCGATGGTAATCAGGCTCGAGCAGCGAGTACCGTAGTCCGCTGTGCTGACAAATACCGGCGATAGCAGGCGTTCCCATTCCAGCGAAACCCCGGTGCTGGGGAGCTCGTGATCTGCCGCCGGCGTGGTGTCCCGGAGCAGTCGGAGCATCGGCTCGGGTTCGGGCAAGGTCTTCAGTGCTTCGGCGAATTGGCTGCGTGCCCGCCTGAGCTTGGGCCAGTCGGTGTTGAGCACATGGTTTGACAGCCCGTAGATACCCGGCTCGAGTCTGCGAACCGCGCCGGTGGTGCTCTCATGGATGCCCAGCGTGCGACCGTCGGAGACGAAGAGGTTGAAGCCAACGTACTGCCCGCTCACGCCTGCCAGTGCGTTCAGGGTCGATTCGGTATCTGCGCTGCCCGACAGGCAGTCACGCACCAGTGTGCCACGTGACGGCGCGCCGGGACGATGGCCGGAAGGGTCGCGGTAGTTGGTCAATGCTGCGAAGCGACCCTGCCGGGTAAGGCCCATCCAGGTTCCGCCGGCCTCGAGGTCACGCCCGGCCAGGATGTGCGGTGCATCGGTCCACCAATGCGCCGGACTGGCCGGACGCTCGCGAAACTCGTCCCGGTTCGCAGCGACCACCAGGCGGTAATCCGGGTGAACCTGCCAGGCCAGAACGATGAGACACATCGTCAGTCGGCCTCGCCCGGTCTGCCGATAGCGACGAAATGCTCGATATGACGCGCCGAGCCGGGCTCGATGAGATCGTCCAGTCGGGCAACGGCGACTTCTTCCGCGAGCACTGCCTCGAACTCGCGGACGTTGGTCACGTGCTCGTAGATCTCCATCCAGGTAGTGGTGTCCTCGAGCCGTCGCATGAGTCGGGCCGTGACTGGAGTGCGTTCGGTGACCGCCTGCTGCATCGTGGCAATCCGAGCGCATGCCGTCTCGCTCGAGACGTCGGCGCGCAGCCTGTAGTAGACGTAGATGCTGGCGTCGGTCCGGGTCTCGTCGATCATGTTCAATCGACCGAGTAGGGGAGATCCAGCAACACGAGGAGCGTGCCGGTGGGCGAGCCGAGGTGGATCTCGCCAGTGTCGGCGCAGCTGATCTGCATCACGGCCAGCGCCTCAAAGCCACCATCGGGCGAGGGCGCGACATTGACCAGCTTGCCAGCCGACTGTTCGCCGAACGCGGGGGTGTAGAGATCAGTGCCCGCGGCTGGCGCCTGCTCGGCGTCGATACGCACCCGGTACATGCGCTTCTTGAGTTTGCCGAGGTACTGCGTGCGGGCGACGATCTCCTGGCCCGGGTAACAGCCTTTCTTGAAGTTCACGCCGCCGATGAGTTCGTAATTGAGCATTTGCGCGACGAATTCTTCCTGTGTCGCTGCAGTGATCAGCGGCAGACCGGCACGAATCATCGCCAACTGCCAGGCGTCGGTGCCGGCGCGGATGCCGCCGGCGGACAGTGCCTGCTCGAAAACCGACTCGGCCCGGTCAAGCGCTACCGCAAGCACGTAGGTCGTGGCGTTCAGCCGGATGCCGCGCAGGGCGTCGGTCGAGCTCTGGCGCATGTCGCCGGTCGCGGCAGGCAGGCCGAGTGCGTTCGCGATTGCTTCGGCATTCGGTCCGGCCAAGCCGATCAGCGCAGTGTCGCCGCTTGCATCGGTCAGTTTGACCTTGCTTCGCAGCACGTACATCGACAGCTTCTTGTGCATCGGCACGAGGATGTCGCTGGCGAGGGCGAGCGCGTGACCGCCATCCTCGGACCACAGCAACATGCTCGCGAGCATGCGTCCTTTCGGACTGTTGAAGCTGTTCCACTGGGCTTCGTCACGGGCCAGTTTCTTGACGTCGTTGGAAAACAGGTTGTGCAGGAACGATGCGGAGTCTTCACCTGCGGAGCGAATGACGCCGAGGTGCAACAGTGGCACGACCAGGGTTTCGCCCGGCGCCGGCGGTGGCGTGTCGAAGCTCAGCGAGTTGGCGGCGAGGCTTGCGCCCGAGCGGGCGAGATAGTCGGTCCAGAGCGATGTCATGTTTTTCCAGTTCTCGTGTCGGGGTCGGAACGTCGATTGATCTGATCAAGTATTATAGTGGGCTGCGTCGCACGCCGAACCTCGGATCGTGCATGCCGGTCGGAGTTTAATCCGTCGGTCAGATTTCAACCCAGCAACTCCGGGCCGAATGAAAGCGTTTCTTCTTAAGTCGATCCTCCTGCTCGCCATCGTTTCGATGCTCGCCGCGGCCGCGCTGGGCGCCGCCTGGTGGTATGCGAACCGACCGTTGCCGCTTGCCTCCCCGACGATTGAGTTCACCGTCCAGCGGGGCTTCAATATGCGCCAGGCGGCGCGTGAAATTTCGGCCGCCGGGGCTGATGTTCATCCCGAAGCGCTCTACTGGATTGCCCGGCTCGATGGCAAGGCCGGGCGCATCGTTGCGGGCAGCTACGAGATCCAAACCGGCCTCAATGCGAGAGAGCTGATCGACAAGCTCTACCGCGGGGAGGTCACGCGCGCCGAGTTGCTCATCGTCGAAGGCTGGACCTTCCGTCAGGTACGACGAGCGATCGAAACCCATCCCTATGTGCGGGTTGATACCGCGGATCTCAGCGACGAGGAGATTCTCGCTCGAATCGGTGCTGCGGAGTCTCATCCGGAGGGTTTGTTCTTCCCGGACACTTATCTGTTCGATCGTCACACCAGTGCCCTCGAGGTATTCCGTGTCTCGCATCAGGCGATGCAGCGCCGGCTCGAACAGGCCTGGGAACAGCGTGACCCGGGCGTACCTCTGGGCTCGCCCTACGAAGCGCTGATTCTTGCCTCAATCATCGAGAAGGAGACCGGTCTTGCAGACGACCGCTTGCTGGTCTCGTCGGTGTTCACCAATCGGCTACGCATCGGCATGCGGCTGCAAACCGACCCGACGGTGATCTACGGCTTCGGTGAGGCGTTTGAGGGGCGACTCAGGAGACGTCACCTCGAAACCGATCATGAGTACAACACCTATACCCGTGCCGGCCTGCCGCCGACGCCGATCGCGATGCCCGGCTGGGATTCGCTGATCGCCGCGGTTCAACCTGCCGAGTCGGAGTATTTCTACTTCGTCGCCCGGGGGGATGGCAGCAGCCAGTTCTCGCGCAACCTCGCGGACCACAACCGGGCGGTCAATCGGTTTATTCGTGGGAGAGGTGGATGAGTGAAGGCGTGACCAAGGGTCGCTTCATCACCTTCGAAGGCATCGACGGCGCCGGCAAGAGCAGCCAGATCGCGGCCCTGGTGGCGCACCTGGAAGGCAAGGGGCGCGTCGTCGACCAGACCCGTGAGCCCGGTGGCACAGAACTCGGCGAGCGTTTGCGTGAGCTGTTGCTGCATCAGCCGATGCATCTCGAAACCGAAGCGATGCTGATGTTTGCCGCGCGTCGCGAGCATCTCGCGGTGCGCATCCGGCCGGCACTCGACGCGGGACGCTGGGTGGTATCCGATCGTTTTTCGGACGCAACCTACGCCTATCAGGTCGGCGGGCGGGGGCTGGATCCGGCGAAGTTCGCTGCGCTCGAGCAATGGGTGCATCCCGGCTTTCAGCCCGACCTGACACTGGTCTTCGATCTGTCGCCGGAACGCGCGGCGCAACGCCTTGCCGGCACTGGCAATGCGCCGGACCGCTTCGAGCGTGAACGGCGCGATTTCTTCGAGCGGGTCCGGGGCGCCTATCTGGAGCGTGCGGCTGCGGATCCCGGGCGAGTCCGGGTGATCGATGCCGACCGCGATCCGGCGACGATTCGTGGCGAGATGCTCGCGATCGTCGAGGAGCGCTGGCCCTGATGCATCCCTGGCTGGAAGATACCTGGCGACGCCTGGTTTCACTGGGCGAACGCATGCCGCATGCGTTGCTGTTCGTTGGCCCGGCAGGCACCGGCAAGCGCGATCTTGCCGATGCGCTTGCCGCCGCGATGTTGTGCGCTCATCCAACGGAAGATGGCCATGCCTGCGGTCGATGCGACGCCTGTTTGCTGCGGCTGTCAGGGAACCATCCCGACCTGCACTTGCTGGTGCCGGCGGCTCAGTCGGCGTCGCCTGAAGCGTCGTCGGCGGAGGAAGGCGGCAAGGCGAAGTCATCACAGATCGTCATCGAGCAGGTGCGCGATCTTCAGTCCGCGCTTGGCGTCACCGCACATCAGGGGAGCCGACGGGTCGTGATCGTCGAGCCGGCTGAGGCGATGAACACATTCACCGCAAATGCGCTGCTGAAGTCGCTGGAAGAGCCGCCGCAGGGCTGCACGTTTCTGTTATGCAGTTCGGCGCCACGCATGCTGCTGCCGACCATTCGCAGCCGCTGCCAGACGTGGGCGATCTCTCCCCCGGACGAAACCGCTTTGCGCGCATGGGCAACCGACAAGCCGCCGGAGCTGCTTGCCCTGGCGCGCGCTGGCGGTGGCATGCCGCTGGCGGCCGAGCGTCTGGCCGCACGAGGAATGGCGCCTCACCTCATGCGCTTCGTGCGCGATATCGGCGCGCTGCCGGGCACCGACCCGCTCATGCTGGCCGGCCAGTGGGAAAGCTGGCTGAAGTCGAAGGAGGCGATTGCGGCCGGATTCGACATGGCGCAGCTTGTCGATTGGGTCCAGCGCTGGGTGACGGACCTGACGAGTATCCGTCTTGGGGGGCAGGTGCGCTATTTCCCGGATCACGAGGCCGTGCTTTCGGCAGTCGCCCTGCGCGCAAAGGTCGACGCCATGACGACCTGCTACAATGATTTGACCCGAATCAGGCGGGTTGCACGGCATCCTCTCAATGCGAGGTTGATGCTCGAGGATATGTTGCTGCGCTTTGCGCGTGCGATTGGTGGGATAAAGAGATGAGCGAACCAGGCAAGAGCGCGGTGCGGCCCAGCGTACTGTCGCTGAACATCAGCTCGAAATCGGCGCTGTACGCTGCATACATGCCCTTCATCACCCACGGCGGTCTGTTCGTACCGACCAACCGCAAGTACGAGCTCGGTGACGAAGTGTTTCTCCTGCTTCAGTTCATGGATGACCCGACCAAGCACCCGGTGGCAGCGAAGGTGGTCTGGCTCACCCCCAACGGCGCGCAGGGCGGCAAGACCGAAGGCGTCGGCCGAGACCATACTCGCCGGCCTGATTGGCTCGAGTCGGCCCACACACACCCTCTGATTGTTTTCGGCACGTGTTCGTAGATTCTCATTGTCATCTGGATTTTCCGCAGCTTGCCGAACGCGAGGATGAGATTCTCGCTGCCATGCGCGCAAACAACGTCGGGCAGGCGCTCTGTGTCAACGTCAAGCTCGAGGATTTCGAGCGGGTGCTGTCGCTGGCCGAGCGACATGAGGGGTTACACGCCTCGGTCGGCGTGCATCCCGACAATGCTGAGGTGGATGAGCCCGACGTCGAACGTCTGGTGGCGCTCGCCAGGCATCCCAAGGTGGTCGCGATCGGGGAAACCGGTCTCGACTATTACTGGCACAAGGATGCGCCGGAATGGCAACGGGAGCGGTTTCGGGTGCATATCCGTGCCGCTCGCGCGTGTGACAAGCCCCTGATCATTCACACTCGCAGCGCTGCCGACGACACCATCCGCATCATGCGAGAAGAGGGTGCGGACGTTTGCGGCGGCGTAATGCACTGTTTCACCGAGTCGCGCGAGATGGCCGAGGCCGCGCTCGACCTCGGTTTCTATATTTCCTTTTCGGGAATCGTGACCTTTCGCAATGCGAAGGATCTGAAGGCGGTTGCGCAGTATGTGCCGCTTGACCGCTTGCTGATCGAGACTGACTCACCCTATCTCGCGCCGGTGCCTCATCGGGGCAAGACCAATGAACCTGCGTGGGTGGTTCATGTCTCAGAAGAGATTGCCCGCCTGCGCGACGAGCCGCTGGAACGGATCGAGGCGATCACCACCGAGAACTACTTCCGCCTTTTCAGGCACGCAAGAGTGAACTGACATGATTCTTCGCCGATTCCTTCTCGCACTGGTTCTGGCTTGCATGACTACGGTCGTACTGGCCGACAGCTACGAGGCTTCCATTAGCTCCGCCAGGCTCGGGGATACCCGGCAACTGGTGAGCCTGCTCAACCGGGGCATTGACCCCAACACCATCGACGAGCAAGGCAACTCGCTGCTGCTGCTTGCCGCGCGCGAAGGGCATCTGCGAACTGTGCAGGCCATCCTGCAGTACCGGCCGAATGTGCTTCACCGAAATCTCGCGGGGGATTCCGCGCTCATGCTCGCAACGCTCGGCGGCCATCGGGATGTGGTTGATGAACTGCTCGACGCCGGCGCGGAGCTGAACCATGACGGCTGGACACCGCTGATTTATGCGGCGTTCCAGGGACATCTTGATCTGGTCGAGAAGTTCATCGAACGCGGCGCGGACGTTCATGCCCTGGCGCCCAACGAGTCGAACGCCTTGATGTTCGCCGCCCGTAATGGCCACATCCAGGTGGTTCGACGGCTGTTGCAGACAGACATCGATCTCTATCACCAGAACGACCGCGGTTTCACGGCGGAAACCTGGGCCTTGTCCAGCGGCAATACCGACATCGCCAGGTTGATCGAGCAGGAGCGCGAGCGCAGGCGCCCGATCAGGCTGGAGATCAACTGAGAGTGCTGGTTTCAGATACGGTCGCGATCCAACCCTCCAGCGGATCGACTTTCCGAGGCAGGCCGAAACCGGGGTGACCGGCGCGTGTGCATGCACCAGCCTGCATCATCGCCAGCGTGGCATCCAGCCGGTCGCCGCGGTGGTCTTCCAGCAAGCTGACGGCCATCGCGTTGTCAACGGCCAGCCGCAGGCCGAGCGGATTTGCGCCACTTGCCAGAGCGTTGAGAATTCGAGCTCTTGCGGCATGCCGTGAGGGCGTTCGGGCAGCGCTTGCATCGCCCTTGTAGGAGGCCGATTCGATGCTGCGGGCGAGAAAGCCGGGGTAGGCCTCGACCGCGACACGTTGCGGGTCGCCGGCACGCAAGCCCGGCAGATGCACGCCGGCCTCGAGCAGACGGGGAGCACCCTCCAGAAACATCAGCCCGACCGGCGGATTGACCAGCTTCAGCGGGCTGTGCGAGCGGGCAGGGTGGTCGGTTGTGCGATGCGCGTAGCGCCGCCCGATCGGCTGGCTCTCGCGGTAGGTATCCAGGGTGGCACGAAAGCCGCTGCGACCCAGTGAGACACAGTGGCGGACCATGCCGTCCCAGGTGCCCGGCCAACCCAGATCCGTGACCGCCTCGCGCGGCAGACCGAAAGGAAAGTCGAACGCGCCGAGCCAGGGGCCGGGGCGTGTCAACAATTCCTCGAAGGCCGGCCAGTCTTCCAGACTCTCGATGGCGGTAAGGCGAACCTCGTCGACGTCCAGCGTTCCGTGAGCGACGACGATCGGTTTGCGCCGGCTCGGGGCGCTGGTGAAGTCGACGCCGAGGACTTGCAAGCCGGTCAGCTCCCGGTCTTGCGGGTGGCCTTCTTGTCCCGCAGATAGATGTGGTTGCTGCTCTTGCGCGTCTCGAACAGACCGATCTCGCTGATCAGGTCGCTGAGCTTGCGATAGCCGTAGTTGCGTGGATCGAAGGAGCTGACATTGCTGATGTGCGAGCCGACCGCACCCAGCGGTGCCCAGCCATCGTCGTCGGCCGCAGCCTCGATGCCGGCGCGAAGCATGTTAACCAGCTTGGCGTCGCCTTTGAGGTCCTTGGCGTTCTTTCGCTGTGCCGCCGGATCCGGTTTCTCGGAGGCCGGGTCCGGCATGCCCAGGTTCTCGAGGTAGAGAAACTTGGAGCAGGCATTGACGAATGGCATCGGGGTTTTCTTTTCGCCAAAGCCGAAGACCTTGAGGCCGTTGGCACGAATGCGCATCACCAGCGGCGTGAAGTCCGAATCCGATGAGGCCAGGCAGAAACCATCGAGTTTCTGGGTGTAGAGCAGATCCATCGCGTCGATGATCATCGCGCTGTCGGTTGCATTCTTGCCCTTGGTGTAGGCGAACTGCTGTACCGGCTGGATCGCGTACTCATGCAACACCTGTTCCCAGCTCTTCAGCCCAGTGCTCTTCCAGTTGCCGTAGGCGCGGCGGATGTTGGTTACGCCGAACTTGGCGAGCTCGTCGAGGATGACCTCGATCTTGGCCGCCGGACAGTTGTCGGCGTCGATGAGCAGTGCGATATGGGATTCTTCGGGCATGATTGGTCCGCGGTGACGGTGGGCTCAGCCGCCTGCTCGGCACATGCCGGCGGCGGTGATGATGGTGTTGGCGTGGATGGTGACCGTATCGGCCGTGTCACGAGCATAACCGCCGGCCATCGCGATGGCCAGCGGGATGTTGCGGTCCAGACACTGTGCGATGACGATTTCGTCGCGTCGTCTCAGTCCCTCGATCGATAGCCCGAGGCGTCCGAAGCGGTCCTCGCGGTAGGGGTCGGCACCCGCGAGGTAGATCACGAGATCCGGGGATACGCGTCGGAAAACCTGTGCAAGCCCGTCGGAAAGCGCGGCGAGATAGTCCTCGTCGCCGGTGCCGTCGGCGAGCTCGATGTCGAGGTCGGAAACCTGCTTGCGAAACGGGAAATTCTTTGCGCCATGCATGCTGAAGGTGAAGACTTCCGGCACTCTGGCAAGGATCGCCGCGGTGCCGTCGCCCTGATGCACATCGCAGTCGATGATTGCGACCTGTTCCACCAGCGCCTCGCTGCGAAGCTGGAGGGCCGCGATCGCCGCGTCGTTGAATACGCAAAACCCCGAGCCGAAGTGGCGGTGGGCATGATGCGTGCCACCCGCGAGATTGGCTGCGCAGCCATCGTCCAGCGCGGCGCGGCAGGCGGAGAGCGTCGCGCCGGCCGAACGGCGTGAGCGCTCGACCATGCCGGGCGACCAGGGAAAGCCGATGCGTCGCTGCTCCGCCTGGTCGAGGCTGCCCTGCACGACCCGACGCAGGTAGTTGGCGCAATGTGCCTGCAGGATCTCCTCGTCACTGGCTGCCGCGGGCACGACGAAGTCGCCCTCGTTGAACTGCGGCGAGGACTGCAACTGCGCGCGCAGTCGTGCGTACTTGTCCATCGGAAAACGGTGGCCGGACGGCAGGGGCAAGACGAAGTGGTCGGCGTAGTGGAGCTTCATGCCATATAGATGAGATGAGCTCAGGAACCGGTTGGACGCAACTCGAGAGTGGGCATGTCGGCATCGGTGTACAACTCGGTGAACTCGTCTTCCGGCACGACGGTGACCGCGATGTCCGGTTCATGTCCGCCGCCGCCGAGCAGTACACCGCGCATCGGCGAGACGTCGCTGAAATCCCGGCCCCAACCGACGACGATGTGTTCCAGTTGCGGACGAATCGCGTTGGTCGGGTCGAAGTCCACCCAGCCAAGCCCGGGGCAGAAAACCGACACCCAGGCATGAGTCGCGTCGGCACCGATGAGTCGCTTCTTGCCCGCCGGCGGGCGGGTGAGCAGGTAGCCGCTGACATAGCGGGCGGCGATACCGAGCGAACGCAGACAGGAGATCATGAAATGTGCGAAATCCTGACATACCCCGCGCCGGTTGGCGAAAACCTCGGCAACCGGCGTCGACACCTCGGTTGCCTCCGGGTCGAAGGTGAACTCTTCGAAGATCTTCACCATAAGCGCGTCGACCGCGCTCAGCAGTGGGCGCCCCGGTACAAAACAGACTGCGGCATAGTCCGCGAAATCACGCTTCAGCCGGGCATTGGTCGACTCGAACAGAAACGCGCTCGCTTCGAGCAGATCCCGCGTGAGAGGTTTGCCTGCCGTGTAACGCAACGCATCGCGGGCCGCTTCCCAATTGCAGCATTCGCTCGCGGCGGCGAACGGCGGCGCGTACAGCTCAACCCAGCTCTCGCTGCGCACTGCGAGGAAGTCATGATCCGCTTCGAAGTGCAGCGCGTCGACTGCGTTGCCGAAACTGTCGAAGAATCGCTGCCGACGCACCGGCTCGGGATCGGTTTCGATGCGATGGGCGACGCATTTCTGCCAGGGCAGATTGCGAGGCGCGAGACGCAGCAATTGATGGGACTCGCCCACCGGCTGGTCGTAGCTGTAGCGGGTATCGTGGCGGATATGGTAGCGGAGCGGCTTCAAGCGACGCTCCGCAGGCGAGAGCGTTCGACAGTATGGATGAAGAAGCGATGATGCACGTCATCCGAAAGCACGTAGGCGGTGTTCTCTGCGTCGTTCAGCAGCGAAGCCAGCCTGGCACATGCGGCGTCGCAGTGTTCGGCTTCGAAGGCCGTCAGGTCGAAACGGCCGATGCGCCGCTCAAGACCCGCGATCTGCGGCGGCATCGGGTGGCCGAGATCCTGGGCGCTGCGGGCGAGATAGCGCTTGAGTGCGTGGACCTGCATTGCAACCGAGTGCGGATTGGCGGTATCGAAAACCAGCAGGTGAATGACCGGCAGCAGTTCGGGTACTCGGCGATAACGTGAACGATAGGTGACGATGGAGTTGCCGGCCTCGAGAAGCCATTCGAGCATGTTGTCGCGTTGGTCGGGGTCGGCCTGCAGGACGACCGACACCAGCGCCGAGATGCTGGCAAGACGCTCTATGCGACGGCCAAGAATGAGGAAGACCCAGCCCTCGTCGCGGGTCATGTCGTCCATCGCGAATCCCGCGAGCGAGATGCAGTTGAGCATCACCTGATCGAGCGCGCCTATGGCCTGGTCCAGTGTCGCCGGAGAGGGTTTGAGAACCGTCTCGAGCCGGTTGAGCACATGCCAGTTGTCCGAGGATAGCCTCTCGCGCACATGATTGGCATTCATCGCGAGGGCGCGCAGATTGGCCGCTACCGAGCCCGGTTGCGCCAGGTCCGTGACTGCGCCGAGTAGACGCGCCTCGAGCGACGGCGCCGCGTCGGCGTCCTCGTCTTCGTTCAGTGCGCCAAGTCGATTGGCGGCAATCAGCAGGCCGGACAGTTCGTCGCCGATGTCGTCTGTGCCGCCGGCGACACGGGTCAGCGCCGCGCGCAACACCCGCGCGGAGGATTCGACCCGCTCGGAATGACGCCCCATCCAGAACAGGTTCTCGCCCAGGCGCGAGGGAATGTCGCCGCTGTTGTAGAGCAGGTCGATGACTCCGAGACGCTCCTTGAGCAGACTGGATCTCTGGGTCGGGGCGTCGGACTGGACCCAGGTGTCCTTGGACAGGCCGCCGCGTTGCATGGTGATGACTTCGACACCGGCGCTGGGGGCGACACGGGTAAGCGCGCCGGGCATCACGGTGTAGCCGTCGGGAGCGGCTGCAGCGAACAGGCGCAGGCCCACTGAGCGGGTCGTCAGGGGCTGCTCGGCGTTGCCGGTCCAGACCGGTGCCTGTGACAGGCGTACCCATTCCTGGCCAACGTAGGCGTGAGGCTGCGCCTTGATGCTGGCGACGAGCTCATCGCGCGCCTTGCCCTTGACCTGATGACCGAAGACAGTCTGGCGGTTCATGCCGGAGTAGGCGGGCTTGATGACCAGTTCGTCGAGATTCTCGAGCACATGTTCGAGTGCCGGCTTTTCGCCGCACCACCAGGTCGCGACCGAGGGCATTGCCAGCGGCTCGCCCAGCAACCGTTCGCAGATACCTGGCAGAAATCCGAACAGGGCGGCACTTTCGAGCACGCCACTGCCCAGCGCATTGGCGACCAGCACCTTGCCTGCGCGCACCGCGCCCACAAGGCCGGCCACCCCGAGTGCCGAGTCCGCGCGCAGCTCGAGGGGATCACAGAAGTCGTCGTCGAGGCGGCGCAGAATGGCATGGACCCGTCGCAGGCCGCGCAGCGTCTTGAGATAGACGGTGTCGTCCCGCACCGTGAGGTCCTGACCCTCGACCAGCGGAAAACCCAGGTAGCGCGCAAGGAAGGCGTGCTCGAAATAGGTCTCGTTGTAGGGGCCGGGGGTCAGCAGTACGGCCAGTGGCGTTTCGCCGTCGGTCGGCGCCATGCGCACCAGGGCATTCTGCAAGCCGCGAAAGAAGTCAGCGATCTTCTGCACCTGCAGGTTGCGGAAAGCGTCGGGAAACGCCTGTGACACCACGATACGGTTTTGCAGGGCGTAGCCGGTGCCGGATGGCGCCTGGGTCCGGTCGGCGATCGCCCACCAGTTGCCATCGGGCGAGCGGGCGAGATCGACTGCGTAGAGACTCAGAAAGTGTCCGCCTGTCGGCTGGGTGCCCATGCACGGCCATTTGAAGCCGCGTTGTCCGAAGACCAGCGCTGGGGGGAGCAGACCCTCCGACAGCAGGCACTGCCGCCCGTAGAGGTCGGCCAGCATGGCGTTGAGCAGGCGTGCCCGCTGGGCTACCGCTGCGGACAGCACGCTCCATTCCTCCGCGCTGATGATCTGCGGCAGCATGTCCAGCTCCCAGGGGCGGTTGAGGCCCTTGGGGTCAGCGTAAACGCTGTAGGTCACACCGTCGGACTCGATCGCGTCGGCGACGAAGCGCGAACGTTGCACCAGCGCGTCGGCCGGCAAGGCCTCCAGACGGGCGGCAAACGGTTCCCAGTGCGCACGGGGAATGCCGCGCGCGACGAACATTTCATCGTAGCGCGCGGGCGAGAATGGATAGTGATCCAGTATTCCGGCAGGCATGTTCGGGCGCGTTGGGTTGCACAGCCTGCGTCTGACGGACGGTCGGACGGGGCGCTTGTCGCTACTTTTGCTACCTCAATATTGTCGCAGATCGAGGGTGAACGGAAACTCCGGGTTTACGCGGGGCTCACGCACGTTCATCGGGCCGGGCGTGTGTCCGGTACGGAAGTAGCGCGCCAGCCTTCGGCTTTCGGCCTCGAAGGCGTTGACCGGCCGTGTCTCGAAGCTGCGCCCCCCCGGATGCATCACGTGGTACTGGCAGCCGCCCAGGCTCCTGCTGCTCCAGGTGTCGACGAGGTCGAAGGTGAGCGGGCTGTCCACGCCGATGGTCGGATGCAGGCATGACGGCGGCTGCCAGGCCCGGTATTTGATTCCGGCGACGAACTCACCCACGGTGCCGGTAGGCTGCAGCGGAACCGGAACGCCATTGCAGGTGAGACGGTAACGGTCCGGTGCGATGCCGTTGAGCTTGACCTGCAGCCGCTCCACCGAGGAATCCACATAGCGCACGGTGCCGCCGACCGCGCCTTCCTCGCCCATCACATGCCAGGGTTCGAGCGCGGTGCGCAGTTCCAGGGTCATACCCTTGAGTACGTAATCCCCGATCTTGGGAAAGCGGAACTCCTGATGTGGGGCGAACCACGCTGCCTGCAGCGGGAAGCCGGCTGCGCGGGTTTCATCGATGACATCCAGGAAATCCTGCCAGACGAAATGCGGTAGCAGGAAACGGTCGTGCAGCTCGGTGCCCCAGCGAACCAGGCGCTGAGGGGTGTACGGCGTTTCCCAGAAGCGGGCCACGAGCGCCCGCAGCAGAAGCTGCTGGGTGAGGCTCATGCGCGCGTGGGGCGGCATCTCGAAGGCCCGTAACTCGAGCAAGCCGAGACGGCCAGCCGGGCCGTCGGGCGAGTAGAGCTTGTCGATGCAGAACTCGGCACGGTGGGTATTGCCGGTGACGTCGGTGAGCAGGTTGCGCATAAGGCGATCGACCAGCCACGGCGGACAGTCGCCCGGCCCGGATGTGAGCAGTCTTTCCATCTCACGGAAGGCGATCTCGATCTCGAAGACCGCGTCGTTGCGCGCTTCGTCGATGCGCGGGGCCTGCGAGGTCGGTCCGATGAACAGACCCGAGAACAGATAGGACAGGCTGGGGTGATTGTGCCAGTACGAGACCAGACTGCGCAGCAGGTCGGGGCGCCGGAGAAAGGGCGAGTCCGACGCGGTTTGCCCGCCGAGCACGAAGTGGTTGCCGCCGCCGGTGCCGGTGTGCCGCCCGTCGACCATGAATTTCTCGGTCGTCAGGCGCGACTCGTGCGCCGCCTCGTAGAGATGCGTGGTCTGATCGACCAGTTCATCCCAGTCGTTTGCCGGGTGGATGTTGACCTCGATCACGCCGGGGTCGGGCGTGATGCGAAAGTGGCGCATGCGCGCGTCACGTGGTGGCTCGTAGCCTTCGAGCAGCACCGGTAGCGCCAGATCGGCGGCGGTGGCCTCGACTGCGGTGACGATCTCGAGGTAGTCCTTGAGTCGTTCGGTGGGTGGCATGAAGATGTAGAGCACTCCGTCGCGTACCTGGGCACATATCGCGGTGCGAGTGATCCAGTTTGCGGATTGGAAGTCAGCCGGTGGGCGGTCGGTCCCGCAGCCGGCGGTGATGCCGGTTCCCCCAGTGCCCGCGGAACTCGCCGAGGCAGCCTCGCTGGCCATTTGCTGGCGAATATTGGCCTGCTTGGGCAGGGGAGCGTGAGGTGCAAACGGGTCCGCCGCATGAATCCAGGGGTAGTCGCCTTCGCTGACCCAGGGCTGGGAGTCGAGCGGTAGCCGGTAGCCGATCGGCGAGTCGCCGGGCACGAGATAGCAACGTTCGTCGCGGAGAAACCACCGGCCGGTCTGCCAGTGCGTGTTCGACGGATTCCGCTCGACCGGCAGGACGTGGCCGACGATGGCGTCCAGGCCTGCGCTGAACACCGTCATCAGGCGAGCGCGCTCGAGCGGGTCTGCGAGGCGCGAGTCGAACGGGTCGACGTTGGCCGGCAGTCGGCGTTCGCGCCACAGGTAGTAGAAGACATCTTCGTAGGCGCCGAAAACGTATTGCCCGTCGAGGCCAAGCCGGGTCGCGATACCTTGCAGGAAGCGCGCGGCGTCGCGCTCGTCCACTTCGTAGTTGCGCCGCTCGTCGGCAATCAACGATGGGTCGGACCAGACCGGCTCTCCGTCGAGGCGCCAGAAGCAGTTCAGCGACCAGCGGGGTAGCTGCTCGCCGGGATACCATTTGCCCTGCCCGAAATGCACCAGCGCGTTGGCACCGTACTTGTCTCGCATGCGGTGGAAGAGCTCTGCCGCGAGCAGGCGCTTGGTCGGGCCGAGAGCGTCGGTGTTCCATTCGGCGCCGTCGAGATCGGTGGCCGATACGAAGGTCGGCTCTCCGCCCTGGGTGAGACGCACGTCCATCGCGTCGAGCTGGCGGTCGATCGCGTGGCCCAGACGCTCGATCTCGGACCACTCATCTTCGGTGTAGGGTTTGGTGACCCGCGGCGCCTCCCAGATACGGCTCACCGCCATGCGGTGCTCGAAATCGACTTCGCACTTCTCCAGCGCGCCGGTGATCGGCGCCGCCGAGAAGGGGTCCGGTGTGCACGCCAGCGGGATGTGACCCTCGCCGGCGAACAAGCCGGAGGTGGGGTCGAGGCCGACCCATCCGGCGCCGGGGAGGTAGGCCTCACACCAGGCGTGCAGGTCGGTGAAGTCGGCGTCCGGCCCCGAGGGACCGTCCAGCGCCTTGACGTCGGCCTTGAGCTGGATGAGATAGCCGGACACGAACCGCGCGGCAACGCCGAGGTGGCGGAGCAGTTGCACCAGCAGCCATGCCGAGTCGCGGCAAGAGCCGGAGCGTTTCTCGAGCGTCTCCTCGGGCGCCTGAACGCCGGGCTCAAGCCGGATCAGGTACTTGATGTGATTGCACAGGCGCTGATTCAGGCCAACGAGGAAGTCCACGCTGGGCGTGGGCTCGCGGTCGATGCCGTCGAGGTACTCGCGGAAAAGCGGGGTCAGCGGGAGCTTCTTGAAATAGGGCGCGAGCTCGTCCTTCTGCCAGCTCTCGTACTCGAATGGACATTTTTCGGCGTAGGGCTCGAGAAAGAAGTCGAAGGGGTTGATGACCGCCATCTCGGCGACCAGGTCGACCTCGATCGAAAACTCGGTGGTCTTCTCGGGAAAGACGAGGCGTGCGAGGTAGTTGGCCTGTGGGTCCTGCTGCCAGTTGATGAAGTGAGTATCCGGCAGGATGCGCAGCGAGTAGCTCAGGATGCGCGTACGGCTGTGCGGCGCGGGCCGCAGGCGCACGATCTGTGGGCCGAGCGTGATGGGTCGGTCGTACTGGTAACGGGTGACATGATTGAGTGCCACATGGATCGACATGACTGAGCCCTCTTCCTTTGGTGTCCGCCTTGCCTGGAGCAAAAGCTGCGCCAGCCCGTTCAGACGCGTTTCGGCAAGGATCGACGCAAAATTGCCCCACCCAACGCACTGTAGCGGGGCATGGCTGACGCTGGCAGCACCGTTATGGGTGATCGACGCTGCCGAACTTCGCCGCTAAACTGGAATCCACCTTAGCCATGAGTATCCCGAGTTCGCCAAATGAGCGTCATCGAAGCCATCCGCAGCAACCATGCAAGACTGACCGACATCCGTCGCGACCTCCATGCGCATCCGGAGCTCGCCTACGCGGAGCATCGTACCGCCGAACTGGTCGCGACGCACCTCGAAGCGCTGGGGCTGGAAGTTCACCGTGGCGTCGGTCGTACCGGAGTCGTCGGTGTGGTGCGTGCCGGTACCGGGATGCGGGCGATCGGTCTGCGTGCCGACATGGATGCGTTGCCGATGCAGGAACGCAACACTTTCTCCCATCAGTCGCGGCACGCCGGCTGCATGCACGCCTGCGGCCACGACGGACACACCACGATGCTGCTTGCCGCGGCCGACGTGCTGGCCCGCGGCGAGGGTTTCGACGGCACCGTGTATCTCATCTTCCAGCCTGCGGAGGAGGGCGAGGCCGGCGCGCAGGCGATGATCGACGACGGGCTGTTCGAGCGTTTTCCGATGGAATCCGTGTTTGGCATGCACAACTGGCCGGGCATGCCCGAAGGACATTTCGCAGTGCATTCCGGGCCGGCGATGGCCAGTGCCGACCGCTATGACATCACCGTGATGGGCTATGGCGCCCACGCGGCGATGCCTCACCTGGGAAAAGACCCGGTGGTTGCCGCCGCCGCGCTGGTGCAGGCCCTGCAGACCATCACCAGTCGTACCCTGGACCCGCTGGACGCCGCGGTGGTGTCGACCACGCTGTTCCATGCCGGCGAAGCGTACAACGTGATTCCGGATCGCGCCCAGCTCTCGGGCACGGTTCGTGCCTTCCTGCCGGAAGTGCGCGACACCGTGGAGGCGCGTCTGCGCCAGATCTGTGCCGGCATTGCGGCGACGCATGGCGTGAGCGTTGATATCGAATACCGCCATGGTTATCCGGCGACGATCAATACCGCGAGCGAGGCCGCCTGCTGCGCCGAGGTCGCGGCGGGCCTGGTCGGCTCCGACAAGGTGCAGACCGACGCACGGCCGAGCATGGGCGCCGAGGACTTCGCCTTCTTCCTGCAGCACAAACCCGGCTGCTACGTCTGGATCGGCAATGGAGCGGGCGAGGGCGGTTGCATGCTTCATAACCCAAACTACGATTTCAACGACGACATCATCCCGGTCGGTGGCGCTTACTGGGTGGAACTCGTCAAGCGCCTGCTGCCGGCATGAGCGTGTTGAACGCCTTGACGAAAATCGCGTCCACTGCCGCATGAATACGCTCAGACTGGCCTTTCGCATGATGCTTCGCGACCTTCGCGCGGGCGAACTCCATCTGCTCGGTCTGGCGATCATCATCGCCGTGGCAAGCCTGACCAGCGTCGGCTTTCTCGCCGACAGGGTATCGCGCGGGCTGGATCGCGAAGCCAATCAGCTCCTTGGTGGCGACCTGTTGTTGCGCGCAGATCAGCGCTGGGATGGGCGTTTCCATGACGAAGCCCGTCGGCGCGGGCTGGAAGTGGCTGACACAGTCCTGTTCACCAGCATGGTCAGCACTGAAGAGGAGGCTCAACTCGCCGGAGTGAAGGTGGTGGAGGAAGGCTACCCCTTGCGTGGCGGCCTGCGCATCTCGGCGGGGCCGAACCAGGCCGATGCCGACCCGGGGCGGGTGCCGGAACGCGGCGAGGTCTGGCTTGACGAGCGGATGTTCGCGACACTCGGTGTGTCGGTCGGCGACAAGGTCGAGCTCGGCTTTCTGGAGTTCATCGTCGGCGGCATGATCACCTTCGAGTCCGACCGCGGTGCGAATTTCTTTGCGCTGTTGCCGCGTGCGATCTTCAACATGGCAGACCTGGCCGACTCCGGGCTCATCGTCGAGGGCAGCCGGGCGACCTGGCGGATGCATATTGCCGGTGAACTGCGTGACATCGAGGCGTTCGAGCGTTGGGCTGAAACCAATCTGGGGCGCGGTCAGGCCATCGAGACACTCGACAATGCGCGCCCGGAAGTACGGGGCGCGCTCGATCAGGCGCAGCGCTTTCTCCGGCTCGCGGCACTTCTGGCGGTGATTCTCGCTGCGGTCGCTGTCGGCCTGTCGGCGAGGCGCTTCATGCGCCGCCACCTGGATGCCTGCGCAATGATGCGCTGCATGGGCGCGCGCCAGTCTCAGGTGCTGCGCATCGTGATTGGCGAGTTCGTGATCTTCGGCCTCATCGCGGCGCTGGTTGGCACTGCACTCGGCTGGGCAGTGCAGTTCGGGCTGGTCGGGGTGCTGGCCGAGATCATGCAGGTCAGTCTGCCCACACCGTCGCTGTTGCCGCTTGCGCACGGGCTGGTTGTCGGACTGGCACTGCTTGTGGGGTTCGTGTTGCCGCAGTTGCTGCGGTTGGGTCGGGTGCCCACCTTGCGCGTCATCCGGCGTGAGATCGCTAACGTCGAATCAGCCAGTGGCGTGGCCTGGGCGCTGGGCGCCGCGGCGCTGTTCGGCATCATCTTCTGGATTGCGGGTGACTTTTCGCTTGGTGTCATGGTCGCAATCGGGTTCGCGGCCGCGTTGGGAGTCTTCGCGCTTGCTGCGTGGATGGTGCTGCGCCTGCTCGGTCTGCTCAAGGGGCATGGCAGTCTGCGCGGCGGCGGTTGGCGTTATGGCCTGGCGTCGCTGAACCGGCGCATGGGCGCGAGCGTGATCCAGGTGAGCGCGCTCGGTCTCGGCATCACCGCCTTGCTCCTGCTGACGCTGATCCGTGGCGACCTGCTCGACAGCTGGCGTCAGATGAGCTCCGAGGATGCGCCCAACCGTTTCATCATCAACATTCAGCCGGATCAGCGTGCGCCGGTAGCGGATTACTTTGCAGAGAACGGCTTCGAGGCGCCGGATATCTACCCGATGATTCGCGGTCGGCTGATGGCGATCAACGGTGTGCCGGTGAACCCGGACGACTATGTCGATCAGCGCACCCGCCGGCTCGCCGAGCGCGAGTTCAACCTGAGTTATGCGAGCGAGCTCGCCGACACCGCGCGAATCGTGCAGGGGCAATGGCACGGCACCGATCGCACGCCGCAGTTCTCGATCGAAAAAGGCTTGCTCGAGACATTCCGCCTCCAGATTGGCGACCGCGTCCGGTTCGACATTGCCGGACGAAGCGTCGAGGCGCCGATCACCAGTGTGCGTGAACTGGACTGGGATTCGATGCGGGTGAACTTCTTCTTCATCGCCGCCGATGGCATGCTGGAGAGCGATCCTGCGAGTCTGGTCACCGCGTTTCATTTGTCGCCGGGCGAGCATGGATTTACCACCGGACTGATCAACCGCTTCCCGAATCTGTCGGTGATTGATGTCGCCGCGGTGATTGCACAGGTGCAGGCGGTGACCGACCGCCTGGTGCTCATCGTGCAGTTCGTGTTCGGATTCGCGCTGCTCGCCGGACTCATCGTGCTCTATGCCGCGCTGCAATCGACGCATGACGAACGCGACTTCGAACTGGCGATGCTGCGCACCCTCGGCGCGCGCAATAGACAGGTGCGCCAGGCGCTGCTTGCGGAGTTCATGGTGCTCGGCGGCGTCGCCGGCGTGCTGGCTGGCTTTGGTGCCACGGTCATCGGCTGGCTGCTCGCCGAGCAGGTCTTCAAGATGGCCTACGTGCCGAGCTTGCTGCCGATGACCGTGGCGACCGTGCTCGGTGCGATCGGCGTCGTCATCGGTGGCTGGCTTGGCACCCGCCATCTCCTCGCCCGGCCGCCGCTCGCCAGCCTGCGGGCGCTGGCTTGATATAATTTCATACAGTACCCTATCGCTTTCCGTGCGCTGTCTGTGCGTGCTTTGGGATTGTTGGGGGCGGTATGGATTGGCTTGGATTCGCCGAGGCGCTGCAGCGCCTTGATTGGACGGCTTGGCTTGGTGTGGCTTTCCTGGTCGCGCTCGGCCTGCTCTTGCTGGTCATGCTGTGGCGTGGGCGGGAGCGGCGTTTCGACGCCTTGCTGGAGGTTCGCTTGCAGCAGCAGGCGGAAGCCCAGCATAAACGCCTGATCGAGACGCTTCATCAGGGTCTGGAGCGTCAGAGCGACCGCCTGATGTTTCAGAGCAGCCACGTTGCGGACCGCATGGGCGATGCGCTCGCTCAGGTGCACACGGGCTTGCTCACCCGCCTGGCGCAGCAGCGCGAGGAGATCACCTCACGCCAGGCCGAGTTGTCGGCCTCGATGAATACCGCGCACGAACGCTTGCGGGCCGAGATCGTCGAGCAGATGCTGGGGCGGCTTGCCGAGCATGCGCGCGCCGACCGTGAATTGCTCACCAAGGGGATGGAGGCTTTGTCGCGCACCATAGATGAGCGTCTGGAGGCCATCGGCGGTCATGTCAATCAGCGTCTGGATGAGGGCTTTCGCAAGACCAACGAGACCTTCGCCAGCGTGATGGCACGCCTGGCCACCATCGATGAAGCGCAGAAGAAGATCGACGGGCTCACGACGAATGTGGTGACGCTGCAGGAGCTCCTCGGCGACAAGCGGGCGCGTGGGGCCTTCGGCGAAGTGCAACTCGAGGCGCTGGTGCGCAACATGCTGCCGCCAGACGCCTATGCGTTTCAGGCGGTGCTTGGCAACAACACGCGGGTGGATTGCCTGCTGACACTGCCGCCGCCGACCGGGCGCGTCGCGGTGGATGCCAAGTTTCCGCTTGAAAACTACAACCGCATGCTCGCTCCGGAACTCGCGGAAGTCGACCGCCGCCTTGCGACCGGTGCGTTCAGGGCTGATGTGCGCAGGCACATCGATGCGATCGCCGACAAGTACATCCTCGCCGGGGAAACCGCCGACGGGGCGGTCATGTTCATTCCGGCCGAGGCGGTGTTCGCCGAGATCCATGCCCACCATCCGGAGCTGGTCGAGCATGCCCAGCGCAAACGGGTGTGGATCGTGTCACCGACCACGCTGATGGCGGTACTGAATACCGCGCGCGCGGTGCTCAAGGACGTCGAAACCCGCAAGCAAATCCATGTGATCCGCGACGCCTTGGGCAAGCTGGCCAAGGATTTTGCCCGCTTCGACGAGCGCATGGCAGCACTGGCACGTCACATCGACCAGGCAAGCCGCGATGTACAGGAGGTGCAGGTAAGCTCGCGCAAGATCAGCGCGCATTTCCGCAAGATCGAATCGGCTGAACTCGACGAGATTGACGGCCTGGACGAAGCTGGCTCGCCGCCCAGGCTGCCGGCTCAGCCACCGATGTAGGACATCTCGATCTTGCGCTGTCTGGCGGTGTTCTCGGTGCGAATCTCGGAGTAGCGATCTTCGCGGGCTAGCCAGACAGAGGCGATCGAGCTGTCGATCTCCTCGTCGCTCGCGCCCCGTCTCAGCAGGTCGCGGATGTCATGACCGTTCTGGGCGAAGAGGCAGGTATAGAGCTTGCCCTCGGTCGAGAGCCGGATGCGGGTACAGGTGGAGCAGAAGGCCTGGGTCACCGATGAGATGACGCCGATCTCACCGGAGCCGTCGCGGTAGCGCCAGCGTTCGGCAACCTCGCCGATGTAGTTCGGGTCGGCGTTTTCAAGCGGAAAAACCTGGTCGATCCGCTCGACGACCTCGCGCGAAGGCACGACTTCGTCCATCTTCCAGCCGTTCGAGCTGCCCACGTCCATGAACTCGATGAAGCGCACAATGTGGCCGCTGCCCTTGAAGTGGCGGGCCATGTCGACGATGCCCGCGTCGTTCACGCCGCGCTTGACCACCATGTTGACTTTGACCGGGCCGAGACCCGCGGCAGCCGCCGCGTCGATGCCTTTGAGCACGTCGGAGACCGGATAGTCGGCGTCGTTCATCGCGCGGAAGGTCGGATCGTCGATCGCGTCCAGACTGATCGTGACCCGGTGCAGGCCGGCGTTCTTGAGGCGTTGCGCCATGCGCGGCAACAAGACGCCGTTGGTGGTCAGCGTCAACTCGACGCCGTCGATGGCGGCGAGCTGCTCGATGAGATTTTCGACATGTTTGCGCAGCAGGGGCTCGCCGCCGGTGATCCGGAACTTGCGTACCCCGCGCGCGGCGAAGACGCGCGCGACGCGGGAGATCTCTTCAAAGCTGAGCAGCTCCTTGCGCGGCAGAAAGGGGTAATCCTTGTCGAACACCGATCGGGGCATGCAATACACGCAGCGGAAGTTGCAGCGGTCGGTGACCGAGATGCGCAGGTCGCGCACCTCGCGACCGCGGCGGTCCGAGAGCGGGCCGTCGGCCGGAATGTCGTCGGGGGCGATGCTCGGCGTGATGGCGTCGGTGTGGATCGGGATGATTTTCATTGTGTCGGTTTCGTGCCGTTCGTCTCGTTGGGGGCGAGTGACTCATCGCATCTCAGCCACGGACCCCGGTTTGCGGGGATAATTCCATAACCGGCGAATAACGCCTATACGATTATCCGCGCGGACAGCGACAGCGCAAGCTGCCGAGTCCGTGCGACAGGAGAGTCATCAGCATGCCCAGTCAGCACGTGCTGCCGCCCGAGTCCCTGCGGACTCGTTGCAGTACCGATTCGTTCGAATTCGAAACCACCCAGGATCTCGCCGACCTGCCTGACGGCCTCGAGCAAGCGCGCGCCGACGAGGCGCTGCGATTCGGGCTGGCGATGTCGCATCCGGGCTACAACGTTTTCGTGCTCGGCGAGTCGGGCACCGGTCGCCACGCCATCGTCACCCGTTTGCTGAACGAGATCGCCGCAAAACGCGCCGCGCCGCCCGACCTGTGCTACGTGCACAACTTCGACGATGCTCAGCGTCCCCGTCTTTTAACCCTGCCCGCAGGTGTGGGTGCACGTTTGCGCACCGACATGCAGGCCTTCGTGCGCGACCTCGGGCCGGGCATCGACGCCGCACTAGACAGCGAAACGCACCTGACCCGCATCGAGGCCTTGCAGGAGGCGCACAAGGCTCGCGAGGAAGAGGCGCTGCGCGAACTCGGCAAGGCCTGTGCCGACGACGGCGTCTCCTTGCTGAAGACTGCCGAGGGTTTCGTGTTCGCGCCAACACGCGAGGGCGAAGCGATGTCGCCCGAGGCCTTCGACGCGTTGCCCGATGACGAGAAGGCTGCGATCGAGAAGAAAGTCGGGGAATGGAGTGATCGGCTTGCCGACCTGCTTGAGGAGTTTCCCGGTTGGCGCAAGGCCTTGTACGAGGCCACCCGTCGCGCCGAGCGGGATGTGCTGGCACCGACGGTATCGCATCTGTCGCGAAGTCTGCGCGAAACCTATGCGGATCTCGAGGCGGTGCAGGCCTTCCTCGATGCGGTTGAGAAGGACTTGCTCGACGGTGGCGCCGACTGGAGCGGCGAGGAAGAGGAAGGACGCGAGGAGGAGGCATCCAGCCGATTCCACCGGTACCTTGTCAAGTTGCTGGTCGACAACGAGGACACCCGTGGCGCACCGGTGATCTACGAGGACAACGCCGGCTATGGCGGGCTGGTGGGTCGAATCGAGCATCTGGTCCAGATGGGCAACCAGGTGACGCATTTTCATCTGATTCGCGCCGGCGCCCTGCATCGGGCCTGCGGCGGCTATCTCATCCTCGATGCCGACCGCCTCTTCGCCCAACCGCATGCCTGGGAGGGCCTGAAGCGTGTCCTGCGCAGTCGGGAAATACGCATCGAAGCACCTGCCGAGGCACAGGGGTGGAATCCGACGGCGACGCTGGAGCCGGAGCCGGTGAGCTGCGACGTGAAAGTCGTGCTGATCGGCGACCGCAGCGTGTTTTACCTGCTGAACGAGCACGATCCCGACTTTGCCGAGTTGTTCAAGGTTGCAGCGGATTTCGACGACGAGATGCCGCGTACGCCCGAGAACGTCCGCTACTACACACATCTGCTCGCGATGCTCGGGCGCAACGCGGACCTCCTTCCCTTCGACCGGGCGGCGGTCGCACGCCTGGTGGAGCAGGGTGCCCGTCTGGCGGAACACTCCGGCAAGCTCTCATTGCACACCCGCAAGCTGGCGGACCTGATGCGCGAAGCTGATTTCCATGCGCGCTCCGCGAAACTGGGCCTTGTTGGTCGGGAGCATGTCGACTGGGCGACTGCCGCGCGGGCACGTCGGTTCGGGCGCTACGCCGAGCGCGTGATTGAATCCATCGTCGAGGGCACGACGCTGATTACGACCGATGGCGTGCGTTCCGGCCAGGTCAACGGGCTTGTGGTCGTCGAGCTTGCAGGTGAACAGTTCGGTCATCCGGTCAGAATCACTGCAACCGCGCGGCTTGGCGACGGCGATGTGGTCGACATCGAGCGGGAAACCGAACTGGGTGGTGCAATCCACTCCAAGGGCGTGCTGATCCTGACTGCGTTTCTTGCAGCCCGCTACGCTCGACACCAACCGCTCTCGCTGTCCGCGAGTCTGGTGTTCGAGCAGTCCTATGCCCCGGTCGAAGGCGATTCGGCCTCGCTCGCCGAGCTGTGCGCCCTGCTGTCGGCGCTAGCCGATTTGCCGATTCGCCAGTCGCTTGCGATTACCGGATCGGTGAACCAGTTTGGTGAGGCCCAGGTCGTCGGTGGGGTCAACGAGAAGATCGAGGGTTTCTTCGATCTCTGCTCCATGCGTGGCCTGACCGGTGAGCACGGGGTGGTCATTCCCGTAGCCAGCGTACGCCACCTGATGCTGCGAGAAGATGTCGTCGAGGCTACGCGTCGCGGCCTTTTCCATATCCATACCGCACGCACGGTGGACGACGCTCTGGAAATTCTCACCGGTATCCCGGCTGGCGTGCCGGATGCCAAGGGCTGGATGCCTCCCGGCACCATCAACGCCCGAGTGGCCAGGGCGGTGGATCATATGGCGGCGGTACAGAGCGCCTATGCGAGCGGCGGCAATCATCGTCGTACCCGCAGGGGGCGCGTCGACTAAGTGCCGCTGGGCAAGGATCAAAAAAAAAGCCCGAGCACTCGGCTCGGGCGGAATCCACACCAAAGGAGGAGGGTGGAGGAGACGGTTCAAATAGTACGGAAAAGGTTTGTGCGATGCAACAGAATGAGTCATTGAATGTTTCTTTTGAGTTAAAAGCTGCACTTATAGAACATTACAAACAATGACTTAAATCAGATGCGAGGCGCATTCTTGGTTTGTGCGGCGTGCCATCAACAACCGTTCGAATGATGGCGAAGACTGCCGTTACATCCCCAGCGACTTCAGTAGTGCGTCATGGTCATCGTCGGGAGCCGCCGCGGTCGCTTGAGGGGCACTGGCCTGTTCCAGCAGGCTGTCGGGGTCGGGCGCCTCGGCGACTTCGAAGTCGTTGAGCTTGATGAACTCGGTATGGTCGATCGCAAGCTCGAGATAGAAGATGTTGTTGCCCGGGGTGTAGAAGGTGACCCGCCGCGCCTCGGGTCGGTCCAGCTGGGTATCGACGCTGAGGGTGACCTGTTTGTTCAGCGCAAGCATCTTCGGCTGATTCTGGGTGATGTCAGTTTGCAGTTCCCGTGCAACCATGCCGGTGAAGTCCCCGAGCATCTGGTTGACCAGCTCGCCCATGACGTTCGCGACTTCATCCGAAGTGTAGGTGGTTGCGAGTTCGTCGGCCGACATCCCCATGCTGAGCAGATAGTTGCGGTACAACTCCATTGCCGCGCCACCGGAGAAATTCATCACCACGAGTCCCGAAAAGCCGCCGTCGAAGAGCACGAAGCAACCGATATCAGGCTTGAGGCAGGTCTTGCTGATGCGCTGGACCATGCCCGAGTAACGCACTTGGCCTTGGGTGGCGACCGAGAGCACGCGGGTCACCGAGTTGCACAGGCTGCGCAGGATGTCCTCGGTGCCGTATACGACTTTGTCTTCTTGGCTGTTCATGTAATCGTTTCCTTTGACTTTTCCGTATGCCGAGTATCGCACGGCTGCGGCCGCAACTCGCTCACGATGAAAGGACGAGACTCAACCTCCACTAACGTCGACTCCTTCCGGGTCGACCTTGACGGCCCCGTTGCTGGCCAGGGGCATGAAAGCCCGAACCTGCGCTGCCTGTCTTCTCCGGACAGTGAGCTGCCCCAGAAATGCGCGGGCGAGCTTTTTACGGCAGCAGGATTGTCGCCGAGATCGCTCTGCGAGGAGTGGCAAGCAGAAAGCACCGGCTGAGGGCGACGCAAGTGAGTGCTGGGGAGTAATTGCCCCAAGGGCAAGCAGGACTAGTCGACAATCCGCAAGACAGTTCTTGACACAACTATAAAACTAGTTATTTAATGATTCATGGAAACAAGCAATCGCCTGACTGAGCAGGAAGCAGTCGCTGCGCTGGCGGCGCTGAGCAACGCTACACGCCTGCGCCTCTTCCGGTTACTGGTCAGAGCGGGTCATGATGGACTGAACGTGGGTGAACTGCAGCGCCTGCTTGAGCAACCGGCTTCGACGCTCGCGCATCACTTGAGCAAGCTGACTAGCGCCGGGCTGGTGCAGCAGAACCGTCTGGGGCGTGAGGTCGTGTGCACTGCGGGATATGCCCGCATGGATAACCTGCTCGCATACCTGACAGAGCAGTGTTGCAGCGGTGCCAGTGCCGCGCAGTAGCGCTTTTTTTTGATTTAAAAGAACTAGAAACCTAGAGGTATCGATAAATGGCCGTCCTTCAACTGATGCTCGGTAATGGCGTTCGACGTCTGCGTCGCACGGACGGGGTAGTGGTCGCCATTTTGATCGTGCTCGCGGTCCTGGCGATCCGTGTACCGGATCAGTTGCCCGAGACGATTGCGTTCGTGTTCAATGCGTTGATCTCCATCTCACCTTTCCTGACCGCGTCAGTGTTTGTTGCGGCCTATGCGAAGGCCAGCGGCGCCGATAACCTGATTGCGGATGCGTTCCAAGGCAGCGGTATGCTTATGGTTGGGCTGGCTGCGCTGATGGGCGCGGTTTCGCCATTCTGTTCATGCGGTGTGATCCCGCTGATTGCAGCCTTGCTCGCCATGGGTGTACCGCTCGCTCCGGTCATGGCGTTCTGGCTGGCATCACCTCTGATGGATCCGCCGATGTTCGTGCTGACAGTTGGCGTCTTGGGCCTCGACTTCGCGATTGGCAAGTCGCTGGCCGCTGTCGGGGTAGGGTTGCTCGGTGGATACGGTGTCTGGTTGCTTCAACGTGCCGGCATGCTGGGCAACCCGCTTCGCGACGGGGTTGGGAACGGTGGGTGCGCAGGGGCCCGTGTCCGTAATCCTGGGCCAACCGTCTGGCGTTTCTGGGGTGAAGCCTCGCGTCGCCGGGTCTTCCTGGACGATGGCATGAAGAACTTCATTTTCCTCGGGAAATGGTTGGCCCTGGCGTTTGTGCTGGAGAGTCTCATGTTGCGATTCCTCCCCGCCGACTGGGTGGTGCAACTCGTGGGTCAGGACGGTTGGCGCTCCATCGTGGTGGCCGCAGTGGTCGGCGTACCGACGTATATGAATGGATACGCGGCGCTGCCACTGGTGGGAGCGTTGATCGATCAAGGCATGGCGGCCGGTGCCGGCATGGCCTTCCTGATCGCAGGAGGCGTGTCCAGCGTTCCCGCTGCCATGGCGGTCTTCGCGCTGGCAAGGTTGCCAGTCTTCATTACCTATCTCGGATTCGCTCTCGTTGGGTCGATTGGCGCGGGCCTTGCTTATGCCATGTTGGCATAAGAGGCGGTGTGGCTGCGTACGCGTCCATCAGGGCCGCGGTGCGGAACTCAAGATCCACTGTGGCTGGAATCTGTTACGGCCGAGCGCAGGCCGCTGAAACGGCGGCGGTACTCTGCTGGTGTCATGCCCACCTTTCGGCGGAACAGGCGGCGGAAGAAGCTCGCATCCTCGTAGCCTACCGATTCGGCGATCGATTCCACGATTTCCTGAGATGTTTCGAGTCGCTGCTTGGCCGCTTCCAGACGAAGCGTGTGTACGTACTCCATAGCTGACATGCCGGCTGCTTGCACGAAACGCCGCTTGAAAGTGCGTTCGGGCAGGCCGCTGCGTGCGATTACAGACGAGACCGGGTGAGGGCGGTCGAAGTTGTTGGCGAGCCATGACTGCGCTTCGGAAACCAGGCCGTCCTCGGATCGCGCCGAGCGCACCAAGGCAGCGTATGGAGTCTGCCCGCGGTCGTGCCATTCGAAAAGATACAGTTTGGCGATGTGCATCGCTTGGTCCAGACCGGCTTCACGGGCGATCAGGAACAATGCCAGGTCCTGCCAGGAGGCGCCGCCACCCGCGGTTACGACGCGCTGGCCAATGCCGGAGGAGACCAGTGTCTGGTTCGCGCGCAGCCGCACCTCCGGAAAATGCAGTCGCATGGTGTCTCCATAAGCCCAATGGATGGTCGCTTCCTGACCATCGAGCAGGCCGGCTTCGGCGAGCAACAATGCCCCCGAGCATGCGGACGTGATCAGGCTGCCGCTTGCGTGACATGCCGTCAGCCATTGTATTGCGGCCGGATGCTGACCCCGCGCGAACGTCGCCGGCGAGATCAGCAGATCGGGTACGCACACTATGTCTGGGCGAGTGCATTGGTCGAATCCGCATTCCGCGTCGAGATAAATGCCATTCGCGACGCTCAAGCGGCCTGATGATTCGGCGACGATGATGGGTCGCATCCGCGGTCGGGGAGGGCGCCCCTCGATCAGGACCTCCCAGTCGCGACCGACCGATGAGAATACGTCGTACAGGCTCAGGAGCGTAGAGGCGGCGGCATCGGGAACGGCGAGAAGTGCGACCGTCAGGGTTCTGTCAGGAGCGTTCATGGCCGATTCGTCCTGTTTGTTGCACGAGTGCCTTCATGGGCCGAGGCGTGACCCGCATAAAGTGGTGCCGCACGACCCACAACCCCAAGGAGCAATGAATTATGACGACTGCCACAGAATCCATGGTCGAGACCCATCTCGAGGACCTCGACGTTTCCCGTTCCGAGCGTTTCGCCGAACGCATGCTGTCCGCGTTCAACGAATCTGCTCTGGTGCTGATGACATCTCTCGGCCACCGTGTCGGACTGTTCGATGCGATCGCGGGCGCTGGCTGGTTAGCCAGCCATGCGTTGGCGCGCGATGCCGGTCTGGACGAACGCTACGTGCGGGAATGGCTCGCGGTCATGGTCACCGCTGGCGTTGTCGACTACGACCCCGCCAGCCAGACCTATCGGTTGCCAGCCGAGCACGCGCGTTTCCTGACCCGGGACTCGGTGCCGAACAATCTTGCCGCCACCGCACAGTATATTCCCGTCATCGCGACGGTGGAGTCTGACCTGGTTGGCTGCTTTCGCAACGGCGGGGGATTGTCATACGAGCGCTACGAACGGTTCCACGAAGTAATGGCCGAAGACAGCGCCCAAACCGTGGTATCCGCTCTGTTCGATGTGATCGTGCCGATGGTCCCGGGCCTGCACCAGCGGCTCGAGAACGGAATTCGGGTGGCCGACGTGGGCTGCGGTTCGGGTCGTGCGATGCTGACCCTTGCCGCCGAATACCCGAACAGTCGCTTCTGGGGGTTCGACCTGTGTGCCGAACCGTTGGAGCGTGCCCGGGCCGAGGCGCAGGCGCTCGGACTAAAGAACCTTATTTTCGAGCGGCGTGACCTTGCTGAGCAAACGCTGGCGGAGCCCTATGACCTGGTCACCGCGTTCGACGCGGTTCACGACCAGCGCGACCCCGCCGGGCTGCTGCGCTCGATCCGCTGCGCACTCGCGCGAGACGGCTTGTTCCTGATGCAGGACATCGCCGGATCGAGCGAACTGCACCGCAATCTTTCGCACCCGCTCGGACCGCTGCTGTATGCGGTGTCCACGGCGCATTGCACCAGTGTCTCCCTCGGCCAGGGCGGACCGGGCCTGGGCACGATGTGGGGAGAGGAGCTTGCCGAGCGCATGTTGCGCGACGCCGGCTTCCGGTCCATCGACAAGTGCCGGCTCGCGCATGACATCATGAACGTGTACTTCGTAGCAAGTGTCGGTTCCGACTGAGTCGCCGCGCACGACCATCGGTGGTGGCGTTGGATAAGGTACGGAGAGGGCGAGCAGCTGGGGCGCCGGACAATTCCCCGACCTTGGCCACCGATGCGTCCGAGCCCCAAGCGGCTTCTTGGCTTCCCTGTCAGGGCTTGGCTACAGCCGGTGACGGCCGCGCTGTCCTGGGCGAGGGGATCGGTCGTCGGCAACGTCAGTCGGGCCAGTTCTTCCCGGGCTTTCCCCAATCGTGTGCATCGTGAGTGCCAACCTGATATGAGTAGGTGGACTCGTATGCGAGGAACTCTTCATCCCCGTTGATGTTCCGGAAATCCTCGTCGTGATACCAGTGGGTCTGGAACTCTTCCGGATCGAACCCCATGTCTCGCCCCAATCGGTCCGGGATGCCGTCGCCGTCCTTGTCTTCCTCCTCTCTTTGGGCCGGGGTCTTGTGCTCCCACCAAGTATGGAAATTGTTGAAGTGGGTGAACTCATGAATAACCAGCACAGCGAATGTGTCGATGTGCGAATACGATACGTACTGTTTTGTGAGTAAGGTCGACAGGTCGTTCCGGCTGACCTTGGGCAGGGTGACGGTGAAGTCTCCACCGAGCTTCTCGGTGAGGTCGCAGATGTGGATGGCCTTGAACAGGTGAGCCGGTTTGTAGGCCGCCATCTGGTGTTCGCCATCACAGAGGTCGTATGCGGTGCCCCCGAAACGCACGTCGACATAGCCGAACGGGCGCGCTGCCGGTGTCTGTCGCCAGTAATAGAACCAGTTGGGATATTCTCCGCCAGGGTTGTTACGGGCGTCCCGGGGGTAGAAGAAGTACACGTCTCTCTCGGCCTTGGTAGCGCATGAGTCCAGGGCCACCGATGCGGTAATCGTTCGCTTCCCGAACTCGCGGTAATCCTCCGGCAACCCCTCATAGGTAACGGTGAACCGCGCGCCCTTCGGCTTAGCCGACCCAGGGTCGGGGCTGATCTTGCGCGTTGCGCCATCGATTTCCGGAATAGTCCATACGATCTGATCTGCGTGTTCCGGCGGGACGGTGCTTGCGTCAAGCTCGAGTACCAGCTTGTCGTATTGGGGTGTGAGTGGATACGCGTCGGTATAGACGTATCTGCGATCGATGGTCGGATGGTGAACCACAAGTTGCACTTCCTCGCTGTCGCACACCCGGATCTCCGGCTGTGTGAGCCTGTCCCTCAGATAGATCAGCAGGAGCATGCTCGAACCCGGTTTGCAGCCTGGACTTCCCCCTGCCGAGCGTCCCATGTCTTTTCGTAACACCAACTCCCCGCGTTCAAGAAGCGTTTCGAAGTCGCTGCGGTCAAGCGTCCAGTCGGCTGAGAAGCAACCGACACCGGCGGACGTGACCCGATCGTCGCCGTGAAAGATCATTCGTGGTGTGCTTGCTTCGATCCGGACTTGCGCCCCTTCGGTGACGGCGCTGACGACGCCGTCGGAAAATCCCGGGTATCGCTCAGTGGGCTCGACCTCGTGGCGAATGAACTGCGTCCAGGCAACGCAGCCGCCTGAAGCCCGCCTGACGCACTGCTTGCCGAGCAGGTTCAAGAGCCGGATATCCGTTGACAGTGTCTGGATCGAGTAGTCGCTTGGTCGCAGCAAACCGCCGGAAGCCCGATCGAAGCCGCGACCAACGATCAGGTTGCCGACGAACTTCTCCTCGATTGCGTAGGTGAGTTCCTTGCCTGTGCCGCCGGATGGAAGGAGTTCCCTCTCACCGCCATCGACCAGGATGTACCCTTCGATGGCCAATGCCTCCTGGAGCAGGGGATCTTCATCGTCCGTGTCCGCGTACGCGAACAGGTTTCGGGCGATCCGGAACTGACTGTTGATGATCTCGCGCTGACGCGCGCTTTCGGCCTCAGGGCTCGATGCCGGAAACGGAGAGACCGGACTGGCTGCAGGATCCACACGTCGGCCTACCTGTTCCATCAACCGCATCGTTTCCTGGAAGGCATCGAGCAATTGATTCATGTCCGTCGTGCCCTCCAACTGCCGCTCCATCTCCCTCGCCTTGCGTTCAAGATCGGAAAGCGACTGGGCATGTGCGTCGTGAATGCCGACACCAGCCATGAAGGCGATTGTGAGAATGGTGGCAAGAACGTGCAATCCCTTTGGCATGATCAGTCATCCGAGGAGTCGTTGGAGTTTCAGGGCGACATGATGACCCATACCGGCGCTGGGCGCATATCCTTGAAACGCTCACGTGCGCTGACCACGACGCAGGAGAAGTCAGTGCACCAACTGAGCCGGGGTCGTACAGACCCGCTGCCACATTCTCAGGCAGCTTCAGCCTTCAGCGATCGCGCTTTGAGGACGCAAAAAAGCCGCCTCGCGGGCGGCATTTCTGCTTGCTTCTTGGCTCCCCGACCTGGGCTCGAACCAGGGACCTGCGGATTAACAGTCCGTCGCTCTACCGACTGAGCTATCGGGGATCAACTTGTGCGGCTTCGTTTGGTGCGAAGCATCCTGAATTTTGGCTCCTCGAGCTGGGCTCGAACCAGCGACCCACGGATTAACAGTCCGTTGCTCTACCAACTGAGCTATCGAGGAATTGAGCCGCGCATTCTAGTCAATGCGCGGCTTAGCGTCAAGAAGAACGCTGCGCCGGGCCGCTTCAGGCGCGGGTGACCGCGGCGATGGCCTTGGCAACGTAATCGATGTTGCGGGTGTTCAGCGCGGCAAGGCAGATGCGGCCGGTGGATACCGCGTAGATGCCGTAGTCGTCGCGCAGGGCGTCGACCTGGGCGACGGTGAGTCCTGTGTAGGAGAACATGCCGCGCTGGGCGGTGACGAAGGAGAAATCCTGCGTGGCGCCTTCGGCGGCGAGCTTGTCAACCAGGCTCGAGCGCATTTCGCGGATGCGGTCGCGCATGCCGGCCAGCTCGTCTTCCCACATTTTCCGTAGTTCCGGCGAGTTGAGCACCGCAGCGACGATGGCGCCGCCGTGGATCGGCGGGTTGGAGTAGTTGGTACGGATTACGCGCTTGAGTTGGGAGAGCACGCGGGCGGACTCGTCCTTGCCGTCGGTGATGATGGACAGCGCGCCGACGCGCTCGCCGTACAGCGAGAAGGACTTGGAGAAGGAGCTGGACACGAAGAACTGCAGGCCGCTGTTACCGAACAGGCGAACCGCGACCGCGTCGGGCTCGATGCCGTCGGCGAAGCCCTGGTAAGCAATGTCGAGGAAAGGCACCAGGCCACGCTCGCGGCAGGCCTCGACCACGTCGCCCCACTGCGATTCGCTCAGGTCGGCGCCTGTCGGGTTATGGCAGCAGGCGTGCAGCACGACGATGGCGCCTGCGGGTAGGCCGAGCAAGGAAGCCTTCATTGCGGCAAAGTCCACCCCGCGGGTGGCAGCGTCGTAGTAGGGGTAGTTCTCGACCTTGAAGCCGGCGTTCTGGAACAGGGCGCGGTGGTTCTCCCAGCTCGGGTCGGAGATGTACACCGTGGCGTCCGGGTTGAGCTGCTTGAGGAAGTCGGCGCCGATCTTCAGCGCGCCGGTGCCGCCGAGAGCCTCGGCGGTGACGACCTTGCCGGCGGCGATGAGATCATGACCGGCGCCGAAGAGCAGGTTCTGCACCGCAGCGTTGTACGCCGCGGGACCCTCGATCGGCTGGTAGCCACGTGCCGGGGCGGCTTCGAGGCGGGCCTTCTCAGCCTGGCGCACTGCAGCCAGCAGGGGAATCTTGCCGTTGTCGTCGTAGTACACGCCGACGCCGAGATTCACCTTCTCGGCACGGGTGTCGGCGGCAAAGCCTTCGTTGAGACCGAGAATCGGGTCACGGGGGGCCATTTCGACTTTGGCGAAGATCGAGGCAGACATTTCAGCTCCAGTGTTGGTCGGTGTCGATTGCGGGAACCCGATCTACCCCGTCCGGTCCATGTGGCCGTGCCCCCGGGGGCGTTTTGGGGAATAATCGGGCGCCGGGCCGTACGAGATTCACTCCAGTCGAACGGCCCGAACAACAGGAAATTTTAGCATGACAAGCTCAGCTGCCAGCGACGCCGTGGTGACCTTCGAGGGTAGCCCGTTCAGGCTGCATCAGCCCTTTCAGCCAGCCGGCGATCAGCCGGAGGCGATTCGCCTGCTTACCGAGGGGGTGCAGGATGGTCTGATGTATCAGACGCTGCTCGGCGTGACCGGCTCGGGCAAAACCTACACCATGGCCAACGTTATCGCTCGTTGTGGCAGACCGGCCCTCGTGCTGGCGCCCAACAAGACACTGGCGGCGCAACTGTATTCCGAGTTCAAGGAATTCCTGCCCGAGAACGCGGTAGAGTACTTCGTCTCCTATTACGACTACTACCAGCCCGAGGCCTATGTGCCGTCGCGCGATCTCTTCATCGAGAAGGATTCCAGCGTTAACGAACATATCGAGCAGATGCGCCTGTCGGCCACCAAGAGCCTGATGGAGCGGCGGGACGTCGTCATCGTGGCGACCGTGTCCTGCATCTACGGTATCGGCGACCCGGTGGATTACCACTCGATGGTGCTGCATCTGCGCGAAGGCGAACGCATTGCGCACCGCGACCTGATCCGGCGCCTGGTGGCAATGCAGTACTCCCGGGCCGACATCGACTTTCGGCGGGGCACGTTCCGGGTGCGTGGCGATGTCATCGACGTGTTTCCGTCGGAGAACGCGGAGCTCGCGGTGCGCATCGAGATGTTCGACGACGAGATCGAGCACCTGACCCTGTTCGATCCGCTCACCGGTCATCTGCGCCACAAACTGGCCAGATTCACGGTGTACCCCTCCAGTCACTACGTAACGCCACGCGAGACCGTGCTGAAGGCAATCGAGGCAATCAAGGAGGAGTTGCGCGAGCGGATCTCGACCTTCCAGAAGGCCGGCAAGCTGGTCGAGGCCCAACGCATCGAGCAGCGCACCCGCTTCGATCTCGAGATGCTCAACGAGATGGGTTTCTGCAAGGGCATCGAGAACTACTCGCGCCATCTGTCCGGTCGCGGACCCGGCGAGCCGCCGCCGACTCTGATCGACTACCTGCCCGGCGACGCCTTGCTGTTCGTGGACGAATCCCATGTATCGATCCCGCAGGTCGGCGGTATGTACAAGGGCGACCGCTCGCGCAAGGAGAACCTCGTCGAATACGGCTTCCGCCTGCCTTCGGCACTGGACAACCGGCCCCTGCGTTTCGAGGAGTTCGAGCGCCTGATGCCGCAAACCATCTTCGTCTCGGCCACACCGGCTCAATATGAGCAGAGTCATCAGGACCAGATCGTCGAGCAGGTCGTTCGCCCGACCGGTCTGGTCGATCCCGCGGTGCAGATACGTCCGGCAATTACCCAGGTCGACGACTTGCTGATGGAGGCGAAGCGGCGCATCGATGTCGGCGAGCGGGTGCTGGTGACGACGCTGACCAAGCGCATGGCCGAGGATCTGACCGATTACCTCGCCGAGAACGGCATCCGGGTTCGCTACCTGCATTCGGACATCGATACGGTTGAACGCGTGGAGATCATCCGAGACCTGCGTCTGGGCGAGTTCGACGTGCTGGTCGGGATCAACCTGTTGCGCGAAGGTCTGGACATTCCCGAGGTGTCGCTGGTGACGATTCTCGATGCCGACAAGGAGGGCTTCTTGCGCTCGGAGCGATCGCTCATCCAGACCATCGGCCGGGCGGCCCGCCATCTGCACGGCACCGCTATTCTCTATGCGGATACGGTCACGCGTTCAATGGCGGCGGCGATCGGCGAGACCGAGCGCCGTCGCAACAAGCAGATCGCTCACAACGAGGCGCATGGCGTCGTGCCACGCTCGGTGAGCAAACGGATCAAGGACATCATTGATGGTGTCTATTCGTCGGAGAGTGATGACGCGAAGTCTGCCAGGGGCGTTGCGGAGGCACGCGCGGACTATGCGACCATGGACGAGAAGGCGCTCGCGCGTGCGATCAAGAAGCTCGAGAAGGAAATGCAGGAGCACGCGCGCAACCTGGAGTTCGAAAAGGCTGCAGCGGCGCGCGACGAACTGTTCAAGCTGCGTTTGCGTGCTTTCGGCGCCGACCGTCACGACCAGGACTGAGCGCGCAAAGCGAGGGGGAGAGTGCTGATGATCGAAACCACCAGCCGCGTGCTGTTCGTATGCACGGGTAATATCTGTCGGTCACCGACTGCCGAGGGCGTTGCGCGCCATATGCTGCGCAACGCAGGGCTTGTCGACCGTATTGTGGTCGACTCCGCAGGTACACACGGTTATCACGTTGGCGAATTGCCCGACCCGAGAACTCGCAAGGCGGCATTGAGCCGTGGTTACGACTTGTCGGCACAACGCGCGCGCAAGCTCGAGACCGCCGATTTTCAACGCTTCGATCTGCTACTGGCGATGGATGGCAGCCATCTGCGTTTCATGCAGCGGATGTGTCCCGAGGTCTATCGACACAAACTCGACTTGTTCATGCGTTTTGCGCGCAATCATGATCTCGAAGAAGTACCCGATCCGTACTACGGGGGTGACGCCGGTTTCGAGGCGGTGCTGAATTACTGCGAGGATGCGGTGCAGGGCCTGATCGACAGATTGTGCGGTCCGGCGGCTCGGTGAGGCTGACTGGCTCCGGTGCAAAGATGGTGTCAACGGAGCCAACCCGTGACGATACAAAAGAAAACGGCCCGAATGGGCCGTTTTCATGTCCGACTTACTTGCGGGTTTCAACCTGCTGCATCGGTTCGTCGGGTATGACCTGAGCCGGTCGCGGGCGACGTCCCAGTTGTTGCGGGGGAAAGTCGGTCTGGCTCGGTTCGGCCACTTTCTCCGGCTTGGTTTCGATCATTACCAAGCCACTCTCGCTCAGTGTGGCGCCAAGGTCGATCGGTGCGCTGGGCTCCTTGTGGGTCGCGACCGGAACCGGTGCTTCAGCGGCTGCTTCGACAGTCTCCGCTACGACAGCTGCCGGTGCCTCTTCCTCGAGTGGCAAGGCCTGCTGTTCGTGCCCGGCGGGTGCCACAGTCTCGCTTCTGGTTTCGACCGCTTCAGCCGCAACGGTTTCAGCAACCGCTTGGACGATTTCCGCGGGTGGTTCGACCGCGGCAGTTTCCGCTGTGGTCGTTTCCATAGCGGTTTCCGTGACATCCGCGGTGGCTGCAATGGCCGCTTCAGCGGTTTGCGACGGCTTGATTTCTTCCTCAGCGGGCCTTTCCTGGCTGGGCTGGGGCGGCAGCGAAGTATCGCTAATCGTCTCCTCGGCCGCCACGGCAGTTTGCACCTGAGTCGCTGGTTCCTGCGAGCTAACACTGATCGGCAGTTCTGCCGGCTGCTCCTGCGCTTCGAGCGACCCAGCTTCGACGGTCACTGCGGCTCCGGCAGGAACCGGCAGCTCCGCAGCCTCAATCGGGGCGGCTTCGAATTCGGTCGACGTGTCGGCTTCGGCGTCCGTATCACTCTGCGCGCTGATCTCTTCGGTGCCCTCGGTCTGCGCGTTTTCGCTGCGACCGCCACGGCGACCGCGGCCGCGACGACGTCTCCGACCGGTGCTGCTGGCTTCATCGGCAGCGGCGACCAGTTCTCCTGTCTCCTTTGTCGCCATCTCGATCGCTGGAATCGGTTCCTCCGTCACCGGGGTATCGGCGACAAGCTCCTCCGTGACCGCGATCGCGGTGGCAGCAGCCACGGATTCGTCGGATTTCTGCTGACCCCGTTGCCCGCGACCGCGGCGATTGCGGTTGCCGTTGCGGCTTTCCTGTTGAGCTCCCTGAGTCGCCTCATCGGTGCTTTCAGGGGCGCGCGCAGGCTTCTGACGGCCTTTGCGGCTGGCATCGGCTTCGGCCTTTTCGGTGCGCGAAGCGCCGTCGCGACGACCGCCACTGCGTCCTCCGCGGCGGCTGTCGCCACGCGAGCGGGATTCACGGTCCGATTCAGGCTTGGCGGCCGGGGTCGGTGAAGCGACTTCAGGTGCGCCAGTCTTGCGGAACCAGGCGAACATGCGTGACAGCAGTCCGGGGGCGGAGGGCTCGGCTTGTGCGACGGGTTGTGGTGCAGGCGTGACCGTTGGGGCCGGTTGGCCGGGAGCAATGCCCTTGACCGCGGCTTCGGCACGAGCCGGTTTGCCGTTGCTTTCGCCGATGCGCAGTTCCTCTTCCACTGGTGCCGCGACCATTTGATAGCTGGCCAGCGCGATGTCTTCCTGGTTGAGCTGGTCGTGACGCAGGCGAATGATGTCGTGATGCGGGGTTTCAAGATGACGGTTCGGCACGATGATCAGCAGGATCTTGTGCCGCATCTCGATGCGGGCGATGTCCGAACGCTTCTCGTTGAGCAGGAAGGTGGCGACGTCGACCGGCACCTGCACATGGACCGCGCCGGTGTTGTCCTTCATTGCTTCCTCTTCGAGGATGCGCAGAATATGCAGTGCGGACGACTCGGTGCTGCGGATATGGCCGGTGCCGTTGCAACGCGGGCAGGGGATGTAGCTGGTCTCGGCGAGCGCCGGACGCAGGCGCTGGCGGGACAGCTCGAGCAGGCCGAAGCGGCTGATCTTGGAAGTCTGCACCCGGGCGCGGTCGAAGTGCAGGGCCTCGCGCAGACGGTTTTCGACATCGCGCTGGGCCTTCTGGGACTCCATGTCGATGAAGTCGATGACGATCAGACCACCGAGGTCGCGCAGTCGAAGTTGGCGGGCAATTTCGTCGGCCGCTTCGAGGTTGGTCTTGAGCGCGGTCTCCTCAATGTCGGCGCCCTTGGTGGCGCGGCCCGAGTTCACGTCGATCGAAACGAGGGCCTCGGTGTGGTCGATGACCACCGCGCCGCCGCTCGGCAGGTTTACCTGGCGTGCGTAGGCCGATTCGATCTGGTGCTCGATCTGAAAGCGCGAGAACAGCGGCACGTCGTCGTTATAGCGCTTCACCTTGGCGACGTTGCCCGGCATCACGTGGGCCATGAACTGGCGCGCCTGCTCGAAGATGTCGTCGGTGTCGATGAGGATCTCGCCGATTTCCGGCTGGAAGTAGTCTCGGATCGCCCGGATGACGAGACTGCCTTCCTGGTAAATGAGGAAAGCGCCGGACTGTTCCTTGGCAGCGCCGTCGATGGCGCGCCACAGTTGCAGCAGGTAATCGAGATCCCACTGCAGTTCTTCGGCGCTGCGGCCAATGGCTGCGGTGCGGGCGATCAGGCTCATGCCCGAGGGGACCTCGAGCTGGTCCATGATCTCGCGCAGTTCTGCGCGCTCGTCACCCTCGACGCGGCGCGAGACGCCACCGCCGCGCGGGTTGTTGGGCATCAGGACAAGATAGCGACCAGCGAGGGAAACGTAGGTGGTGAGTGCCGCACCCTTGGTGCCACGCTCATCCTTTTCAACCTGGACGATGAGTTCCTGGCCGACGGAAAGCGCATCCTGGATGCGCGCCTTGCCGGAATCGGAGCCGGCGGCGTAGTAGTTGCGAGCGATTTCCTTGAAGGGCAGGAAGCCGTGACGCTCGGAACCATAATCAACGAAGGCGGCTTCGAGACTGGGCTCGATGCGGGTGATGACTGCCTTGTAGATGTTGCTCTTTTTTTCTTCCTTTGCGGCCGATTCGATGTCGAGGTCGATCAGTTTCTGACCATCGACGATCGCGACGCGGAGTTCCTCGGCCTGCGTCGCATTGAAAAGCATGCGCTTCATGTTGTTTCGTTCTCCCGCATGGAACACACGGGCAGGACGAACGGCGCGCACCATCTTGCGCTACGAACTTCAGGAGCGGTGGGTAGTTGCTACTTTCATCCGGATTTCTAGAGGTTTGTCGATCTAGAGGCTGTGATGGGTCGGCTGGTCGTTTCGGTACTCCCGCAGTCTGACCGGACAGGGCGGCGATCGCGTCTCGCGCGCCGCGCATTGAGGCCGGTCGGGCCGGAGCACTTTATCCTGCTGTGCGTCTTCGCGTAAAAAACCGATCCAGTGGATCGGAAGTTGCCTGTTGCGTTACCATCGATGCCTTTTCGACCGGCACCGAAGGGACGTGTGGGTTGGCCGGGAGCTCGCTTGTGGGCTCTCTACCGAATCCTTACCCAGTCAGTTCCGACCAGGATGATCCGGCTGCAACCGGTACAACCGGTCTAGAGTATATTCATGATCCGCTTACAAAGCAAAAACCAATACACGAATGCTGCCGCGATGCGGGTTGCGCGATGAGGCGTGAAGCCCCCCCGGTTGGCGAACGCGTCGTTGCGCGACAGGTGAGACGCGAGACCATCGACGAGGCCTCCGATGGCCAGCGGATCGACAACTACCTGGCGAAGATGTGCAAGGGTGTGCCGAAGAGCCACGTCTATCGCATCCTGCGAAGCGGTGAGGTGAGGGTCAATGGCGGGCGAGTCGCGCCGACTTACAAGCTCAGGCAGGGCGACGAAGTGCGCATTCCGCCAATGCGGGTGTCGACCGGCGGGCAGGCAGCCGCGGTACCGTCAGGAAAGCCCCTGCCGGTGGTGTATGAGGATGATGCCCTGTTGGTCGTTGACAAACCGGCTGGCAAGGCGGTGCATGGCGGCAGCGGGGTGAGTTTCGGCGTCATCGAGCAGTTGCGCAGCCAGAGGCCCGAGGCGCGCATGCTCGAGCTGGCGCACCGACTGGACCGAGAAACGTCAGGTCTGCTCATCGTGGCGAAGAAACGCGCGGCCCTGAAGGCTTTGCACGACATGATGCGCGCCGGCAAGGTCGAGAAGCACTACCTGACGCTGGTTCATGGCAAGTGGCAGAACCCCCTCCAGCATGTGAAGCTCTCATTGCACAAGTACCTCACCGAGGATGGCGAGCGGCGGGTGAGGGTTGCGGATGGCGGCAAACCCTCGCACAGCATCGTGCGCCTACAGAAGCGCTGTGGGGATTACAGTCTGCTCGATGTTGAACTCAAGACTGGTCGCACTCATCAGATCCGGGTGCATCTCGCGCATCTGGGTTTTCCCCTGTGCGGTGACGACAAATACGGAGATTTTGCGCTCAACAAGCGTCTCGAAGGCGAGGGGTTGAAGCGCATGTTTCTCCACGCTGAACAACTGGTGTTCGATCACCCCCTGACCGGCGAGCGGCTGGCGCTTCACGCGCCGCTCGCGCCTGAACTGAAGATGTTTCTGGAGCGGCTTGAGCATGGCGCTTGAAAGACGATTCGATCTCATCGTTTTCGACTGGGATGGCACGCTCATGGATTCGGCGGGCGCGATCGTCAACGCGATCCGCGCCGCGTGTCGCGACCTGGGTCTTGCCGAACCGTCGGAGTCGCGCGCCCGCCACGTCATCGGTCTGGGGCTTCACGACGCGCTCCGGCATGCGGTGCCGGAGCTGCCTGAACGCGATTACCCGCAAATGGTCGAGCGCTATCGCCATCACTTTCTATCCAAAGACCGCGAGCTGGACCTCTTCCCCGGGGTTTTCGGCATGATCGAGTCGTTGGCGGGCGAGGAGCGGTGGCTTGGCGTGGCGACTGGCAAGAGCCGAGTCGGACTGAACCGGGCGCTCGGCCATACCGGCCTGGCGAGCTTCTTCCATAGCACCCGATGTGCCGACGAGTGTTTCTCCAAACCTCACCCTGCGATGCTTGAGGAGATCATGGACGAACTCGGTGTGGCGCGCGAACGCACACTGATGGTCGGCGATACCACCCACGATCTCAACATGGCGCGCAATGCAGGCGTCGCGGCTCTGGCGGTGTCCTTCGGGGCGCATCCCCGTGCAGAGCTTGAGGCGGTCGGGCCGCTCGATATCGTCGATGAACCCTCGGGTCTTCACCAGTGGCTGAGTCGGCACGCCTGATCTGTGGGTCGGCCGCGCTGGCCGATGGTGGAGACGGCGTGCGATTCGAACTCGAGCGCGAACGTGGCGCAGTGGTCCCGGCCTTCGTTGTGCGTGCCGGCGGGGTGGTCAGGGCGTTCGTCAATCGATGTGCCCACGTACCGGTCGAACTCGACTGGATGCCGGGCCGCTTTCTTGGCGTCGATCGCCGTCTGATCATCTGTGCGACTCATGGTGCGCTCTACGATCCGGCGACGGGGCGCTGCGTAGCGGGACCCTGCGAGGGTGCGTCGCTCGAAGCGCTGGAGGTCTTCGAGCGGGACGGCGGTGTTTATCTTCGCTTGCCGCTGCCCTGAGCGGCGAGCATCAGGAAGATCGCAGGTCGCCTTGCCAGATCGGGTGCGGGCTGGCGTCGCCAGGTCGAGACCGCTTGAGTGCCGATCAACTCGCCGCGGGTGGTGAGGTCCCGGGCGACGCAAAGCCGGGTATCCGGTTTGCAGGCTGCGAGGAGCGCGGCGTACATGCGATCGTTGCGATACGGTGTCTCGATGAACAGTTGGGTGCGGCCCAGGCGGCGTGATTCGTCTTCGAGCAGTCGAATCCGCTGGTCTCTTTCGGCGTCATCGACCGGCAGGTAGCCGTCAAAGGCGAAGCTCTGGCCATTGAGGCCGGATGCCATCAGTGCAAGCAGAATCGAGGAGGGGCCGACCAGTGGCACCACCGGTACGCCCAGCGCATGGGCGCGGGCGACGAGTCTTGCGCCCGGGTCGGCAACGCCGGGGCAACCCGCGTCCGACATCAAGCCAACGTCCTCGCCTGCCAGTGTCGGTGCGAGCAGTGCGTCCAGATCCTGCTCGGGGCCGGATTCGGGCAGCGACCGGATGTCGAGCTCGCGCAGCGGGGTCGGATGAGCGAGGCGCTTGAGCTGCAAACGGGCGGTCTTCTCGGTCTCTACGACGAAATGACGCAAGCCGCACGCCCTGGCATGGGCCTCTGGCGGCAGAAAGGAAGTCCAGGGCGTCTCGCCCAGCGCAACCGGCACCAGCACCAGCGCACCGCGTTGGGTGGGTCCGGTCATGGCAGTTCGACGCCCGCTTCGCGCAGCATGCGCGACAGTGCGATCAGGGGCAGTCCCACCAGAGCTGTCGGGTCGTCACCGCTGAGCGCGTCGAGCAGGGTGATGCCGAGTCCCTCTGATTTGGCGCTGCCGGCGCAGTCGAGCGGTAGCTCCCTCTCAACATAGCGGGTGATCTCGGCGTCGCTTAGTGTGCGAAAGCGCACTTCGGTGGGCACGCTGTCGGTCTGGATGCCTCGGCTGCGGGTGTCGATCACCGCCAGTGCGGTGTGGAACACCACGGTCCGGCCGCTCATGCTGCGAAGCTGCGCGACTGCACGTTCGACGGAGCCAGGTTTGCCGAAAACCTCGTCGTCGATGTGCGCGACCTGATCGCTACCGATGACGAGTGCGTCCGGCCATTGGGGCGCGACCGCTTGCGCTTTCGCAATGGCGAGGCGGTCGGCGGTAGCCGCCGGGTGCTCATCGGGCAAGGGGGTTTCATCCACTTCGGGGCGGGCGGTTTCAAATGGCAGCTGGAAGCGCTCCAGCAGCATGCGGCGGTAGGCCGAGGTCGAGGCTAGGACGATGTTTCGCATTGGGTTCAAGGGCTTTGACACAAACGGTCGAAAATAATATCATCCCGCTCTTATGTCGCGACTAGGCGTGCTCTCCGATCCGATTCGATTCGCCCGTGAGGCGCGTCGGCTTGGTGGCGTCGTCAAGGTGGAAGCGTTTCGCCGTCTTGCGGATGCGCTGTTGGATCACGCCGGTGAGTTCGAGTACGTTATCGTTGGCGAGCAGGGCGCGGACGGGAAGCCATATCTTCGCTTGACGGCGAAGGGTGTGCTGGGCATGCAGTGTCAACGCTGTCTGGAACGAGTGGACTGGCCGGTCGAGGTGGGGCGTCTGTTGCAGCTCGTCCCGGTTGGCGCGCCGATACCGGACGAGGAGCTCGACATCGACGCGTTCGATGCGATCGAGGCTACACCTGGGCTCGATGCGCTTGAGTTGGTCGAGGACGAGCTCTTGCTCAGCCTGCCGATCGCGCCCCGGCATGAAAGTTGTGAGCAGCCACGTCCAAGGGACGGGGCCGAAAAGGAATCGCCTTTTGCCGCACTGGCATCACTTCGTCGCAAGGCAGAGTGACATCCAGTCGTCGGCAAGCGCGTTTGTATTTAGACTAGGAGTAATCTGATGGCCGTCCAGCAAAACAAGAAGTCCCCGTCCAAGCGTGGCATGCATCGCGCTCACGACTTCCTCACCAATCCCCCGCTCGCCGTCGAGGCGACCACGGGCGAGGTGCACCTGCGTCACCACATCAGCCCCAACGGTTTCTACCGCGGCAAGAAAGTGGTCAAGACCAAGGGCGAGTAATTTCCCGACTGCGAAGGCGGCGCAGCACGAGGTGTGTCTGCGCCGTTTTTTTGTCTTGAGAATTTTGTTCGTCGTGCGAGTTCGAACCGGATGATTAGCTGATGGATGTCACCGTTGCAATCGACTGCATGGGTGGCGATCATGGCCCGGTCGTCACTGTGCCCGCTGCGCTGGCTTTCTTGCGCAAACATGCCGGGTCGAAAGTGATTCTGGTGGGCCGACCGGAAGCCCTGGAAGCGGCGATCGCCGAAACTGGTGGCGCATTGGCTGGGCGCTGCGAAATTCAGCCCGCCTCCGAAGTGGTGGGTATGGACGAGGCCCCTGCGAATGCCATGCGCAACAAGAAGGATTCTTCGATGCGTGTGGCGATCGATCTCGTCAAGAGCGGCCGCGCGCAGGCCGCTGTATCAGCCGGCAATACCGGTGCGCTGATGGCGATATCGCGTTTCGTCCTCAAGACACTGCCTGGGATTGACCGGCCGGCGATCGCCACTGCCTTGCCCAATCGCAAAGGGCATAGCTATGTGCTCGACCTGGGCGCCAATGTTGACTGCACGGCCGAGCACTTGCTGCAGTTCGCAGTGATGGGCTCGATGCTGATGACCGCCATCGATCACAAGTCGCGGCCGACAGTCGGTCTGCTCAACATCGGCGAAGAGGCGATCAAGGGCAACGATATCGTCAAGCAGGCCGGCGAGCTTCTTCGCAACAGCGGCCTGAATTTCCACGGCAATGTGGAAGGCGACGATATTTACAAGGGTACGACCGATGTCGTCGTGTGCGATGGCTTCGTCGGCAACGTATTGCTCAAGACCTCTGAGGGGCTGGCTCAGATGCTCGCGACGATGCTGCGTGAGGAGTTCACCCGCAATATCTTCACGCGCGCCATGGCGCTTGCGGCAATGCCGGCGCTGAAGCGTTTCAAGAATCGGGTCGATCACCGCAGATACAATGGCGCGGCACTCGTGGGCTTGCGCGGCGTGGTCATCAAGAGTCACGGCTCGGCCGATGAATTCGCCTTTGAGCAGGCAATCTACCGTGCCGCAGAGGCTGGAGCCAATCGCCTCGTCGAGCGTATTGCCGAGCGCATGGCAGCGATGGAAGGGGCAAGCACATGATTTATGCGAGAGTCGCTGGTACCGGGAGTTGTCTGCCAGGCAAACCGATTACCAACCATGATCTGGTGGCGCGCGGAATCGAGACGTCCGATGACTGGATCGTCGAACGCACCGGGATTCGCGCGCGGCACCTGGCTGCACCTGGGCAGATGACCAGCGACCTCGCGCTTGAAGCGAGTCTCAAGGCGCTTGAGGCGGCCGCTCTGGTTCCCAACGACATCGATCTCATCATCGTTGCGACTTCCACGCCGGACTACATTTTCCCCAGTACCGCAACCTTGCTGCAATCCAAGCTCGGAATCAGCAATGGCTGTGCCGCATTTGATCTTCAGGCGGTGTGTAGCGGCTTCGTCTATGCGCTGACCGTGGCTGAAAAGTTCATTCGATCGGGCGCGAACAAGCGTGCGTTGGTCGTCGGGGCCGAGGTCTTCTCGCGGATCCTGGACTGGTCGGATCGAGGAACATGCGTGCTCTTCGGCGACGGAGCCGGCGCGGTCATTCTTGAGGCCAGCGATACGCCGGGCGTGCTCTCCAGCGCCTTGCATGCCGACGGTTCGCACCATCCCATTCTCTGCGTGCCAGGCAGCGTTGCCGCAGGACAGGTGGTCGGTGATCCATTCCTGCGCATGGACGGACAAGCCGTATTCAAGTTTGCTGTGAGGGTGCTGGGCGAGGTTGCACAGGAAGTGCTCGCCGGTGCGGATATCGATGTCAGTTCGCTCGACTGGCTTATTCCGCATCAGGCGAACATCCGCATCCTGCAGGCAACCGGCAAGCGCCTTGGCCTGCCTGCCGAGAAACTGATCGCCACCGTGGATTACCACGGCAACACTT
>NZ_WTVM01000139.1 GCF_012910885.1 Azoarcus taiwanensis | reverse complement strand
GAGATAACCGGCGTCGTCGCCGATCAGCGCGCCGCCGGGGAAGGTGGTCTTGGGCAGCGACTGCAGGCCGCCTGCGGACAGGGCCCGCGCACCGTAGGACAGGCGCTTGCCGCCTTCGAGGTAACGGCGGATGGCGGGGTGGGTCTTGTAGCGCTGGAACTCTTCGAACGGGGAGAGGTAGGGGTTGGTGTAATTGAGCCCGACCACGAAGCCGATTGCGACGAGGTTGTCCTCGAGGTGATACATGAAGGAGCCGCCGTAGGTGTCGCTCTCCAGCGGCCAGCCGGCGGTATGCACGACGAGACCGGGTTCGTGCAGCTCGGGCTTGATCTCCCACAGCTCCTTGATACCGATGCCGTAGGTCTGCGGGTCGGCGCCGTCGCGCAGCTTGAAGCGTTCTTCGAGCATCTTGCCGAGATGGCCGCGACAGCCCTCGGCGAACAAGGTGTAGCGGGCGTGCAACTCCATACCCGGCTCGTGGTTCGGGCCGGGCGTGCCGTCACGATTAAGGCCCATGTCGCCGGTGGCGATCCCCTTGACTGCGCCGGTTTCGTCGAAGAGCACTTCGGCAGCGGCAAAGCCGGGGTAGATCTCGATGCCCATCGCTTCGGCCTGCTCGCCGAGCCATTTGGCCAGATGACCGAGGCGGACGATGTAGTTGCCGTGGTTCTGGAAACAGGCCGGCAGGAACATGTTCGGGACGGTTCGCGCGCCGCTCTCGGACAGGAACATGAAGCGATCTTCGCGCACTTCGGTGAGGATTGGCGCGCCCTTGTCCTTCCAGTCGGGTATGAGTTCCGCTATCGAACGGGGATCCAGGACTGCGCCCGACAGCGAGTGGGCGCCGATTTCGGCACCTTTTTCGATGAGGCAGATCGACAACTCGGCGCCTTTCTCGTCAGCGAGCTGCTTCAGCCGGATCGCTGCAGCCAGGCCAGCCGGGCCACCGCCCACGATCAGTACATCGAATTCCATGGATTCGCGTTCCATCGCGTTTCTCCTCGAAGTGCCCGTCTGGACGATTCCGCCGACGGCATTGTCATTTCGTGTCAGTCTAGCCCGGATAATTCACGAATTGCACGCAGGTCCGCTTGGTCTTTGTTCCGTATGCGAGCTCCGCTACAAAACAACGCCTCGCGCGATCACCGCGTACGTTCTCGAAACATGCTGACTGGCGCCACAGCGCTATCATTGAGCGCTGTCGTAGGGGTCGCATGCGATGCGACACAACATACGGGTGCGTATGTTACATTGTCGCCGCTGAATTCGCCAATGTGGGGAAAACGATGACCGAACAACGCAAGTTGCTCTACACCACGCGCATGCCGGTGCGCTGGGGAGACATGGATGCCTACGGGCACGTCAACAATACTGTGTATTTCCGCTACTTCGAGCAGGCGCGGGTGGAGTGGATCGAGAAGATGGGCTTTCCGATCGACCCTAACGTCGAAAGTGGCGCGGTGATCATCAGCGCCGACTGCACCTTCCTGATCCCGGTAAACTACCCGGCAACCGTGGAGATAAGGGTGTACGTGGGGCAACCGGGCCGCAGCAGTCTGATGACCTGGTACGAGCTCTACGTGGAGGGCGATGATCGCCTTTACGCAGAGGGCTCGGCCAAGGTGGTGTGGATGGAAATGGCCACTGGCAAGTCCGCGCCGTTGCCGGATGCGGTGCGGGCTGCCTGCAACGGTTGACGATCATCATTCACTGCCAATAAGAGCAAACGAGGAGACCAAGCATGACGCAGCAACCCGATCAGGCACTGTGGGTGCCGTCGGCCGACCGCATTGCCGCGGCCAACATCACCGCCTTTGCGCGCACTGCCGAAGCGAAATGGGGCCTGAGCCTGCCCGACTACCCGGCGTTGCACGCCTGGTCGGTGGGTCAGCCCGAGCAGTTCTGGACCTCGGTGTGGGACGACGGCGAAGTGATTGGCGAGCGCGGCGAGACCGTGCTGCTTCACGCCGACCGTATGCCGGGTGCCGTCTGGTTTCCCGATGCCCGGTTGAACTTCGCGCAGAACCTGCTGCGAAGCCGGGACGACCATGACGCGCTGGTGTTCTGGGGTGAGGACAAAGTCATCAACCGCGTGACACACGGGGAACTGTATCGGGAAGTCGCCCGTTTTGCCGCTGCGCTGCGTGAGATGGGTGTAGGCAAGGGCGACCGGGTTGCGGCCTGGATGCCGAACATGCCGGAGACCATCGTCGCAATGCTGGCTACCGCCAGCATCGGCGCGATCTTCACCTCTGCCTCGCCGGACTTCGGCGTTCAGGGCGTGCTCGACCGCTTTGGCCAGACCGAGCCAAAGGTGCTGATTGCGGTCGACGGCTACTGGTACAACGGCAAAATCGTGGATTGCATGGCCAAGCTCGCCGAGGCGACTGCACGCTTGCCTTCGCTCCAGCGCGTCGTCGTGGTGCCTTATGTGCATCATGACCATGAACTGGCCGGTGTAGCCCACGCGCGAATGCTCGGGGATTTCCTCAAGCCGCACCATCATGTCACCGAGATCGCGTTCGAGCCGCTGCCTTTCGATCATCCCCTCTACATCATGTATTCGTCCGGCACGACCGGGGTGCCCAAGTGCATCGTGCATTGCGCCGGGGGTGCGTTGTTGCAGCACCTCAAGGAGCATCGACTGCACAGCGACGTGAAGCCTGGCGATCGCTTGTTCTACTTCACGACCTGCGGCTGGATGATGTGGAACTGGCTGGTATCCGGGCTGGCTGCCGGCGCCACGCTGCTGCTCTACGACGGTTCGCCCTTCATCGGCAAGGGTCGTATCCTGTTCGACTATGCCGACGCGGAGGGCATGACCCACTTCGGCACCTCGGCCAAGTTCATCGACGCGATCGCCAAGATCGAACTCAAGCCGCGCGAGACCCACAAGCTCGAGAGCTTGCGCGCACTGATGAGCACCGGCTCGCCGCTGGTGCCCGAGGGTTTCGAATACGTCTATCGCGAGATCAAGGCCGACATTTGTCTGTCGTCCATCTCCGGCGGTACCGACATCATTTCCTGCTTTGTGCTGGGCAATCCGACTTTGCCGGTGTGGCGGGGCGAGATTCAGTGCAAGGGCCTCGGCATGGCGGTGGAAGTGTTCGACGAGAATGGCAGGCCGGTCGAGCGCGAGAAAGGCGAGTTGGTGTGCACCCGTCCATTCCCGGTGATGCCGATCGGTTTCTGGAATGATGACGACGGCGCCAAGTATCGCGCGGCCTATTTCGAACGCTTCGACAACATCTGGTGCCATGGCGACTTCTGTGAAGTCACCGAGCATGGTGGTCTGGTCATCTACGGCCGCTCGGATGCGACTCTGAACCCGGGCGGGGTGCGCATCGGCACCGCCGAGATCTATCGTCAGGTGGAGAAGCTCGATGAGGTGGTCGAATCCATCGTCATCGGCCAGGACTGGGAGGGCGACGTACGGGTCGTGCTGTTCGTCAAGCTCCGTGAAGGTCTGGCGCTCGACGACGTTCTGATCAAGCGGATCAAGCAGACCATTCGTGACAACACCACGCCGCGCCATGTGCCGGCCAAGGTGCTGCAGGTGGCCGATATTCCCCGTACCAAGAGCGGCAAGATCGTGGAGCTTGCAGTGCGCAACGTGGTGCACGAGCAACCGGTGAAGAACGTCGAGGCACTGGCCAATCCGGAAGCCCTCGAGCATTTCCGCAACCGAAGGGAACTCAAAACCTGAAGGAGAACCCCATGCTGATGAATCGTGAAAAGTCCGTGCTGCTGGTCGTCGATGTGCAGGCCCGCCTTGCACCGGCCATCCACGAAGGCCAGAAGGTCATCGACAACTGCATCTGGCTGGCCGGTGTGGCCGGGCGCTGCGGCGTGCCGATCGTCGTCACCGAGCACTGGCCGCAGAAGATCGGCGGTACCGTCGAGTCGGTGCGCGCCGCCACCGAGAACGCTCAATACGTGGGCAAGGAATGCTTCTCGGCTGAAGCCGACGGTTGTCTGAAAGGCACCGCGGTTGAAGACCATAGACAGATCATCGTGTGCGGCACCGAGGCCCATGTCTGCGTGCAGCAGACAGCGCTCGGCTTGCGCTGGGCGGGCAAGGAGGTGTTCATCGTCGCCGACGCCTGCGGCTCGCGTGATCCTGCCAACCGCGACCTGGCCTATGCGCGCATGCGGGCGCACGGCATCGAGATCGTCTCGCGCGAAATGGTCGCTTTCGAATGGCTGCAGCGCGGCGGCACCGAGATGTTCAGTGGCGTAATGCGCGACTTCATTCGCTGAAGTCCAGCTCCCCCTGGGTAGCGGCATCCGTGCTTGCCACCGCTTCGCTTCGGGGGCACAGCGAGCCGATGCGCACGCCCAGCAGCCTTATGCGCTTGTCGAGCGGCACGCGTCTAAGGCACTCGCCGGCGGCGCGTCGAATCTGCGCGCCGTCGATCACCGGGTCGGGCAGGGTCGAATCCCGTGTCACGGTCTGGAAATCCTCGTAGCGTAGCTTGATGCCGACCGTGCGGCCGGCAACATTCTTGCGCGCAAGGTCATCGGCGACACGCATGCACAAATCGGTGAAGATCCGGCTCAGCTCACTGCGGTTCAGTCGTGGGTGAAGGTCTCGCTCGAAGGTGGTTTCGCGACTCACCGATTTGGGTTCGGAGCTGGTGACCACGGGTCGCTCGTCCCGTCCGTGGGCAGCCGCGTGCAGCCAGGCGGCATAGCTGCCGCCGAAGTGCGCCTGCAGCAGGCCAAGGTCGGCAGCGGCAAGTTCAGCAATGCTGTGAATGCCGAGACCTGCGAGCTTGTCGGCCGCCTTTGGCCCGATGCCGTTGATCCGGTTCGCCGGCAGCGGCCAGATCCGGGTCTGAATGTCTTCCGCCTGCAGAATCGTCAGACCGTCCGGTTTGTCGAGTTCGGAGCAGATCTTCGACAAGAGCTTGTTGGGCGACACGCCAATGGAGCAACTCAGCCCGGTTGCCTCGCGCACGGATTGCTTGATGTCTCGGGCGATGTCTTCAGTGTCTCCCGGCAGCTCACTCAGGTCGATGTAGATCTCATCGATGCCCCGATCCTCGATCAGCGGTGCAACGCGCGCCACCGCCGCCTTGAACAGGCGTGAATAGTGTCTGTAGGCGTCGAAGTCGGCCGGTAGCAGGATCGCGTCGGGCGCGAGCTGCGCCGCTTTCATGATGCCCATGCCGGAATGGATGCCGAATCGGCGCGCCTCGTACGTCGCGGTGGTGACCACGCCCCGCCCGGCGTAGTCGCGCAGTCGGGCAAAGTCTTCGGCGCGGGCGTTGTTGTCTGGTCGGCTGAGGCGACGCCCGCCGATCACGACTGGTTGGCCGCGCAGCTGCGGGTAACGGAGCAGTTCTACCGAAGCGTAGAATGCATCCATGTCGAGGTGGGCGATACGGCGTTTCATGCGCGGAGAAGATAACCGATTCGATGTCGGGTGGGGGGCATGCCTTGCCCGTCGGGAGCGGGCATGCGTTCACTCCTGAACTTCCTGCTGTGGGCAGTGATTTGCTACGGCGCGATCGTCGCGTTCATGGCCCTGACGCAGTCGCGACAGATCTTTTTCCCGATCTCCGCGCTGGCGACCACGCCTGCGGTGCATGGCATGCCGTATGAGGATGTCTGGCTGGATACCGAAGATGGGTTGCGGCTGCATGCCTGGTTGATCCCCGCTCCCAAGGAGCGGGGCGTGCTGCTCTTCTTCCACGGCAATGCGGGCAACATCTCACACCGCATCGACTCGATCAGGATCTTCCGCGAACTCGGACTTTCGGTACTGATTGTCGATTATCGCGGCTATGGTCAGAGCGACGGCCGACCGACCGAGCAGGGTACTTATCTAGACGCCCAGGCCGCCTGGGACTGGCTGCGTGACGCGCGCGGCGTGCCGCCGGAGCGTATCGTGATCTTCGGTCGCTCGCTCGGTAGTGCGATCGCCGCATGGCTTGCAGCGCGGGAGCGGCCGGCAGCAGTGATACTCGAATCGGCCTTCACCAGCGCCCCGGACCTCGCCGCCGATCTGATGCCCTGGTTGCCGGTGCGGTGGTTGCTGCGCTTCGACTACGACACCCGCGCGGCAGTCGCGCGCTTCAAGTCACCGGTGCTCGTCGTGCACAGCCGGCAGGACGAGATTGTGCCCTTCGCCCATGGTGAGGCAGTGTTTGCGGCTGCGCCGGAACCTCGCTATCTGCTGACGATTCAGGGTGGTCATAACGACGGATTCATTCGCAGCCGGACCGAGTATGAGCGCGGGTTGGAGGATTTTCTCGACCGCTATCTGCCGCTCACCGCTGCGCTCGATTGAATCGGCTGCCGCTTGCTCATGGTCCAGGCAACCATCGCGGCAGCGGCGCCGGTGGCCACATGCTTGATGTTGTGGCCGCTGACGAATTCGCCGGTCAGCGCGTAGATCTGGTGGTCGAGCCGGTCGCCAAGGTAGCCGAACAGATAGAGCGTCAGCGCGATCAGGTAGCCCTTGGTATGTGTGTAGCGAGCCGGCAGCAGAAAGGCGAGCGGCGGCACGACGATGAGCATGGCGTGCAGCGCCAGATAGGGACGCAGGTCGCCGGTGGCGAACGTTTCGGTCAGGTGCCAGTAGATCACCGCGAGGGGGCCGACGAATAACCACACGACGACCAGGGCACTGCCTGCGCGATCCACATGGGTTCGTTCGGCGATCATCAGCGCGGTCACGCTCACCAGTACGACACTCAGCGGAAGGCGGTCCCAGAACAGGCTGAGGTTGTCAGGCGCATGGTGATACCAGGCCGAACCCAGGCCGGTGGCGAAGAGGGCGGCGAAGAAGATTCGTGCGAGAAGGCGCTCGAAACCGGATTCGAAGAGCGCCCCACGTCCGATGACAATCCACCCGAGGGAGCCTGCCAGCAGATAGGTGACATTGGTCAGCACGTTGGCCAGGTCGATTCCGGGTGAGGTGCGGCTGGCGAAGGCGTGGTAGGCGGGGTCCTGAGGCAGGGCGGGCCAGAGCAGCATGGCCGCGAGCAGTCCGACTACATAGGCGGCGACCAGCAGCATCGTTGCGCAGAACAACCTGGGGCGGGCGCTCGTCTCGGTCATTGTGTCCTATCGCTTGAAACTCGTTATTGAATTCAGTGGTTTAGCTTGTTTGCATGCAGGTCGAGGCAGGGGCGGAAACTGGCAACGCACAGACCCCCGCTTCCTGAGGGCGGATCACATCGGTTATTATCGCGCTTTCCCGCATCTGCTTTTTCCATGACCAAATACGTCTTCGTTACCGGCGGTGTCGTGTCCTCTCTGGGCAAGGGCATCGCGGCGGCCTCGCTTGGCGCCATTCTGGAGTCGCGCGGGATCCGCGTGACACACCTCAAGCTCGACCCTTACATCAACGTCGACCCGGGCACGATGAGCCCGTTCCAGCACGGCGAGGTGTTCGTCACCGAGGACGGGGCAGAAACCGACCTCGATCTGGGTCACTACGAGCGCTTCACCAGCGCCAAGATGAGCAAGCGCAACAACTTCACCACCGGCCAGATCTATGAGTCGGTGATCAAGAAGGAGCGCCGTGGCGAGTATCTGGGCAAGACGGTCCAGGTTATTCCGCACATCACCGACGAGATCAAGCAGTTCGTCAAGCGTGGCGCCGAAGGTGCCGACGTCGCGATCGTCGAAGTCGGCGGCACCGTGGGTGACATCGAGTCGCTGCCGTTTCTCGAAGCCATCCGCCAGATGGGCTTCGAGGAAGGGCGCAACCGCACCTGCTTCATGCATTTGACGCTGTTGCCCTATATCCCGACCGCGGGCGAGCTCAAGACCAAGCCTACTCAGCACTCGGTCAAGGAGCTGCGCGAGATCGGTATCCAGCCCGACATTCTGTTGTGTCGTGCTGACCGCGAGATCCCCGCCGACGAGCGGCGGAAGATCGCGCTGTTCTGCAACGTGATGCCGGAAGCGGTAATCGAGTGCCTCGATGCCGATTCGATCTACAAGATCCCGGGCATGCTGCACAACCAGATGCTCGACGAGATCGTTTGCCACAAGCTTGGCATTCTTGCGCGCGCAGCGGATCTCAGCGTGTGGGAGCGCCTCATTCATGCGCTGGAAAATCCGAAGGCTGCGGTCAACCTGGCCTTTGTCGGCAAGTATGTCGACCTCACGGAATCCTACAAGTCTCTGATCGAGGCCTTGAATCATGCCGGGATGCACACCGAGTCCAAGGTGAATATCCACTACATCGATTCCGAAGACATCGAGCGCGACGGCTGTGGCGTACTGGAAAAGATGGACGCCATCCTCGTGCCCGGGGGCTTCGGCAAGCGCGGCACCGAGGGCAAGATCGCGGCGATCCGGTTCGCCCGCGAGAACAAGGTGCCTTACCTGGGCATCTGTCTCGGCATGCAGCTTGCGGTCGTCGAGTTTGCACGCAATGTCGCGGGTCTGGCCGGCGCACACTCGACCGAGTTCGATACCGCCACCGAGCATCCGGTGATCGGCCTGATCACCGAATGGCAGGATCGCACCGGCAAGGTCGAAAAGCGTTCTGCCGATTCTGACCTCGGCGGCACCATGCGCCTGGGCGGGCAGCTCTGTCATCTTGCCGAGGGTTCGCTTGCGAGGGACATCTATGGCATGCCGGAGGTCATCGAGCGCCATCGTCACCGTTATGAAGTGAACAACGCCTTGCTGCCTTCGCTCGAGGACAAGGGGCTTCGAGTCTCGGGTCGAGCCGAGGGAACCGGTCTGTGCGAAATGGTCGAACTGGCTGATCATCCGTGGTTCGTGGGGTGTCAGTTCCATCCGGAATTCACCTCCAACCCGCGCAAGGGTCACCCGCTGTTCACCGCCTTCGTGCGGGCAGCGTTGGCGCGCAAGACGGGCAACTGACGAGGGTAAGCCGATGAAGCTGTGTGGATTCGAGGTCGGGCTCGACAAGCCCTTCTTCCTGATTTCGGGGCCGTGTGTCATCGAATCGCGAGAGATGGCGTTCGATACTGCCACGCGTCTGCGCGACATCTGCGGCGAACTCGGCATTCCGTTCATCTACAAGTCGTCGTACGACAAGGCCAACCGCAGTTCGGGCAAGTCCTATCGGGGGCTCGGCATGGAGAAGGGCCTGGAGATCCTCGCCGAGGTGCGCGACAAGGTCGGTGTCCCGGTGCTCACCGATGTGCATACCGTCGAAGAGGTGCCGGTGGTAGCCGCGGTGGTCGACGTGTTGCAGACGCCGGCCTTTCTGTGTCGCCAGACTGACTTCATACATGCGGTCGCCGCTTCGGGCAAACCGGTCAACATCAAGAAGGGACAGTTCCTCGCGCCGGGCGACATGAAACAGGTCGTTGCCAAGGCGCGAGAGGCCGCCGGTGGCGCCGACACCATCATGGTGTGCGAGCGTGGCGTTTCCTTCGGTTACAACAATCTGGTCTCCGACATGCGTAGTCTTGCGATCATGCGCGAGACAGGCTGCCCGGTGGTGTTCGACGCGACCCATTCGGTGCAGTTGCCGGGCGGGCAGGGCACCTCGTCCGGTGGTCAGCGTGAGTTCGTGCCCGTGTTGGCGCGTGCCGCGGTTGCGGCCGGGGTGGCCGGGCTCTTCATGGAGTCTCACCCCGACCCCGAGAACGCGATGT
>NZ_WTVM01000138.1 GCF_012910885.1 Azoarcus taiwanensis | reverse complement strand
GGATATCCACCGAAGTCATCGGTTGTGGATCGTAGTGATGAAACAGCGCGTCGGCAGCGTCCAGGCTCTGCAACACCGACTCGGTCATGCGGTCGTGCAACAGGGGCAGCAGCGCTGAACGCGCACCCTCGTCCAGACGAGACGCGTCCAGGATGAACGCGATGCCGCGCTCGATGCGCACGACCTTGTCGAAGCCACACTGATGCGCAATGTCCGTTGCCTTGGACGACCAGGGCGAGATCGTGCCCAAACGCGGCACGATGAGCAGCAGGTCACCCGTGCCTTGCGCGCCGCCCTGCTCCACACCGAGCAGCTCGCCAAGGCGCTGCTGCTCGGCTTCGGAAAGCGGGCTCGATACTTCAACGAAGAACCAGTGACGGGCTTCCAGCGACCTCAGCTTGGGCGCAACAGCAGTCGCGCGTTGACGCAGGCGTTCGAGACGGGCACTGGAAAAGGCTGCGTCACCGCGCAGCTTGAGGATGTCGGTCATGTGGGTATGTGCTGCAAATCGATCGGGCGGAACCGGCGGGCCGGCAAAAAAATCCAAGCGTCGAATTATAACTGACTGACCGCTCGGCCCGCCCGATACCGAAGCGCGATACCATTACGAGTTAATCGAAATTACGACTGTCATCGTGTCAAACATCCCGACCTCCAGGCCGCGATCTGATTGGGCCTGGTTCCTGCTCCCCGCCTTTGTTCCCGCCGCGCTGGCGCTGGCCGTCCTGCAGGGGGGGGCGAACACTTCATTGTTTCTCGCCTGGAATGATGCCTCACGGGCTCTCCCGGCGGAGTTCTGGGCTGGCATCACGAACATCGCATCGACCGGCGGAGCATTTGCGCTACTGGCCATCGCTCTACACTGGCAGCCGCGCTGGGCAGCTGCAGCCCTGCTAGCCCTGCCGGCGGGCAGCCTCTATGCCCACGGTCTGAAGAAGCTGTTCCAGGAGGCACGGCCCGGGGCGGTGCTGGACCCGGACGAGATCTGGATCGTCGGCAAGACTCTCAAGGCCAACGCCTTTCCCTCCGGGCATTCGGTTACCGCGTTCGGCATCGGTGCGGCAGTGGCATTATGCTGCCTCGCGCCCGGACGTCGCTGGCTCGCCTGGGTCGCGCTTGCAATAGCTGCACTGGCGGCTTTCTCGCGTGTCGCGGTCGGCGCCCACTGGCCGCTCGATATCTTTGCCGGTGCCGCCGGAGGCTGGCTGTGCGGGGCGCTCGGTGTATGGTGGTCGGGCCGTTGGCAGTTCTGGACCCGTGCCAGCGGTATTCGCACCATGGCCGTGCTGATCGGCTTGTCTTCGCTTTGGCTTTTCTTCGACGACCTCGGTTATCCGGAAGGACTCTGGATGCAGTATCTGCTGGCCGCTGCCGGTTGCGCAGGCGCAGGCTACGCGATGATCCGGCCCGTGCCGAGGAGCAGAACTTGAAGCGCGTCCTTGCGGTCATTCTGACGCTGACGCTTTTCGTCTGGCTGGCGACACAGGAGGGCTGGTCTGCACTGCTGGAAGCCGCGCGTGCCCTGTCGCTGCCCGCCCTGGTACTCGGCATTGCAGGCCTGCTGGCAAGCTACTTCATTCGCGCATTACGCGTCTACAGTGAGTTCAAGTACCAATCAGTTGACGGCGCCCAGCGCCGCAATGGTTACTGGCCGTGCCTGCGTATCGTGATGATCCACAATGCGATGGTGAACGTCGTCCCGTTTCGTGGTGGCGAGGCGGCTTTTCCGATCCTGTTGCAGAGACATTTCGGGGTTTCGCTGTCCCGCGCGCTCGCCTCATTGTTCTGGTTCAGGCTGCAGGATGCCTTCGTCGTGATGGCGCTTGCGGCCTTGATCTGGCCCGGCATCCCCATCCCCCTGAGACTGCTTGCAATCGCTGCCCTGTTGTTGGTCGCGTGGTATCTTCCGCATTGGGCAACGCGCCCTTCGGGGCGTGAACCGGTCGGCCGCTTCGCCTCACTGGTTTCCAGGCTGCGCACTGCATTTGCCGAATCAACGCAGCATGCTCGCCTGGGCTGGCTGTGGACAGTTTCGAACTGGACCGTGAAGCTGGCAGCCCAGGCGTGGTTGCTGTCTCACGTTCTCGGCAGCGGCTTTGCTTTGGCAGGTGCCGGCGTGCTCGGTGCCGAACTTGCAGCGATCCAGCCGGTGCAAGGGGTCGCGGGATTCGGCACCTACGAGGCCGGGGCCGCAGCCGCGCTGCTACCGAATGGCATCGCACTCACCGAAGGACTCAAGGCCGCGCTGGTATTGCACCTCATCGTGATCGCCAGCGCGGTCAGTGCCGGCGTGATCGCCTGGCTATGGCCTGGCAAGACAGCCGGGCGCCTCACCGACAAATCCATGTACGACGGCAACCGCTCATGACCGCTCATCCCCTACCGCCTGCCGATCCACAGATTCCAGATGGCCTGCCGGAACATACGCTTTCGATCGTGGTGCCGATGTACAACGAATCCGAGAACGTCGAACCCTTGCTCGCACGCATCCACCTTGCGCTCGACGGCTACCCCTGGCCCTGGGAAGTGGTGCTTGTTGACGACGGCAGCTCGGACGCGACACCGGTGGAACTCGCCCGCTGCGCCAGACATTTCGGCCCTCATATCCGTGTTGTGGAACTGGTGCGGAATTTCAAGCAGACGGCGGCGATGCAGGCAGGCCTGGATGCCGCGCGCGGCAGCGTGATCGCCACCATGGATGGCGATCTGCAGAACGACCCGATCGACATTCCACGCATGGTCAAGCGCCTGCTCACCGAGAACCTGGATCTGGTCGCAGGCTGGCGCAAGAACCGTCAGGACGGTCTGCTGCTGCGCAAGATTCCATCACGCATTGCCAACCGGCTCATCGCACGGCTCACCGGTGTGCGCCTGAAGGATTACGGCTGCAGCCTCAAGGTATTCCGCGGCAGTGCGATCAAGAACGTTCGCCTCTACGGCGAAATGCACCGTTTCATCCCCGCGTGGTTGGCAACCGTCACCACCCCAAACAAGATCGCACAGGAAGTGGTCACCCACCACCCGCGTGTCTTCGGACAGTCCAAGTACGGTATTTCGCGCACTTTCCGGGTCATTCTGGATCTGGTGTTCGTCTACTTCTTCATGCGCTACCGCACCCGACCGGGGCATTTCTTCGGTGGCATCGGCATCGCACTGGGAGCCTTGGGCGGTCTGATCCTGACCTATCTGATCGGCCTCAAGGTGTTCTTCGGTGAATCCATCGGCACCCGGCCTATGCTGTTCGGCGGTTTCTTCCTTGTCATCGCCGGAGTCCAGATGGTCACCTCGGGCGTGATCGCCGAACTGCTCACGCGCATCTACTACGAGTCCGGCACCTCGCGCGCCTACCTGGCCCAACCACAGGCACAGCTCGGCAAGGACGAAGGCTGGTATCAGCCCGAACGCAAAGTCGATCACGAGTCATGAGCGGCCACGTGACGCCTTCACAACGCGGCTTCACCCCGTTGGTCGCACTCATCCTCTGCCTGCCCTTGCTCGCCTTCTTTCTGCGACTGGGCGCAGCACCGCTGTTTGACATCGATGAAGGCGCCTTCTCCCGCGCGACGCAGGAGATGTTCGAACGTGGCGAGTTCCTGTTCACGTATCTCAATGGCGAGCCGCGATTCGACAAGCCCATTCTGGTGTACTGGTTCCAGGCCGTCGGCTACCTGATCTTCGGCTTGAGCGAGTGGGCCTTCCGTCTGCCGTCGGCGATCTCCGCCGCACTCTGGTGCTACGTCATCTGGCACTTCGCACGTCCGCGTTTCGGCAACGACAACGCGTTGATCGCGATGGCAATCGCCGCCACCGCACTCGGCCCCTTCGTCATCGGTCGTGCCGCCACCGCCGACGGCCTGCTCAACCTGCTCATCGCCCTGTCGATGTTCGATGCCTGGCGACATCTCGAGTCCGGTCGGCGCGCACCGCTGCTACGCAGCTTTCTATGGATCGGTCTCGGCATTCTCACCAAGGGTCCAATCGCTTTCCTGATACCAGGCGCGGTCACCTTTCTCTACTGCGCCACCAAAGGCCAATGGAAGCAATGGTTCAAGGCGGTGTTCGACCCCCTGGGCTGGGTCATTCTGATCGGCATCGTCGCACCCTGGTACGCTGTCGCACTCACCCTCCACGGCTGGGACTTCATAGAGGGTTTCATTCTCAAGCACAACGTCGAGCGGTTCTCCGGAACGATTCACAGCCACGCTGGCAGCATCTTCTACTACGTATTCATGGTGCCGGTGTTGCTGCTGCCATGGACCGGGCCACTGCTCGCAACCCTCAGGAAGATCAAGCCGGACTTCAGCAGCGATCTCCACCGTTTTCTGTGGATCTGGAGCGTCTTCGTGATCGGCTTCTTCTCGATGTCGGGCACCAAGCTGCCACATTACGTTCTCTACGGCTCGACACCGCTTTTTCTGCTCATCGCGGCCCATTGTTCAGGTTTGCGGCGCCCTGTAGCCCATCTCACCGCACCGACCCTGGTTCTCGCGCTGATTCCGCTATTGCCGTTGATCTTTGTGTGGCTCTCGGGCACCGAATCGGGCAACGCCTTCTTCCGCGCCCACCTGGCGCTTGCCGGTGAGCGCGCGTCCCCGCTCTTCTATCTGGTCAGTATCGCGGGCCTGTTGCTCTGGCTGGCTGCAATGTCACTATGGAAGGCACAATTGCATCGCAAGCTCGTGCTCGCCGGCGCGATCCAGGTCGTCGTCCTCGCGCTTGTGGTCACCCCTTGGTTCGGCGCGGTACTGCAGGAGCCGGTGCGTCAGGCAGCACTGATCGCCAAGGATCTTGACGAACCGGTTGTCTCGATGCGCTTCAGCGTGCCCAGCTTCAGCGTCTATCGTGAAGCGGTCACGCCCAGCGGCACGCCGGAACCAGGTGGTCTCGCGATAACGCGCAGCGACCGGATTCCGGCCGAGGGTTACGACACCGTGTTTCTTCAAGGAGGTGTGGCGCTCATACGTCGCCATGCGGAAGAGACCTTCAGCCCGCCGGAGCACTGAACGGCAACCGAGAGCCGGGCCAGACTGATCAGGGTTTGGCTTCGGCGTTCTTCGCGATTTCCGCCACGGAGGATGTCAAGCCCCGCTCTGCAGGCGGGGGCGCCACCTGCGTTTCGGACTGGGGCTTCGGCACGCTTGGTACCGCAACCGGTGCAGCCCGCTTGCCCTTCTCTGGCGCAGCCTCATCCACCTTTACCAATTTGCCGTCGACCGTGGCGCCACACTCCATCTGCAGCTGCCGATAAGAGATGTTGCCCGACACCTTGGCACCAGGTTGCAGTTCCAGGAAGTGCTCAACCTCCAGGTCGCCCGAAATCGTGCCATTCACGACAGCATCATAGGCACACACCCGCCCAACGACGCTGCCCTTTTCGCTGATCACCACAAGGCTTTTCTCGCCGCGCTTTCCCAGAACGTTGCCATCGACCTTGCCGTCAACGCGCAGGCCGCCCGAGAACAACACGTCACCGACAATGTGGAGATTGTCGGCGATCAGGCTCGAAAGCTTGGTTACCTCAATCGTTTGCTTGTTCTTCCTGCCAAACATCGATGACTCCTCCGGATAATGCAACCCGCCACCAGCAAACCAGTGGCGTCAGTCTCCTGCATTCTTGACGTATTCGAGTTCTTCCTTGACCTGCTTGAGCTGCTCGTTCAGCACCGTGATCTGCCGCTCGAGTTCCAGTTGGGTCACCGCCGCGATTTCCAGATCAAGCAACAGGCGCTCCACCGTCCCGCCGGATTCCTGCAACGAAGCTTCCAGCCTGAGGGTTTCCGCGCCAAGTTGGCGCTTCTCCAGTTCCAGCGCCTCGACGCGAGCATCGGCACGGATCAACTGTTCGATGTAGATCACGCCGACTGCGACCGCACCCGCGAGCACGATCACGAAACCCCAGAACAGCATGGCCGGACCGCGACGGCTTGAGGCCGTCAGCACAAGATCGCTGGCCGTCAGCTCGCGATTACGCGAACGGTGTCCGAAAGACATGAGGCTGAATCAAAAACGCGCGAGATAGATCGAGGGGTCCACAAAGTGGCCGTCCTTCAGAATCTCGAAATGGAGATGAGGTCCCGTGGTACGACCGGTGGCCCCCACACGTGCAATTTCCTCCCCTGGCATGACGACCTGCCCTTTGGAAACAAGCAATCGCGAGGCATGCGCATAGCGAGTCACCAGACCCGCGCCATGATCGATCTCGACGGTCAAGCCGTAGTGCCGCCTATTACCAGCAAATATGACGCGACCACCCGCACTCGCGTGGATCGGCGTGCCGCGCGGTGCCGCGTAATCGACCCCGCTATGGAAAGCCCTGCGACGCGAGATCGGATCGACACGGTTGCCGAAGCTGGAGTTGATCGCCACGCCCCGAACCGGCGTACGGCCCGGAAACGACATATGGGCGTGATTGAGCGAGGTCGCTGCTTCGTCGATGGAGGCAAGCAGCGTGGACAAGCGCGCTATGTCGCTCTCCAGCCTGACGAAGTCTTCGCCCAAGGCTTCACCGGCGTCAAAGTCATCCGCCAGCGCGGCTTCGTCCAGCTTGGGCGCCGCGTCATCTTCCAATGGCCGCAACAGTGGACCGCCCGAGGGTGCACCAGGCTGTGTGCGTGCTGCCCTGCCCAGAGGCACATCCGCGGTCTCTTCCGGCTTGATCCGGGCTTCAAATTCGGCGATCGCGCCGATTCGCGCCGCCAACTCGACCGCCTCGGCCTCGAGGTGGATTACCCGCCCCGCGAGTTCGCCGAATCGATCTATGAGGTGCCGGTTAGGATCGCTCACGATCACGGCACGCTCCGGTGCGGCTGCCGGCAAAACGCTCTCCGGTACCGCGACAGCTTCGGGCTGATCCAGCACTGGACGGAGCTCGAGCGTGCGATGGCCCAGCCAGTAACCACCGGCCAACGCGGCAACCACCAGGATTGCCAGCAACATCGCGAATGCTCCGAGGCTGAAGGTCCGCGTGCGCGGACGTGTGAGCGTGCCTGCGGAGAGAATGACGAACGCCATCGCGTTCCTCCCTTGTTCAAGAATCCCAGCTGCGCCAGAGTTGTCGCACATCCGTGACCCAAGCATGAGGGCGAATCGAATTCGCACAAAACAACTTTCAGAGTCTATCAGCTTAATCGGCGACGCGGTCAAAGACTTTCGTATCCGCGTCAATGCGGAGACGATGACCCGGCGGGGCAACTGCAATCCAGAATGCTTATTCGGCTGCGCTATACTCGCACACGCTCTTGCCACCCCATTCCGACTTCACTCCGATAACCGATATGACTCATTCTCGACTCCACACCCCATTGCGTCGCCGATTGCTCGTCGGTCTCGCTGCAAGCGTCTTCGCGAACTCAGCGCTGCTCTTGCCGATCGGCGACGGTCACGCAGGTGAAACTGCGGGCGATCGCATTCTGATAGGCAACAGCAGCGCACTCACCGGCCCGCTCGCACCGCTGAGCATGGAGTATGTTGATGGAGCCAAGCTTTACTTCGACACGGTCAACCGTCGTGGCGGCATCAATGGCAAACGGCTCGAGTTGGTCGTACTCGACGACGAATACAGTCCCGACAAGGCGGAAGAGAACGCACGCCGCCTGATCAACGAGCATGGCGTCTTCGCCCTCTTTGCCTGCTTCGGCACAGGCCCTGCGCTACGAGCGATGCCGGTTGCACTTGCAGCCGACGTACCTTTCTTCGCCCCCTATACCGGCGCGGACGCTTTGCGCGAACCACCCAACGCCAACGTCTTCCACCTCAGGGCTTCATACTCGCGTGAAATCGAGCGAATCGTCGAACACCTGACCATGCTCGGTGTGAAATCGATCGGCGTGGTCCACCACGCCGACGCCTTCGGCGAGGCGGGCCTGCAGGCGGCCCGGGCGGCGCTGGCGCTGCGCGGTCTGGAACCCGCGGTAACCGCGGCTATAGACATGACCGCCAACGATGCAAGCGAACCTGCACGGCTGGTCGCCGAAGCTAATCCGGCGGCTCTGATTCTCGTCGCCGCTGGCCGGACTCCACCCATGATGATCCGCGCCCTGCGTGAAACGACCGCCCAACCGATGCTGTATGGCCTGTCGGTGATCAGCAGCAGCGAGCTTGTCCGCACACTTGGGCGTGACGCCCACGGCCTGGCGCTCGCACAAGTCACGCCCTCACCGTTCCGGCTGGATTACCCAGTCGTGCGCGACTATCGCAGGGACGCCGATTCCGCCGGCATGGAATACTCTTACGCCGGACTCGAAGGCTATCTTGCCGCCGCAGTCTTCAGCGAAGCGCTCCGGCAGGCGGGCAGCAACCCCACTCGCGACGCTTTCAGGCAAGCGCTTGCAGGGATGGCGAATACCGATATTGGCGGTTTGAAACTGGTTGGCACGACCGCGAACCCGGTCGGCCTCGATTTCATCGACCTGACCGTCATCAGTCACGGCCGCTTCGGCCGCTGACAAACCGCCTCAGGCGCGGCGCCAGGCCGTGCCCTGAGGCGTGTCTTCGAGCACAACCCCCTGCTCGAGCAACTCCGCGCGAATCCGGTCTGCTGTTGCGAAGTCCCGGGACTTCTTGGCTTCGGTCCTGGCGGCAATCGCAGCCTCGATTCGACCCGCGTCCTCGTCACCGCCATCCCCACCCTGTAGAAATGCCACCGGGTCGCGCTCGAGCAGTCCGAGTACGCCCGCGAGCGCCTTGAGCTGGCGAGCCATTTCGGGAGACTGGCTTCTATTCACCTCGTTGGCAAGATCGAACAGAACCGCGATTGCTTCGGCAGTGTTGAAGTCGTCGTTCATCGCGGATGCAAAGCGCTCGGCGTGAGCTTCGGACGCATCCAGCCCGCCCGACGCCGGCGCGACGTTGCGCAGTGCAGTGTAGAGACGCGTCAGGGCATTACGGGCATCGTCGAGATGCGCATCCGAGTAGTTGAGTGCACTGCGGTAATGGGCACGCAGGATGAAGAATCGGACGACTTCAGCGTCGTAACGCGCCAGCACTTCACGAATGGTGAAGAAGTTGCCGAGGGACTTCGACATCTTCTCGTCATCAACCCGAACGAAGCCGTTGTGCATCCAGTAGTTGACGAAGGTGTGCCCGTGCGCCCCCTCGGACTGAGCGATCTCGTTCTCGTGGTGCGGGAACTGCAGGTCCTGACCGCCTCCGTGGATGTCGAAACGTTCCCCGAGCAGATCGGAACTCATCGCCGAGCACTCAATGTGCCAACCGGGCCGCCCCGGCCCCCACGGCGAGGCCCACTTCACCTCCTCCGGCTCTTCATCACGCGCATGCTTCCACAGCACGAAATCCAGCGGGTCCCGTTTGTCGGTCACCACTTCGACACGCTCGCCGGCGCGCAACTCATCAATCGACTTGCCGGACAGCCTGCCGTACCCTGGAAACTTGCGTACCGCATAGCAGACATCACGATTGTCGGCCTGGTAGGCAAGGCCTTTTTCGTACAACCGGCCGATCAGCGACTGCATGCTGGCAACATAGTCGGTCGCTCGCGGCTCGTGGCTCGGAAGAAGCACGCCCAAAGCATCGGCATCCTCGTGCATCGCGGCGACGAAACGGTCGGTGAGTGCCCGGATGGACTCACCGTTTTCCTGCGCGCGCTTGATGATCTTGTCGTCGATGTCGGTGATGTTGCGCACATAGGTCACATCAAAGCCGCTCGCGCGCAACCATCGAACCACCATGTCGAAAACGACCATCACGCGGGCGTGCCCGAGATGACAGAAGTCGTAGACCGTCATGCCGCAGACATACATGCGCACCTTGCCCGGTTCGATGGGCACGAATGCTTCCTTCTTGCGCGTGAGGGTGTTGTGGATCGACAGCATGCAGGCCTTCCCGGGGATCGCCCCTTGCATTTCGGTCACGCCACCGGTGACGTCACGGCGGACGTCCGGATTGTGCGTATCCGGGTGTGTTGTTAGAATCCGTGGGCTTTCCAGC
>NZ_WTVM01000137.1 GCF_012910885.1 Azoarcus taiwanensis | reverse complement strand
GAAGGAATGCGAACGTGCCTGCACGTTCGTCGATTCATCGCCCCCGGTTTTGGTGTAGTTTGGAACGACCCGATTCAGTCTGCTCCTGACGTTCAGACGGGAAAGCCTTACGGCCGCTGATGGCCGGCAGTGAGAGTTGCCGGACTTCGCTGACAGCGGACCTTGGCCTGCTGGCGCGCGTAGCGCATGTCAGCTTCTTGGCACGGCTTCGTGCTCACGCTCACGGCCATCAGAAGACGTTGCGGACGCGATGTTTCCTCCAACGCGAACGACATGTAACCGCTCAGGACTGACCGTTTAACTGTCATCGGCCATGGACAAGTACTTGGTCTGCGCCGATGGTCCGTTTGCACGGCTGCTGCTTCCTACCTACCTGGGAATCCATGTCCGGTCCTTGCGAAAACTCCGTCAATGCCGTATATTGAGCGAGTGAGGACAGTTGCTGAAACCGCTATCTTTCGACGTTATGCCAGCGAAGTCTGGTCGGAAGTCGAGCGCGTCGAGTTCATCAACTGGATCGCTGCCAATCCAGAGGCCGGTGATGTCATCCGGGGAAGTGGTGGCTGCCGTAAGGTCCGCTGGTCATCTGCCGGGCAAGGAAAACGCGGCGGCGCCAGGGTCATCTACTTCAACGCGAACACCGAAACAATTTGGCTCTTGATCGTCTACAAGAAGGCCAAGTTCGACAATCTCCCCACGGCCTTCTTGGCAGAGTTGAAACAAGGAGTCGAAGATGCCCTCTGAGATCGAAAAGTTCCAGCAGGATCTGCTTGAATCCGTCAAGCAAATGAAACGCGGCGAGGCCGCGCACGCCACGCGTGTCGAGTTGTCCGAAGCTGCTGAGGCTCGCGCAAAGATGGGCTTGTCTCAACAAGCCTTTGCGGACCTTCTGGGCGTGTCCGCCCGAACGTTACAGGAGTGGGAGCAAGGTCGTCGCTCGCCCACGGGTGCTGCCAAGACGCTGCTCCGTGTTGCCGTAGCTCACCCCGAGGTCTTGCAAGAATTGCGCGTTTAGCTCAATGCCTGTCGGATAATTACAAAGCTCGATACGGGTGGCAGCTTGATGATCTGCATGCTGTCGTAGGGCTTGGGAATGTCATGAGGCGGCTGTGGGTCGGTAGCTCCAGTTCGCAGGATGGAGAAGCTGTCGTTCGCCGTCGCCTGACCGTCGAACGGCAGGCGACCGACACATAGCGCCCTGACTGCACCCGTCAAGCACCGGCAGCTCAGGCCGATCAGCTGCCCCCACCCCTTACAGCGCGTCGCTCTCAAACCGGTAGGACACCAGCGATTCGACATCGACACCCGTGCTCAACGGCCGGCCGGCGGGTGGGAAGGCGCGCTGGACGCAGTCGTTGCGGGGGCAGACGCGGCAGCCAGGGCCAATCAGTGCGACGTCGCGTGGTGCCGCGAGGTCGTGGCCGTCGGCATAGACGAGTTGCTGCGCGTGAGAGAGATCGCAGCCCAGGCCGACGGCGAACAACTTGCGCGGTGCGCGGAAGGCGCCGCCGCCGCGTGAGATGGTGCGCGCAATGCCGAAGAAGCGCGTGCCGTCGGGCATTTCCGCAAGCTGGGTGAGTATCTTGCCGGGGCGGGTGAAGGCTTCGTGCACATGCCATAGCGGGCAGGCGCCGCCGTGGCGGGCGAAGTGAAAGGCGGTGGCGCTCTGGCGCTTGGAGATGTTGCCGGCCTGGTCCACCCGCACCAGGTAAAACGGCACGCCGCGCGCGCCGCTCCTTTGCAGCGTTGACAGGCGATGGCAGACGGTCTCGAAGCCCACGGCGAAGCGCCGCTGCAGGCTTTCCAGGTCGTAGCGGCTTGCGTTTGCAGCGGCGAGGAAGTCACCGTAGGGCAGGAGCACCGCACCGGCAAAATAGTGTGCCAGGCCCTGGCGGGCGAGTCCGCTGCATTGCTCGTCGTCGAGACCGGCTGCGGCGATTTCGGCGTCGATCATCTCCCGGTGTTCGATCAATGCCCACTGGGTCGCTAACTGAAAGGCCTGCTGTGCGTCCGAGAGCCCGGCGGCAATCTCCAACTGCATTCGACGCGGGTTGAAGCGGCGCAGTATGCCTTCGGCCCCCGCATCGATAACGCGTACTGCGACGCGCTGGCGTTCGAGCAGGGCTGCGCGCAACACCGCGCTGCGTTCGCCGGGGCGCAAGCCGAGTTCGGTGGCGAGTGCCTCGGCGGCGACATCGAGCGCATCGATGTAGTTATTGCGGCGGTTGAAGTAATCGCGCACCGCCTCGTGCGGCAGCACCGCGAGTGGGGTGGCGAGCTGGTCGCCGTAGACGCGATCGAGCAACTGCGCGTATTCCTCCTGCAGCCGGTGATGGCGCTCGGCCAGGTTGACCAGTGCGCTCGCCGCCTCCGGTGTCTGCTCGACGATGCGGGCAAGTTGTGCCGGGGCAATGTTCTCGCCGATCAGCTCGCGGTCACGGCACAGCGCCATCAGTTCGCCGAGCAGGCGCTTGTCCTGCTCCTCGGAGAATTCTGCGATGTCGCAGTCGAACACCTCGACGAGCTTCAGCAGCACCGCGGCGGTGACCGGGCGCTGATTGTTCTCCAACTGGCAGACATAGCTCAGCGAAATGCCCAGTCGACTGGCCATCGCGCCCTGGTTCAACCCGGCCTGCTCCCGCAAGCGGCGCAGGCGGGCGCCTATGAAAAGCTTGCGACTCACGCGGTCCCCTCCGACCATTCACAAAATTAACAAAATCGCGCTTTGTCTTGCGAATTGATTCGCAAGGTTTCGCTGTTACATCAATAGCTTACTGATGATTTGTGAATGTGTAAATACGATCTGACATGACGGCGCGAACAGGCGTGCCGACTCATAGCCGCCAACGAGGAGGAGAACTCATATGACTCAAGCGTCCCATACTGTGCCCACTGTCAAGTTGCTGATCAACGGCGAATTCGTCGAATCGCGTACCAGCGAATGGCGCGACGTAGTCAACCCGGCTACCCAGGAAGTGTTGGCGCGCGTGCCGATGGCGACCGCGGAAGAATTGAACGCCGCCGTCGCCGCGGCCAAGCGTGCGTTTGAAAGCTGGAAGAAGACACCCATCGGCGCCCGCGCACGCATCTTCCTCAAATACCAGCAGTTGATCCGCGAGAACATGAAGGAGGTCGCAGCGATCCTCACCGCGGAGCAGGGCAAGACGCTGCCTGACGCCGAGGGCGACGTCTTCCGCGGGCTCGAAGTGGTCGAGCACGCGGCCAACATCGGCACACTGCAACTCGGCGGGCTGGCCAACAACGTGGCCAGCGGTGTCGACACCTACACCCTGCTGCAGCCGATCGGCGTGTGTGCGGGCATCACGCCGTTCAACTTTCCGGCGATGATCCCGTTGTGGATGTTCCCGATGGCAATTGCCTGCGGCAACACCTTTGTGCTCAAGCCTTCGGAGCAGGACCCGATGTCCACGATGAAGCTGGTGGAGCTTGCGGTCGAGGCCGGGATTCCGCCCGGCGTGCTCAACGTGGTGCATGGCGCGGTCGACGTGGTCAACGGCATTTGCGACCATCCGGACATCAAGGCGGTGTCCTTCGTGGGCTCCACCCGCGTCGGCACGCATGTGTACAACCGTGCCAGCCTAGCCGGCAAGCGCGCGCAGTGCATGATGGGCGCCAAGAACCACGTTGTGGTGCTGCCCGACGCGCACAAGGAGCAGACCCTCAACGCACTGGCGGGCGCCGGCTTCGGCGCTGCCGGTCAGCGTTGCATGGCGTCGTCGGTGGTGGTGTTCGTCGGCGAGTCGGCGCGGTGGCTGCCGGAACTGGTCGGGCGCGCCCGTGCGCTCAAGGTCAACGCCGGACACGAGCCGGGGGCCGATCTCGGGCCGGTGATCTCGCCTTCCGCAAAGGCGCGCATCCTCGAACTGATCGAGTCGGGCGTGGAAGAGGGTGCGACCCTCGAACTGGACGGCCGCACCCCGGATGTCGCTGGCTATCCCCGCGGCAATTTCATCGCGCCGACGCTGTTCTCGGGGGTCAGGCCCGGCATGCGCATTTACGACGAGGAGATCTTCGGGCCGGTGCTGTGCACGATGGCGGTCGACACTCTCGACGATGCGATCGCGCTGATCAATGCCAACCCCAATGGCAACGGCACCGGCGTGTTCACCCAGTCCGGCGCGGCGGCACGCAAGTTCCAGGAAGAGATCGACGTTGGCCAGGTGGGCATCAACGTGCCCATTCCGGTGCCTGTGCCGTTGTTCTCCTTCACCGGTTCGCGCGGGTCCAAGCTGGGGGACCTGGGGCCCTACGGCCAGCAGGTGATCCTGTTCTACACCCAGACCAAGACCGTTACCGCGCGCTGGTTCGACGACGACGTGGTGGCCCCGGTCAACACCACGATCAGCCTCAAGTAAGACCTGACGGAGCATCGCCATGGACTTCGAACTTTCCGAAGACCAGCGCGCCTTCCGCGACACCGCGCGCGAATTCGCCCAACGCGAGTTCGCGCCCCACGCGGCGCGCTGGGACGCCGAAGCCGAGTTTCCGCGCGAAGCCCTGCGCCATGCGGGGGAACTCGGTTTCTGCGGGCTCTACGCACTGGAGGCTTACGGTGGCCTGGGCCTGCCGCGGCTGGACGCCAGCATCGTGTTCGAGGAGCTCGCCGCCGCCTGCCCGTCGACCACCGCCTATCTCACCATCCACAACATGGCGACCTGGATGGTCACCCGCTTTGCGCAACCGGCGGTGGCCGCCGAGTGGGGCGCTAGACTGGCCTCCGGCGAATGGCTGGCGTCGTACTGCCTGACTGAGCCGGGTGCAGGCTCGGACGCCGCTGCGCTCACTACCCGCGCCAGGCGCCAAGGTGAAGACTACGTGCTCGACGGCACCAAGGCATTCATCTCCGGCGCCGGCGCCACAGATGCGCTGGTGGTCATGGCACGCACAGGTGAGGCGGGACATAAGGGCATCTCGGCCTTCCTGGTGGCGGCCGACAGCCCGGGCATCGCGTACGGTAAGAAGGAGCACAAGATGGGCTGGAACAGCCAGCCCACGCGCAGCATCGCCTTCGACGCCGTGCGCGTACCGGCCAGCCAGCGCCTGGGCGCGGAGGGCGAAGGCTTCGCCATCGCGATGAAGGGGCTCGATGGCGGGCGCATCAACATCGCCACCTGCTCGGTCGGCGCCGCACAAGGGGCGCTGAACGCTGCGCTTGCCTATGTGCACGAGCGTCGCCAGTTCGGCCGTCCGCTGGCGGACTTCCAGGCCCTGCAGTTCAAGCTTGCCGACATGGCTACCGAACTGGTCGCGGCGCGCCAGATGGTGCGCCTGGCCGCCAGCCGGCTGGACGCCGAAGCCGACGACGCCACGCTGTATTGCGCCATGGCAAAACGCCTGGCCACCGATCTGGGTTTTGCGATCTGCAACGAGGCGCTGCAAATCCATGGCGGCTACGGCTACATCCGCGAATACCCGCTGGAACGCTACCTGCGCGATGCGCGGGTGCACCAGATCCTCGAAGGCACCAACGAAATCATGCGCGTGATCATCGCTCGCCGCGTGCTCGCGCAAATCCACCCGGAGACTCTCCAATGAGCAAACACAGCTACCCCGGCCTCGAACTCGAAAAGCGCGGCCACATCGCCATCCTCACCCTGGCCAACCCACCGGCCAATACCTGGACGCAGGACAGCCTCGCCGCGCTGGTCGAGGTGGTCGAGGCGCTCAACGCCGATCGCGAGATCTACAGCCTGGTGGTGACCGGCCAGGGCGAGAAGTTTTTCTCGGCCGGTGCCGACCTCAAGGTTTTCGCCGACGGTGACAAGGCGGTAGCGTCGGCCATGGCGCACCACTTTGGCCGCGCCTTCGAGGCCCTGGCGGCGTTTCGCGGCGTGTCCATTGCGGCGATCAACGGCTATGCGATGGGGGGCGGGCTGGAATGCGCACTGGCCTGCGACTTGCGCGTGGCCGAGGAACAGGCCGTGCTCGCCCTGCCCGAAGCTGCCGTAGGCCTGCTGCCCTGCGCTGGCGGTACCCAGTGGCTGTCGTGGATGGTCGGTGAAGGCTGGGCCAAGCGCCTGATCCTGTGCGGCGAGCGGCTCGATGCCGCCACCGCACTGCGCATCCGCCTTGTCGAAGAGGTTACCGAGCGCGGCGAAGCACTCAAGCGCGCGCTGGAGATCGCCCAGGGTGTAGAACGCCAGAGCCCCACCAGCGTCGCCGCCTGCAAGCGCATGATCCAGGCCGCGCGCCACATGCCGCCGGGCGAAGCGCTGGCGAGCGAGCGTGCCGCATTCGTCAAGCTGTTCGACACCGCCGACCAGCGTGAGGGCGTCACCGCCTTCCTCGAAAAACGTGCGCCGATGTGGCGCAACGCTTGAGGAGCAGCGCCATGGATGATTGCGTGATCCTGCGCGAATTCGCCACCGCCTGCGGGCGGCGCTTCGGCCACGCCACGCTGAACGCACCCAAGAGCCTCAACGCCTTGTCGCTGGCGATGATCGACCGCCTTGCCCTGCAGCTCGATGCCTGGGCGGCCGACCCTACCATCGTCGGGGTGCTCCTCGACGGCAGCGGCGACAGGGCTTTCTGCGCTGGCGGCGACGTCGCCGCGCTCTACCATGCGATCCAGGCCGCAGCACCCGGCGAGGCGCCAGCGGAGGCGAAGGCCTTCTTCGAGCGTGAATACCGCCTGGACTACCGCATCCACACCTACCCCAAGCCCATCGTGTGCTGGGGCCACGGAATCGTCATGGGCGGCGGCATCGGCCTGCTCGCCGGCGCCTCGCACCGCGTGGTTACACCAACCACCCGCATGGCCATGCCGGAAATCAGCATCGGTCTGTACCCGGACGTCGGCGGAAGCTGGTTCCTGCGCCGCATGCCGGGGCGCACCGGTCTGTTCCTTGCGCTCTCCGGCGCGCCGCTCAACGCTGCGGATGCACGCTTTGCCGGCCTGGCCGACTTCATTGTTGCCGACGATGAACGTGAGCGCTTGACCGCATTGATTGCCGATACCCGCTGGGACGCGCCGGTCAACGACGCCAGCCCGGCCAACCACGCCCGCCTTGGCGCGCTGCTCGACCGCCTGGGTGCGACATGCGCGGTGCCCGCTTCGCCGCTGCGCAAGCACTTCGACTGCATCGAGGCCGTGATTGGCCACGACGGGCTGGCGGACATCTCCCGCCGGCTGACCGCGCTCGCCGAAGACGCCGACCCTTGGCTGGCGAGCGCCGGCAAGACCTTTGTGCGCGGCGCACCCAGCTCGGCGCAACTGTCCTGGGTCTTGTGGCAACGCACTCGCCATCTCTCGCTGGCCGACGTATTCCGCACCGAGTACCACGCCTCGGTCGCCTGCACCGCCCATGGCGACTTCGCCGAAGGCGTGCGCGCCCTGCTCATCGACAAGGACCGCAAGCCGCGCTGGCAATACGCCAGCCTGGCCGAAACGCCGGAGGGCGTCATCGAAGACCACTTCAGACCTCGCTACCACGGCCCGCATCCCCTGTCCGACCTTGTTTGAAGCTGCCAGAGACCACATTTCGAACCAAAGGAGTTTCCCGCATGACCGACAAATCCATCGCCTTCATCGGCCTCGGCAACATGGGTGGCCCGATGGCCATCAACCTCGTCAAGGCTGGCTTTCGCGTACAGGCCTTCGACCTCGACGCCAGCGCTTGCGATCGTGTGACCGAACAGGGCGCACACGTTGCCGATTCTGCCCGTGCTGCGGTCGAAGGCGCGGAGATCGTCATCAGCATGCTGCCGGCAAGCCGCCACGTCGAAGCCCTTTACCTGGGCAGTGACACCGCCCCAGGCCTGTTCGACGGCCTGCCCGTCGGCATCCTGGTCATCGATTGCAGCACCATCGCTCCCGCCAGCGCGCAAAAGCTCGCCGCCGCGGGCAAGCTGCACAGCCTGGAGGTGCTCGATGCGCCGGTCTCCGGTGGTACTGCCGGCGCTGCCGCCGGTACGCTGACCTTCATGGTCGGCGGGGAGAATGATGCTCTCGGCCGAGCCCGGACCGTCCTCGAAAGCATGGGCAAGAACATCTTCCACGCCGGTGATGCCGGAGCCGGCCAGGCAGCCAAGCTGTGCAACAACATGTTGCTCGCCATCCTGATGATCGGCACCAGCGAGGCACTCAACCTCGGCCAGTCCCTCGGCCTCGATCCCACTGTGCTCGCCGGCATCATGAAGGTCAGCTCGGGCGGCAACTGGGTGCTGGAGAAGTACAACCCGGTGCCTGGGGTCATGGAAGGCGTACCGGCCTCGCGTGGCTACAGCGGCGGTTTCGGCACCGACCTCATGTTGAAGGACCTCGGCTTGGCCCTCGAGGCCGCCATCGCCACCCGCGCGCCAGTGCCGCTGGGGGGACTGGCCGAATCGATCTATGCCGCCCACAGCGCGGCGGGTAAGGGTGGGCTGGATTTCTCCAGTGTGATCGGACTGTTGGAGCGAAGGGGGAGTTGAGCTACGGGCATTGCTGTTTCGGGCGTTTTGAAGGCGGTGCCGCCCGTTCCGAGGCGCCCGATAACTGTGTCAGTTCATGTAGGCCCTGGCCCGTGCCTTGTGTAGCTTGCGGTGGCTGTCGATCAGGCGCTGGTGCCTGTCCAGCCCTTCCAGCTTCATGCTCGTCGGCGTCAGGCCGAAGAAGCGCACGCTGCCGTCCAGCGAGCCCAACACCGCATCCATGCGCGGGTTGCCGAACATGCGGCGGAAGTTGGACTCGTAGTCGGCCAGTTCCAGTTCGTCGTCCAGCAGCACCTCCAGCACGACGTTGAGGGCTTGATAGAACAGCCCGCGCTCGACGGTGTTCTCGTTGTACTGCAGGAAGGTCTCCACCCGTTCCTTGGCGGCTTCGAACTGGCGCAGGGCGAGGTGGATGAGCAGCTTCAGTTCCAGGCTGGTGAGCTGGCCCCACATGGTGTTCTCGTCGAACTCGATGCCGATCAGGGTGATGATGTCGGTGTAGTCATCAAGTTCGCTGTCTTCGAGCCGTGCCAGCAGGGCCGCGAGGGCCGCGTTGTCGAGTCGGTGCAGGTTGAGGATGTCGGTGCGGAACTGCAGCGCCTTGTTGGTGTTGTCCCAGATCAGGTCTTCGACCGGATAGATCTCGGAATAGCCGGGTACGAGGACGCGGCAGGCGATGGCGCCGAGCTGGTCGTACACAGCCATGTACACGTCCTTGCCCATGTCTTCGAGGATGCCGAACAGAGTGGCGGCCTCGTCGGCGTTGGAGTTTTCGCCGTGGCCGGAGAAATCCCACTCGACGAATTCGTGATCGGCCCTGGCGCTGAAGAAGCGCCACGATACGACGCCGCTGGAATCGATGAAGTGTTCGACGAAGTTGTTCGGCTCGGTTACTGCATTGCTTTCGAAGGTGGGCTGGGGCAGGTCGTTGAGGCCTTCGAAGCTGCGCCCCTGCAGCAGTTCGGTGAGGCTGCGTTCCAGCGCCACCTCAAGGCTCGGGTGCGCGCCGAAGGAGGCGAAGACGCCGCCAGTGCGCGGGTTCATCAGCGTTACGCACATCACCGGATACACGCCGCCGAGCGAGGCGTCCTTTACCAGCACCGGAAAGCCCTGCTGCTCCAGCGCCTCGATGCCGGCGACGATGCCTGGGTACTTTGCCAGCACTTCGGGCGGTACGTCGGGCAGGGCGAGCTCGTGTTCCAGAATCTCGCGCTTCACCGCGCGCTCGAAGATTTCCGACAGGCACTGTACCTGCGCTTCGGCCAGCGTATTGCCGGCGCTCATACCATTGCTCAGATAGAGGTTGTCGATCAGGTTGGAGGGGAAATACACCACCGCGCCGTCCGACTGGCGCACATAGGGCAGCGCGCAGATGCCGCGTTCGGTGTTGCCGGAGTTGGTGTCGTAGAGGTGCGAGGCGCGCAATTCGCCGTCGGGGTTGTAGATCTCCAGCGTGTAGTCGTCGAGCAGGCCCTTGGGCAACGCGTCCTTCTTGCCGGGCTTGAACCAACGCTCATCCGGGTAATGCACGAAGGGGGCGCTGGCGATGTCCTCGCCCCAGAAC